>NZ_CP095855.1:675000-1012500 GCF_023100805.1 Chitinophaga filiformis
ATATTCGGGTCCGGAAGCGAGCAGTATTCCATTCGCAGGAGCATTGTACCAGCGATAGGTTAGTGCTGCATCCGGATTCAGGACATTGAATGTTGCAGTACCACCTACACAGGTAATCATATTGGCCGCTACAACATCCGGTGTCGGCGCTGCTGCATCTACTGTTATACTTGCTGCAGCACGGCTTGCGCTTACACAGGTAGATCCTGAGGCCGCCTGTACGTAGTAGCTGACATTTGCATTTACGGCTGTTACCATAAAGTTGCTGCCGGTAAAGACAAGTGTACCACCTGTAACTGCATCAAACCACTGATAAGACACTCCAGCCTGTGGATGCTGTACAGACAATGTTACATCCTGGCCTGCACATACCCTCACACTCGCGGCAGTCAGTACAGGTACATCCGGAGACACACCAACTGTTACTGTAACCGCCACTCTTGAACTGGTGCCTGTACACTGGCTGTTAGTACTTACAGCTTCAACATAATATACCGTACTGTTATTCAGCGCCGGGGTGACAAACGCAGGACCGCTAAAGACCTTAGTGCCACCAGTAGCGGCTGTATACCAGTTATAGGTCACACCATTTGTATTGGAGATTACGCGCAGGGTAGCGGTACCACCAGTACAGGTGCTCACATTGTCAGATTCAAGCACGGGAACCGGAGGAGCCGTAGATACACTCACTGCCACCCGCGCTCTTGCAGGGCTGCTGCAATTACCATTACCTGCTTCCACATAATAATTGGTAGCGCTATTGATAGCAGGTGTTGTAAAGCTGCTGCCTGAATCTACCGGTGTACCACCCGTTGCCGTAGTATACCAGCGATAAGCGAACGATGCGTTCGGATTTTGTACAGAGAGCGTTACGGTTGATCCGGGGCATACGGCAACTGCAGGTGCAGTTACCACAGGCGTTGCCGGAGCAGGCAATACCCTGATAGCAACTGGCACACGGTCGCCTGCATTGACACAGCCATTATTATTTACGGCTTGTACATAGAAAGTAACATTACCTGTAATTCCGGTCACTACAAATACAGGCCCGGTAGATACCAGTGTACCGCCGGTTGGCGCTGTATAGAACTGGTAGCTTACATTATTCTGCGGATTCTGTATAAACAGCACGGCATTCTGACCGGCACATATTTCCACATCATCGCTTACCAGTACCGGAACAGCAGGTCTTGCAGCTACAGTAGCAGTAGCTGCTACTCTTGCACTGGCCTGGCTACATGCAGAGCTATTGCTGCTTGCTTCTACATAGTAAACTGTGGTAGCAGAGAGTAGCGGCGTAGTAAACGTTGCACCTGTATCTACAGGTGTACCGCCGGTCAAAGCCGTATACCATTTGTAGGTAATACCTGCTGTAGCCGACGTTACTTTAAAGGTGGCTACACTACCGGCGCAGATGTTTACGTTCTGCGCTTCCAGTACAGGAGCAGGAGCACTGCCACCTACCGTTACAGTTGCCTTCACCCTTGATGACAAGGTACAGGCGCCATTGCCCGTCTCTACGTAGAACGCCGTATCTGTACTCAGCGCATTGGTAACATATGTGGTGCCTGTAAACAACAGCGTACCTCCGGTCGGTGCACTATACCAGCGGGTCTGTATGTTCGAACCGGTTACATTGGCCGTCAACGTAGCCTGCTGGCCAGCACAGATTGCAGCGCTATTGACTGTTGGCGCTACCAGGCCCGGCACCACGCTTACCGTTACAGACACTCTGTTTGGATTAGCGCAATCATTGCTGGTACGCACGCTTTGTACATAATATGTTTTTGTAGCTGTCAGCGCCGGCGTAATGAAGGAGGCTCCTTCGAACACTTTTTGTCCGCCGACAGGCGCATCGTACCATTCCAGTTTAGCCACCGGACTGGCTGTTGCAGTCAGCGTAGCTGTATTACCGCTACAGATAGTGATGTTACGCGCAGCTACCACCGGAGCTGACACTTGTCTTGTTGCATAATAGATATGCAGTTTCACCAAAGCTGCTACAACACCACCTCTCAGACGAACCTGCACACGGTCATAAGCCGCGCCCGGAGCAAAGGCTACGGTGAATTTGTCGCTACCGCTCACCAGGCGGATGCTCACGTTAGCACTGTTCAGTAACAGCGCATCGTTATTTGCTGTTGCTCCATTGAAGCTGGAGACTTCCAGTGAACTCAGTAAACTTGCATCTACCAACTGGGCGGGCAGTTCCATCACGATCCGCACACTATCGCCGGCAGCTGCCACTCCCGGGAAGATGAGACTTTGCTGTACACTACCACCACCGGCGGCCAATGGCACAGAAAGAATAGAATAGTTATTGACATCTGCATCTGTTGTATTCTGTGCATCTACTACCGAGCAAAGCGCACAAATAGCTGTAGTGCTGTTTGATTGTGCATTTGCAAAATCACAGGTAGTATTTGGCACTACAGTTACCGTTAACGGTACGGCAGTACGTGCACCCGGACAAGCGCCGGCAACAGCTTCAACATAGTAAGTGATGCCGCTGGTCAGGGCCGGCGTTGTAAATATGGGCCCGGTAAATACGGGGCTACCACCTGTTGCCACGGTATACCAGTTATATACCGCACCAGGGGTTGCAGAACTTGCAGTCAGTATTGCCGACTGGCCAGAGACCACTTCACCGTTCACGGGTACTGTTGTAACAGTTGGAGTGGCAGGTACCGGGTTGACGGTAACAGCCACCGTTGTTCTTGCTGCACTTGTGCAAGCCCCTGCAGCCGCTTCTACATAATAAGTGGCAGAAGCTGTCAGCACAGGCGTCTGGAAGGAAGCGCCTTCAAATACCGGAGTGCCACCGGCCGCCGTTGTATACCAGCGGAACACTGCACCTGGGGTAGCAGAAGTAGCCGCCAGCTGCGCACTGCTGTTTGCACAGATAGTCACATTTCCGGAGCTCACTGCCGGAGCACCCGGCCTGCCAACGATAGTGGCCGTCACCATTTTACGGTTTGTATTGATACAGCCTGTAGTATTGGAGGCCTCGATATAATAAGCCGTAGTGGCAGTCAGATTAGGCGTTCTATAAGAAGTACCGGTGAACAGCAATGTACCACCTGCAGGAGCAGTGTACCAGCGATAGATCACACCGGCTACAGGTTTCACATTAAAGGTTGCTGTGCTGCCGCTGCAGATAGACAACGCGGTTGTATCCAGCACAGGTATCGCCGGTACAGGATCCACTATTGCCGTTACGGCAACACGCTGCGGGTTAGGACAGTTGAGACTTGCTTTCACAGCCTCTACATAGTAAGTAGTATTCGCTGTCAATGCCGGCGTCTGATAACTTGTACCTGTGGAAACAGCGGCGCCGCCTGTTGCTGTAGTATACCAGCGGAAAGATACATTCGCCGGACCACTTGCAGTCAGTGTAGCATGATGACCGGTACATACTGTATCACCTTTCACCACTGGCAGTCCTACCACACGGCTTGCGAAATGTACGTTCACAGCACTCAGTGCGGAAGCCGCACCTGATCTGAGACGTATCACAAGCCTGTCAAACAATGCTTTCGGCTTAAAGCCTGCCAGCGCCTGCTTGTTACCGCCCAGTAGAGTCAGTTTTATAATTGGATTATTCAGCGCAATGAAGTCATTATTGGAAACGGCACCATTGTAAGACCCAATCTCGATAGCAGACAACAGGCCAACATCCGCCAATGTATTATCGAAGGAAAGTGATACGACCGCACTGTCACCGGGCTCGCTGATCTGCGGGAAGATCAGCGACTGCTGCACATATCCGTTCAACAGTCCAAGTACTACATGCAGGGTAGATTTTGAGAGTGTACTGTTATCAACCGCCAGGCCCGGGTTTTCAACATAACAACCAACACAGATGCCGTTGGCAGCGTTCTCCTGGCTGGTAGCGGCATCGCAGGGGATGTCGTTACTGCCTGGCACAACTGTGGCTGTTACTGACACCCTCGGTCCACTCTTACAACCACCCGCATTTACTGCCTCTACAGAGAAGGTGCTGGTAGCCGTCAGCGGACCGGTATTGAACACGGCACCGGTATAGATAGAATCCCCGGACATGTTATACCACTTATAGATCACGTTTGTGCCCGTAGCATTAGCAGTGAAGATGGCTCCCTGGCCACTGATCACAGATGTTGCCGGAGGGGTCACCGTGAGGTTAGCCGGACCAGCGCTTACAGTTACAGGCACTCTTGTCCTGGTTGCACTCTTACAACCATTATTATCGGCTTCCACATAAAAAGCAGTATCTGCATTCAGGACATTGGTTGTATAGTTTGCCGTGGATGCCAGCAAGGTGCCCCCTGTAGCGGCAGAATACCAGCGGAATGTAGCTCCCGCCGGCGCTGTTGCCAGCAGTGCTGCCGGGTTACCGGCACAGATACTTCTTCCCGCAGCAGTAGGCGCAGCAGGCGTTGTACCGACATTTACCCTTACCGGTATCCTGACAGGGTTAGCACAACCAAATCGGCTGGCTTCTACATAATAAGTAGCGGAAGCTGTCAGGGCAGGAGTTACATAAGTACCATTCCCTGGCAAAGGCGTACCTCCAACGGCGGCGGTATACCAGGCCAGATCAGCGCCATTGGGAGATGTCGCAACTAATGTGGCAACGCTCCCACTGCACACATTTACCGTCGGCGTAGCTACCTGCGGCCTGGATGTTACCACAGCAGCAAAGTATACCTTCACACGGGTCAGTGCCGCTATTACACCATTGATGCTTACCAATACGCCATTGAAGGCTTTGGCAACCGGCAATGTTACGCGGAATTTATTACCTGTGTTGAGCAGGGTCAAATGCACTATTGAATTATTCAGGAATATAGCGTCGCCATTAGGCGTATTTCCATTATAAGTTTCCAGCCTCACACCTCCCAGCAACGCCGCATCTGCCAACTGGCCCGGAATTTCCAGGTCGAGTGTAACACTGTCGCCCGCAGGATAGGTATTGTTAAACCTTAACAGCTGGCCTACATAGCCTACCGCACTCAGGGTAGAAGTGATCGTCGATGCGGAATTTGCATTCTGGTCTACCGCCAGCGCCGGGTCAGCTACTGAACATAACAGACAGATGCCTGCAATAACAGGGCTTACCTGTTGTGTAGCATAACTACATGGCGTCGGCTCGTCAGGCATATTAATATCTACACGCACCGCAGTACGGGTAGGACTGGTGCAGTTATTCACCGGATCTCTTACTTCTACATAATAAACTGCGGCAGCAGACAATGCCGGCGTTGTGTAGCTGGTGGAATTGGCCTTAAGCAGGGTGCCGCCAGCCGGTGCATTGTACCAGTTATATTGATATGCAGGATTGGGACCATTGACTGTGAAAGTAACTGTCTGACCTGCATCGATCGTGCTCACAGATGGTGTTACCAATGGCTGTGGTAAGCCAACGATCACGTATACGGCCTTCCTTGCCGGATTCACACAACCTGAAGATGAAAGCGCTTCTACATAATAGATAGCATTGGTCACATCACTTACCTGGTATGTGGCACCTGAAGCCAGCACCGTGCCTCCGACAGGCTGATTATACCAACGGAAGGAAGTACCAGGTCCTGTAGCCCGCAATGTGGCTGTACCACCCTGACAGATGTAAACGGTGTCTTTTTCCACTGTAGGCGTACCTGCAAAGATCTGCGCGGAATAGACTTTCAATGTAGTAAGTGCTGTAGCCAGACCACTCAATTTAACATTAACCCTGTCGAACGCAGCACCGGGGGCGAAAGTGTAAATAAGGTCCCTGTTGCCATTCAACAACCGCAGATTCAACAGGCCGGGGCTCAGGGTTACGCCATCGTTATTGACAGTGGCATTGTTAGAAGAAGAGATCTGGATACCGCTCAATAATCCCAGATCTGCTAACGCCGTAACAAAGCCCAGCTTAATACGTACGCTGTCGCCTTTTACACCTGCAGCAGGGAAGATGAGCGATTGCTGTATGCTTGCGCCTACCCCCAGCACCGTATGCATAACAGATGCAGTTTGGGTACTGTTATCAACCGCTGAATCCTGTTTTTCTACAAAACAACCTATACAGATGCCGCTTGCTGCGGTTTGCTGACCGGTTGCACCACCACAGTCGATATCACCAGGGGTAGCCGGCCCACCATCACCATTAAGCGTAACAGCCACCGGCGTGCGCAGGCTTTTGCAGCTGGCATTTCCCTTCAATACAGCTTCTGCATAATAGGTCGCATTGGCCGTTACGGGAGGTGTGGTGAACTGTGTTCCAACAAACACGGGAGTACCACCGGCTGGCACATTGTACCAGTTATAAATGTACTCCGGATCAGGGGCAACAACATTAAATGTAGGCGTAGTACCTTCCGCTACAGCGGCAGAAGATGGCGTCACCACCACTCCTGGCAGACCTGTTTTCACCTGTACCGGCATACGTCTTTCACTGCCACAGCTATCAGCACCGGCAGCTTCTACGAAATAGGTGGTATCTTTTGTAATGGCAGGCGTGGTAAATGACGCACCATAACCAACCGGAGCCCCACCAGTATAAGAAGTGTACCAACGCAGGGTATAACCGGCTGGTCCGGTAGCGCTTAGTACCACAGGGCTTCCGCTGCAGGTAAATACGTTTCCCGCAGCCACCTGCGCAACAGGGGTAACCACCTGAGCATAATACAGGTTCAGTTCAGTAATAGCCCCTACCAAAGCGCTCAGACGGATTTCTACCCTGTCGAAATTTTTATTTGCAACGAAAGTGTAAGCGCTTTGTTGTACTCCATTCAACAGACGTACTGTCAGCAGATCACTTTGCAAGGCACCCATTTCAGCGTTTGCCGGTCTTGTTCCATTCCCCAGCCCCACGCTGATACCTCCCAGCACCGCCAGGTCAAGTAAGCCTGTAGAGGTGCCAAGGCCCAAACGTACCGTATCTCCGGCTTTACCAGCAACAGGGAATACCAGGTCCTGATAAACATTTCCCAGTGCCCCTAAGGTCAGACGTATCTTAGATGCCGTTGCGGGATCATTATCTACCGCCAGCCCTGGATTATCTACTGTACATAACAAACAAACGCCTCCTGTGCCATTGCTCTGTGTCTGCGAACCGCTGCAACTTAACTGACCATTACCACTGGCATTATTCACATTTACATCTACAGCTGTTCTCCTGATGCTGATCAGACCATCGGCAGGAGAAATGGCTTCGACATAATAGGTTTTATGCTGAAACAACGGCGGTGTTTTAAAACTGCTGCCTGTATATATTGGCGAACTTCCCTCCGGCGTTTCATACCAGTTGAAGATAGCACCGGGTATACCGGGTAATGTAGCATTGAGTGTAGCGGTTTGTCCTGTGTTGACAGCGGCAGGACTTGGTGCAACCGTCACCGGCGTCATTGCTATGGCCTCATAGATATACAATGAATTATTTGCGCCAAGCAGGCTACCGATATCTATCTGTGCGCCATCAAAGGTGTGTGATACAGGTATGGCTACCCGGAACCTTTTGATACCATTTATTCCCTGGAGGAGATCAATATCCAACAGGGCACCATTCAATAACTGCTTGTCATTGTTGTTTACATTGTTCAGGGAAGTGCTTACGCCAATACTTCCCAGGAGAGCGGCATCTGCCAGGATATCAGCTTCAGCGCCAAGGATCAGAATAATGCTGTCTCCACTATGATATGTACCCGGAAAGGAGATCTTTTGCCCTAATGTGGCTGCAACACCCAAAGGCAGTGATAAATGGGAAGCAGTGGTAGTATCTCCATCTGACGCAAATGCCGGGTTCTGTACGTTACACAGGGCACAGGCCACGCCGCTTGTAACGGGAGCCTGCTGCCCCGTGCCAAATGTCCATAGCGGACCGGTACCGCCACCAATGGTCACAGGTACCGCAGTCCTTACCAGGCTTGTCGTACCGGCAGGATCTTCTGCCTCTACATAGTAGGTAGTATTACGGATAAGAGAAGGGGTCGTAAAAGGACCGGAACCGGTAAACACAGGAGCTCCTCCCTGCGGAGCAGTATACCAATGGAACACCGGATTGGAGAGGCGGATGGTAGGCGTTAAAGTGATCGGGGTATTATAAGCTGTCTTAGCCGGCTGCGGTAATACAGTTACCGGGATCATTGCCGCTACCTCATACAACTTCAGTGAACCGGATACGCCCACCAGGCCGCCAAAATCAACCTGTACACCGTCAAATGTTTTTGTGGCAGGAACAGCTACGCGGAACTTACGGGCATTGTTCAAGCCTATTCCCAGCAGCTGTAGCTTTACTACCGATGCATCGAGCGTCAGGCCGTCATTATTGGATACCGCCGGGCCAGCAATGCTGTTGTTAAAAGTTGTCACCTTCACTCCTGGCAGCACCACACCTGCAAGGTCTTCAGCAGGAGCTTCCAGGAACAGTATGATACTGTCTCCCGCCTGATAAACACCTGGCAGTTTTACTAGTTGCCCTACGGTACCGGCAACACCCAGCGGAACTGTGAGTATAGCAGAAGTAGTTGTATCGCCATCTACCGCCAGACCGGGAGTAGTTACGGAACATGCTGCGCAGGCTATGCCTCCTGTAATCGGACTTTGCTGTTCCTGACCGTAACTCCAGATAGTGCCGGGGCCTCCAGCCACTTTTACCGTAACAGGCGTGCGCACATAGCTGCTGAGGTTAGCTGCAGGGCTATATGCTTCCGCATAGTAAGTAGTGGTACGACTCAGCAGAGGAGTAGGGAAGTCGCTGCCAATGGCTACAGGTGTTCCACCTGTAGGTGTTGTATACCATCTGTAAACAGGTGCTGATATACGCGCGCCTGTAGCGGCAGTTAATGTTACATTGGTTCCCGCTGTGATTGTTGGCGCAGCAGGAGTAACCGTAACAGGGATAATAGCTGCAGCTTCATATACATTTAGTACGCCGAAGGCGGCAAATGCCGTAGACAGGCTTATCTGGGCAGCATCAAAATCTTTGGCGACAGGAACCGTTACACGGAACTTGGTTTTACCGCTTATGCCCAGCCCGAGGGCGTCCACGCGAATAATGCCGGCACCCAGGTTTGTAATGTCATTATTAGCAATATCGTTGTTGAATGTCTGTATCTGAATGGCTGCCAATGCAGCAGCAGACACCAACTGACCTGGTATTTCCAGATCCATCACAATGCGGTCGCCCGCTTTATAGTCGCCCGGAAACCGAAGCAGTTGCCCTACTGAAGTCAAGGCCCCCACTGGTAATGAAAGCGTTGAAGCAGTAGTGGTATCTCCGTCAACTGCTTTGTCGGGATTATTGACATAACATAGTGCACATGCGATACCCGCTGTCAGCGGACTTTCCTCCTGGTCAGCAAATGTCCATATGGGCCCGGCGCCGCCACTCACCCTGACAGTAACAGGGGAACGAACGGAACTTACGAGTCCATCTGCCGGATTGGTAGCTGTCACATAGTAAGTGGTGGTACGATTTAAAGGCGGCGTTGTAAAGCCGGCGCTGTTAAATATGGAAGTCCCACCTTCGGGAGCAGTATACCAGTTGAAGGTAGCCCCGGGGATCCTGATGGAAGGTGAGAAAGTAACGATTCCGCCGGAATTGACAATGGGAGCCGCCGGATTAACAGTTACAGGGATGAATGCTGTCGCTTCATACACCCGTAAAGATCCGAACCCGGCGATCAAAGCGGAAAGGCTGACCTGTACTTCATCGAAATCGTGTGTAACAGGAACGATCACCCGGAACTTTGGAGTACTTCCCAGTCCGGCGCCCAATACACTTATTCTGACCAGTTCACTATTCAGCGATATCGCGTCATTATTGGATACACCTCCTCTAAAAGTATTTACGGAGACTGCCGAAAGAAGTTGGTTTGAATAGAACTGATCAGGGATCTCGAGATCAAGTGCCACCTGATCTCCAGCCTGGTAGGTCCCGGAGAATTGAAGTTTGAGCCCTACACCACCCACCGCGCCGACAGGCAGCACGAGTGTTGCCGCCGTATTCCGGTTCGCATCAATAGCATTAGCGCCATCATCCACCCGGCATAGCGCACAGGCCACACCGAAAGTAACGGACGACTGACTACCGGCATAACTCCACAAAGGACCATCGGCAAAATAACGGCCCTCAGTGCGCCAGGCGCTGCTCAATAATGGGGAATGAGGATGATGAGAAAGATAGTTATTCAGCCAGATTGCTGAATTGGTTGCATTCGTTAGGGGGAGGTCCTTTGCGGATGTTTCACCCAACGGTAACCCAACCAGCCAGACGAGATAAATGAAAACAAGCATAAAAGCTCTCATGGGGCTTTTCAGGGTAGCTTTAAAATACATAGTCTTAGTATTCAATTAGTTCGGGTTATAAAGCGCGTATTTTTTAAGACGCAAAAAGCATATGCCACGGTTTTCTATAACTCTTAGGGGCAGGGGCTATGAGGCTCAGGGAATAAGGATAGGAAGTCGCCAGGTTGAAATACCTGAATACGCCCGGGAGGTCCTTATGTTGAGTAACAGTTAAAAAGAACGGGGCGAAAATAGGCTGATAGAATGGTTTAAAAGAAGGTCTTTTTATTCAGTATAGAAGAGGCTGTTCATTTCGTTCATTACACGTAAATTGAGTGTTCATTTCATTCACACCTTATGAAGTCTGGGAAATATCGTTATAGTAGGATTATTTCTTTTTGGGGGAAAATGGAGGTTTTATTTTAAACGGCTTCTTCCTGAAAAAATTATAGAACATTCGCTTTTTTAGTTCGGAGTACTAACCATTAACTTTACTAAATATTGGTCAGCAGCGCTGGTTAAATTAAACAGTTTTATAATCTGATAATTTCTTTCAAAAGAATCAAAGAGGCTGAATAACCACTGATAACCATACATTTGTGGTAGTAATCAAGCTCTAGTATATATCATTCATTCTAATTTATTTTATTCATTTCAACCATTTTTATATGAATAAATCTGAATTAAAAATGGATACGTAAGTTTACTTCAGAATAACCAAAAATCCATTTACTCAAAATCCATTACCTTGTCCCCGTATGATAGATCTCTCCTATGACTTTATCATAACATTACAGAATGAAGTATCCCGTAAGTTTGGCGCAGATACCATCACCCCCAGTGATTGCAAGCGTCTTTCTGATCACATAAGGGATGAAACCACAAAGGCAGTCAGTGAAACTACCCTCAAAAGGGTTTTTGGTTTTGCCACGACCAAGCACAGTTTTTCGCGGTATACACTCAATACGCTGGCCCAATATTGTAATTACAGGGATTGGGATGATTTTCAGGCCCAACATTATGTTCAGACAGATGGTAATGAACTGAACGACAGCAAATGGCTGGAATTAAAGAACAAGGCCGTCACTATTTCTCATTATACGATACTCACCTTAAAGAACAGGTCAGGCATTCCCTTTAACCTGACAGTTCCCCGTCCATCCTGCTTTGCGCATATTGAACGTTTCCTGGAAAGCGACTATGCCGCAACTGCGCTGATAGCGCCTTCCGGCTGGGGTAAATCAGTTACCCTGGTGCACATGGCAGAACACTTCTGGTTCAGCAAAGACGCCAAATTTAAAAAGGACATCTGCTGGTTTATTCATGCACATGCTGCCGGTAGCCTGTTGCTGCGTGGATTTTCACTGGCCACCTGGCTGGATAATCAGTTAAACCTGGGTGCAGGAGAGAATTTCAGGGAATATTTCGCTTCCCATTTTGATAAGATACGTGGAAGGCTCATCTTAATAATAGACGGGTTTGATGAAATCACTATCGCCGGAGATAAACTGAAGCTGCTATATACCAAACTGGAAGAATTCGTATACTCGAACGATCTGTTCCCCTGGGTAAAAGTGATCCTTTCTATACGCAGCAGCACCTGGTCTGATATTTTCCAGCACTCACTCCAGTATCCGGCCTTCAGAAGATACTGGTATCTGGGACCGGAAATGGACGAGGAAACCAGTATTAACCTGCCCTCTCTAACAGAACAGGAAGTAAAATCAGTATTATACAATCACCGTATCGATCCGGCCACTGTACGTACCTTCAGCGAAGGTTTCCTGCAAAAACTACGCTACCCTTACTACCTGCAGCTATTCTGTCAACTGAATACGGGTCCGGGGCAACATTTCGTCAGCGAACACCTCAGCCTCTTTGAGATGATCTCAAAGTTTGTGCAGATCAAAGTTTTCAATTCGCCCACTAATACTTTCAAGGTCAGGATCATTGAAAAAATGCTTTGGCTGCTGGATCTTGGCAAGGCAGGACAATACACAGACAAAAACCTGCTGCTGAATAAAAATGCCGACCTTTTCCCGGCATATAAGGAACTGCTGGCGGATAATATCCTGGTAGAAGAGAACCTCAGCCAGGAAGTAATGTTCCTTGTTAAAGTGCGCTTTGCTCATCAGTTCCTGCTGGAGTATTTTTCGGCCATGCATTATATCAAACAGGCCAACGACCGGATTGATGAACATATGCTGCAAAAGATCGCCAAACAATTGCCTTCTTCTTCATACCGGGTAGGTATATTTAAATGGTTGTTGCGTTATGCCATCAATAACGAACAACCGGAAGCGATCCATAAGATCTTTTCGCTGACCCTGAGTACCATGGAAAAATCCTACCTGCTGGAATATCTCGCTATCCATTATCAACCTGAAAGCGAAAAGCCTGCCTTACTGAGCAGCATATTTCCCCAGGGATATTTCCGCAAAAACCCGTTGAGCCGCTTCATTAATGACAATTTCCTGCATTTCGGTAAAAAGCGGGTGCTCAATGCCCTTCTTGACCTTTCAGAAATGCCTGACGATAAACTGAAGATACGGGGTATCCTTTTCTCCTTATCATTATTGCAGCTGGATGCGGAACAATGCGAACTGGAACTGAGCAATATTAAAAAACTCATTTCCCGTGAAACCGTTGACGATGAAGTATGGGTATCTCCTTACGATCTCTATCTTTTTGTATATGAGTACCTGAAATTCGGGATCATCAATGAGAGCATAAAAGATAAGATCTATAATTACCCACGTTATTTAACGGGTAGTACCAGGCATGCGCCCACCGTTGCACAGGAAATGGTATTCAGGATGACTGGTATGGCCTTCGCCCTCCTGAATGATAACACACATATGCTCAATTATACAAAGCGAATATTTGAATGCTTTCCCGCGCTTGTATATCAACGAACCAATTCATTGCGGCTGGTACTATTATGCTGGCAGGCACTCGCCTGTCTGGGACTTGACAACCTGGCTCCGGCAAACAAAATATGCCAGCACGCAGACAAGCTGCTAAAGGCTTATCCATTTGATTTTACCAGTGGGCGCCATATTGAAGTGCTGCAAAAGATGATCCTGGCAGAAATCTATTTCAAGGAAAAGGAATTGAACCGGGCCATCCGTATAGCGGAAGCAGCTGTTGAAATTTCACAGAAGATGGACCTTAAATTATTACTACTGACAGGCTTTAAACAACTTAGCAAAATGTATTCGCAGGTTCGCTTTGATAAACAATATAATCAGGCCCAGCAGCAAATGTCGCTCATCAATAAAAGTACTTCATTTAAACATTTTGAAAGGGTACTTGTCACTGTCTCAAAAACCAATCAGCTATAAATCAGTAATTTATAAAGAAATTCAGCCATAAAAAGTTCTCCTTTTAAAGCGAAAACACATTTTTTTGCAATGCATCTGGCATAATTTTGCGTTATTGCATATCATAATGGCCATTGATGAAAGTAAATACACTACATTCCAACAATTTCTGCTCAACCTGCTGAGCCTGTTGACCATTATACCATTGGCGCCTTACCTTAACCGGTATATACCTCCATTAGTTGTACAAGGCTGGCATATGGATATGTTTGTGGCAGTGCTGATCGCCTTCCTGTTCACGCGTTTGCTATTATGGATCTTTAAACCGTTGATCATCCCGGCCTTTGTGCTTGTTTGCAGTGTATTGTTTATCAATTATTTTACAGACAACTATTCCTTTACCAATGTTCTGAACGATTATAAGGGTATGGTACAGGGTAACTGGGGCGCCAAGAACAATAAACAGTTCGACATTCTCAGCCTTTACCCCAGACGTGTGGAAACTTATCGTGATAAAACAGTAAGGGGCATACGGGACAAGGTTAACTATAAAGACTCACTGGTTCGCAATTTTTCTGTTGCCCATTCTGTGAAAGATTTTGATGAATATTTTCCAAAATACGGGAAGGTATCCCGCTATCTCGCATTGTTCCATTATATCAACAGGCATTTCAAATATGTGCCTGACACCCATCGTGATGAATATTTCGCTACTCCCATGGAAACCATCCAGAATGGCTTGGGGGGTGACTGCGATGACCACTCTATACTGATGGCTTCCTGCCTGCAATCTATTGGTGCCCGCTGCCGTATTGTACTTATACAGGGACACGCCTATCCGGAACTTTATTGCGGCAGTAAAGAGGACTTTGAAGTTATAAAACAGGCCATTGTTACTTTGTTTCCGCAACCTCCTGTGAAGGAGATCCACTACCACGAGATGAAAGGCGAATACTGGATAAACCTTGACTATACTGCCCGTCACCCGGGAGGCAAGTATATGAACGACAAGGTTTATGCATTGATTGAATTATGATACAAAGAAAGCATTAGTAATGAGCCAATTCAAGACGATAAAGAAATATCACTCTTTCTTCAGGTTTAAGCGCGATTTTGAGCGGTATAGTTTGAGAAAGGTCAGAAGCTATGAGATCATTATCCACTGGCTGCATAAGGTATTGAGCAGAAGCCAGTTCCTGATATTATCAGGTATCCTTGTTGGCCTTGGAGCCGGAATGGCGGGAGTGGTGCTGAAAGTGCTTGTACATTATATACATTATTTCATCACTCATAAGGTACATTTCAGCACACAGATCATTTTTTATATTCTCTTTCCATTCCTGGGTATTGTGCTCACAACAGTGTTGGTTGTCTGGGGGTTCAAAGGGCAGTCCAGAAAGGGTATTGGTCTTATTCTCTATGAAATTGCACAGAATTCCAGTCTTATTCCGCCGGTAAAAATGTATTCGCAGATCATGCAAAGCGCTATTACGGTAGGACTGGGAGGTTCTGCCGGATTGGAAAGTCCTATTGCAGTGACGGGCGCCGCTATTGGCAGTAATTATGCTCGCAACTATAACCTGGGATATAAGGAAAGAACGCTCTTATTGGCAGCCGGCGCCACTGCCGGTATTGCTGCTGCCTTCAACGCGCCAATTGCAGGCGTGATGTTTGCCTTTGAGATACTGTTGACAGGCGTTGTTTTCTCCGATTTCATCCCGCTGATATTAGCCGCCGTTTGCGGTAGCTTATTATCAAAGATCATTCTCCAGGAAGAAGTACTATTTCATTTTGAAACCAGGCAGCCATTCAATTATTATAATGTTCCCTACTATATTGGATTGGGATTGCTATCTGCATTTTATGCGCGTTACTTTATTGTCATATCTCAGCGCGTTGAACATTTCATTAAAGGTCTGAAATGGTCTGCCCTGCAGAAGGCTATTTTGGGAGGCCTGATAGTATCCGTTTTATGCGTGTTGATGCCGCCTTTATTCGGGGAAGGATATACCAGCGTAAAATTACTGGCAGGAGGCTATTCCGACGAGATCATTCAAAATAGTTTTTTCAGGTATATTCCTGCACAAAGCTGGATATTGTTGTTGTTCACCGGATGCATCTGCCTGCTGAAAGTATTTGCGACTGCCTTTACCATTCATAGTGGTGGTAATGGCGGTAATTTCGCTCCTTCTCTTTTCGCAGGTGGATTTCTTGGATACTTCTTCGCGTTGCTGTGCACTCACCTGGGATTTAATAATGTTCCCTTTACCAATCTGGTGATAGTGGGAATGGCAGGTGTTATGAGCGGCGTAATGTATGCACCGCTGACGGCTATTTTCCTCATTGCCGAAGCCAGCTCCGGATATGACCTTTTCATCCCGCTGATGATCGTATCTACTACATCATTCCTGCTGGCGAAATGGTTTTCTCCAATCTCTCCTGAGCTAAAACATCTGGCGGATAAAGGAAAGATCTTTACGAGAGCGCATGACAAGAATATTTTGTCCCTGCTGAAACTGGAGGAATTAGTGGAAAAAGACTTTCAGCGCATATCTTCCGATGAAACACTCAGGCAGCTGATCGAACTCGTAAAACAGGGTCATCGCAACGTAATTGGCGTGTCTGGCTCCGACGAACAGCTGGAAGGTATCATTTCCCTCGATGATATACGACAGATCATGTTCAACCCTTCCCTGTATGATACAATAACCATCAGACAATTAATGAAGCCGCCGCTTGCGGTCATTGATATCCATGATAACGTAGCAGACGTGATCAATAAATTTGATGAGGTACATACCTGGAATCTTCCGGTCACTCATGAAGGCAAGCTGGTTGGCTTTGTCTCCAAATCAGGCATACTTAATCAATATAGATTATTATTGCAGGAGTATTCATGATCTTCATCCGTCAGATCATGCTTGAAATTTAATCCGGTTTATGGCCAAAATTCTGATCTTATTCGCGCATCCTGCATTTGAAAAATCCAGGGTGCATTCACAGTTACTAACTGCCATACGCGGCATGCCGGGAGTGACCCTGCATGACCTTTACGAGGTATATCCCGATTTGAATATTGACGTAAGGCATGAGCAATCGCTGCTCCTCCAGCACGACATTATATTGTTCCAGCACCCTTTTTACTGGTACAGCGCTCCTGCAATGATCAAACAGTGGCAGGACCTCGTTCTTGAACACGGTTGGGCCTATGGACGTACAGGCACTGCATTGCGGGGAAAAATGGCCGGTAATGTCATTTCTGCCGGCGCACAGGAATCAACATATAGCAAAGAGGGTTGGCATCATTATACCATCCATGATTTCCTTTTGCCATTCAGGCAAACGGCAGTGCTTTGCAATATGCAGTACCTGGACCCTTTTGTTATTTACGGTACGCACCGGCTTTCCTACACGGGAATCCTGGAGCAGGCGGTTGCTTATAAAAAAATGCTGGAAGGGCTACGGGACGGACAATTAAAAATTCAATGACATGGAACATTCTTACTTCTTTATAGCAATGATATACCTGGCTGCTGCGGTGATCTTCATCCCGATAGCCAAAAAACTCGGCTTAGGCTCCGTGCTGGGCTACCTGCTGGCTGGCATTGTAATAGGTCCATCTCTCCTGGGCTTTATCGGACAGGAGGGACAGGACATTATGCACTTTGCGGAATTTGGCGTGGTGATGATGTTGTTCCTCATCGGCATTGAACTGGAACCCGCTTTATTGTGGAATATGCGGGCGCCTATCCTGGGCCTTGGCGGATTACAGGTGCTGATCTCAACAGCTGCAATTGCCGGACTGGCCCTGTTACTTGGTCAGCCCCTGAATGCCTCACTGGCATTAGGAATGACACTGTCTCTGTCATCTACGGCAATTGTGTTGCAAAGTCTCAAAGAGAAAGGACAGTTATCGTCGGCGGCAGGTCAGAGTGCTTTTTCAGTACTGCTTTTCCAGGATATCGCAGTCATTCCGATGCTGGCGATCTTTCCCTTGCTGGCAGGTCCTGATTCAAACAGCGCTGCAGACCATACTTCATCACTCAGAGATAATCTGCCTGCCTGGATGCAGACCCTGGTAGTACTTGCCGCTGTAGTAGTGATCATTGTGGCAGGGCAATATTTGGTCCGCCCCTTGTTGAGGGTAGTGGCAAGAACACGTGTAAGGGAATTGTTCACAGCTTTCGCATTACTTCTTGTTGTAGCCATATCAGTACTTATGAGCCTCGTGGGATTAAGTCCTGCGTTAGGTGCGTTCCTGGGAGGAGTGGTATTAGCTAACAGTGAATACAAGCATGAACTGGAAAGCGATATAGAACCGTTTAAAGGCCTGCTGTTAGGCCTGTTCTTCATGGCAGTAGGAGCCTCTATTGACTTTAAGCTGGTAATGTCTATGCCATGGGTAATACTGGGCCTGGTTGTATCGTTAATGATCCTGAAAATGATCATACTCCTGGGATTAGGCAAGGCATTCCGAATCAGTATGGAGCAGAACCTGCTCTTTGGTATGGCGCTTTCCCAGATAGGAGAGTTTGCGTTTGTTTTGCTGGCCTTTACCCAACAGAATAATATCCTCCCTCCCCGGATGGTGAGTATTATGACAGCGGTAGTAGCGCTCAGCATGGCCCTGACGCCCTTACTGCTTCTAATATACGAACGCCTTATTCAGCCACGGTTCAACCAGGCCAGCCCTGAAACCAATACCCGTGAAGCAGACGAGATCCAGGAGAAACATCCAATCATCATTGCCGGGTTTGGGCGTTTTGGAAACATTGTGGGACGTTTCCTCCGGGTGAACGGAGTAAAGGCTACCATCCTGGACCTTGATTCAGACAGGGTAGATGCACTGCAAAACCTGGGTGTCAAGGTGTATTATGGCGACGCCTCCCGGCGCGATCTCCTGGAGGCCGCCGGTGCTGCTGATGCAAAGATCATTATCGTTGCCATGGATACCGTTGAGCAAACACTTGATGTGGTAAAAATGGTACGTAAACACTTCCCTCACCTGCAGATGCTGGTAAAAGCGGAGCATATCCCCGATACCTATGAACTGATGGACCTGGGCGTATTACACATCTATCGTGAAACGCTGGATACTTCACTACGTATGGGCGCGGATGCGCTTCAGATGCTCGGTATAAGGGCTTATCATGCACATCGTAATATCAGCACATTCCGGAAGCAGGATGAAAAAGCACTGAAAGGCCTGTCTGCCATCAGAAATGACAAAAAGCTCTACATCAATACGGTCAAGGCGCGTATTGAAGAACTTGAAAAACTGATGTCCAATGAAAGGGTAACCAAATGGAATCCTTCAGCACAGGGATGGGATGAGCAGTCCCTGATCGATGAGGCTAATCAGGACTAAAGCTACTCACCGCTTACAGTTTCCTGTATCCTGCGGGCAATGTCTTCCAGCAGCTGCGGGTCAATACTATGCCCTGCATGTACATGCTTGTCGCCGATAGCCCGCAGTTGTCCTTCTTCATCCTCTTCAAAGGTGATCTCACACTCTTCGACAGTTACTTTGTAGCTGATCTTATATTGCTGTATCCATGGGCGTACTTCCAGGATGTGGGGCTTCTCCTTAAACTCAAACTTTAGTATAAATGGTTCGTCCAGACCGTCCATAGTTCACAAATTAGCATGTAAAGATATTCTATTCAAAGCTCTTATTCCGGATACGCATTTTTTCCTCTCTTGATAGTTCATGAATGAATAACAGGGAGAGAGATGCTGCGGCACTGATGATCAGTATATATCCTATAAAACCGAGCGTGTGAAATAACCGGAACAAGGTCCAGTCGTTAATAATAGCGTACTGGGCTAAAACAGCCAGCACTGTTCCTAAAAGCCCAAAGGCGAATGCAATTCTCTTCATAAAGGGTACGTTTTGGGATCCGTTATTCTTCTCGAATTAATTGATCTTTTTGTCCGTTTTTTTGGTTAAGTCCTACTGTTCAGGGGGCAAACAAAATGCCATGGCGTCCGTGAGGCAAAGTTACTATCAGCTTGATTTTTCGCGTGGATAGTTTTCCACATTTAAGGGAAGCTATGGAAATGTGAATAACTGCGCACTTAAGTGTCAGTAATATTCTGTATTGAAATAGAATGTATCATATTGATAATTATTACATAAGCGCATCATTTATAAACTTTTTTACCATAATTTTATCATACTTTATTAGTACAGCACTACTGAAGTCCGCTACAGGCATAGAAATTAACTGCTATATGTTGTGAATAACTACCAAAACGATCATCGGGCAATTTTCCAGTTTTTATGATTATTAAGTGCTTACCGGTCATCTATTCCATGACTTGTACCGGTATGGATTAATTTGAGGGAATATAGTACCCGGGGCCTTTCCAGGCCGGGGTTTGGTTCTTTCCTACCGGGCGTGTTGCGCCTGCTGTAGCATTTTAAACGCTGTGAACACCCTGATCCAATTTAATCCTGAAAAGTCTGAGAGAAGAAGCAAAGATGGCGGAAAAACAAGGCGCGTTGGACCGATATCAGAAAAAATAAAAGCCGGAATAAGATTATTCCGGCTCATTACCTAAACCTACAACTGTTACACTGTTAGTAACATATCTTTAATATCTTTTAGTGCATAGCACTTGGATCCAGTTTTGTTTTCTTCGTGCCCTTTACCATAAGTACAAACGGTACGCAGATCAGGAACATCAAGCCCAGGTACAGGAATACGTCCATATACGACATCACCACAGACTGCTTCATGACGCTATATTCCATTGCCTGGTAAGCGCTTCCGAGGGCTCTCTTTGTATCCATTCCTTTTGAAGCAAAGTTGGCTGTCATTCCGGATACCCTGTTCATTACATCAGGATTATTAGTATCCAGCTTGCTCACCAGGTCCACACGATGCAGTTCATTACGGCGGGATACGAATGTTGTGATCAGCGCCACACCAAAAGAACCACCCAACTGACGCATCATACCTGTGAATGCCGCACCTTGTCCTATCTGCTGACCTTTCAGCGTAGACAATGAAAGTGTTGTAATAGGAATGAACAGCATACCCATCCCAACCCCTCTTACTATAAGCATCCAGAAAAAGGCTTCTGATCCTGTATCCGGTGTAATGATCTTATATCCCCAAAAACAGAAGACAAAGAACAGGAACATTCCCAATGCCACCAGATACTGTTGCGGTATACCTCTTTCCAGCATTTTACCTATAAAGGGCATCATAAACGCGGTGGTCAGGGCTGCAGGTATCATCAACATACCTGACTGTGTAGCTGTCCAACCTAGTGTACTCTGTGTGTAAAGAGGAATAATGAAGGTAGATCCATATAACCCGAAGCCCATCAGGAACGATAGTATTGTACCTACCCTGAGATTTCCATTTCCAAGCACCCTCAGTTCCACAATCGGATTCTTATATGACAGTTCCCTCCAGATAAAGAAGAAGAAGCCCAGTACTGCTGCAATTCCTAATACCAATATTGTCGAGTCATTGAACCAGTCATCTTCCTGCCCACGTTCCAAAACGTACTGAAGTGATCCAACTCCTATGGCCAGGAGTCCGATTCCGAACCAGTCGATCTCACTCGCTGATTTCTTTTCACCATATTTCGGGCTTCTCACGAATTGTAGTGTAAGCAGGGTTGCTATTACACCAATAGGAATGTTTATATAAAAAATGTAAGGCCAGGAATAATTATCTACTATATAACCACCTAAAGGAGGACCCAGTGTAGGGCCGATGATCACACCCAAACCGTAGATCGCCTGCGCCATCCCTCTTTTTTCCGGCGGATAGCTTTCAGTAATAATGGTTTGTGAAGTTACCAGCAGGGCTCCACCACCCAACCCCTGTATAAAGCGGAATAACACGAGCTCCCACATGGCTGTGGCATTTCCGCAAAGGAAGGAGGATATAGTAAATATGATAATGGAAACCGCGAAGTAGTTACGACGTCCAAACTGTTGTGATAACCAGCTCGTCATCGGCACAATAATCACGTTACCGATAGCATAAGCAGTGATCACCCAACCTATCTCACTCAGCGTGGCTCCCATATTTCCACGCATATCATTCAATGCCACGTTCACGATGGTCGTGTCCACGATCTCCAGCAGGGCGCAAAAGATGGCAGTTATTGTAATGATCACCCGCCGGGCTCCATATTCTACCAATGATTCTTGTTGCATCGCGTTTATCAATTAATTGTATAAAGATCAGTTACCGAATGTCCCCGCCTGGTGACACGAAATACGCTATTGTATAAAAGACCAGACTTAAAGTAATTCCAATTTATGTTTCACCGCACCACCCAAGCGGGGCCATTCGTGACTGACATTAGTCAAGATGTACATCCACAACTACGTTCATACCCGGACGGAGTTGTTTTACTTCAGGTTGGTTCAGATCATTGAATTCGATCTTCACCGGCAAACGCTGTACAACCTTTACGAAGTTACCTGAAGCGTTATCAGGAGGCAGTAAGGCAAAACGAGCGCCTGTAGCAGGAGAGAAGGAAGTTACTTTACCCTCAATAGATTTACCGGGGAAGGCATCCACATGCACACTTACTTTCTGTCCCAGTTTCATTTTGTCGAGCTGTGTTTCTTTAAAGTTGGCTACAACCCATACATCATTGGATAAAACTACGCTGAAGAGTGACTGACCGGCCTGCACCAGCTGTCCTGGCTGTACATATATTTTTGATACTTCTCCATCTTCGGGAGCAGTGATGATAGAATAGCTCAGTACCAGTTTTGCGTTATCAACTTCAGCCTGGCGTTCTTTGATCACCGCTTTGGCAGCATTGATCTGTTCAGCAGTAGCATCACTTTGTGTAGATACAGCACTTGTCTGACGGGCAGCCACTTTCTTCTGTTCTTCCAGCACTTTTAACTGGCGCTCTGCAGTTTGTTTTGCTGCCAGGGCCTGTTCATATTGTTGCTGAGTAATGGAGTGATCCTTAACCAGGTTGCTGTAACGTTCGTAGTCCTGGTTAGCACGCCATACGTTCACTTTAGCGGCTTCAATCTGCGCGTCTACTGCAGAGATATTTGCCTGTGAAGAAGAGATATTTGAGCGGGCTGCCGTAGTGGTGGCAACTGCTACCTGTACATTTGCCTGGGCAGCGGCCAATGCAGCTTCTGCCTGCGCTACTTTTATCTGCAGATCCCTGTCATCCAGGATAACCAGGGTATCTCCTTTTTTTACACGCTGGTTATCTTTTACCCGCACCTCTTTCACATAACCTGTTACTCTTGGTATCACAGGGCTCACGTTTGCTTCTATCTGTGCGTTGTCGGTCTCTTCATGATGCTGGGCATGTATATATTTAGAGATACCGAATGCACCACCACCGATAACAAGGATTGCCAAAACGATGATGAAACGATAGTTCCTCTTTTTAGGAGCCTCATGAGCATTCTGGGAACTTTTATTGTTAGTAGCTGTTTGCGTTTCCATATAATATATATATGATTAAATACTTTTAAAATTCTGATTGATTATTTCCCGGCCTCAGTACCTGTTTCATTTAAAACACCTGCAGTTTCCAGTAGTTTAGTATAAGCAACTATCGCGTCTGCTTTTGCAAAGGCATAGTTCAGTTTTGCCTGTACATTTGCCACATCCGCTTCCAGCAGGTCTGTAGTTGTAGCCAGGTTATTCTCCTGTTTGTTTTTTACTATTTTATAATTTTCACTTGCCTGATCAATTGCTTTCATGTAGGCTTCTATCTTCTTCTGATTCACCAGATAGTCCTGATATGCCTTATTGATGGAAAGATGAATATTATCTGCCAGCAGCTCTTCATTTACCTGTACTTCCTGCAATCTTACTTTGGCCTCTGTCACTTTTGATCCTGCTTTCCAGAGGGAAGAAGGAGAGTATTTTACGCCGATACCGGCATTCAGTGCATTAGTTACGGTCAGGGCATTGGGTACTGACAGCGCAACGTATCCACCGGTTAGCGCCACAGAAGGATAATATTCGCCTTTAGCAGCTTTAATGCCTGCGTTTGCTGCTCTTTCACGGGCAGAGAGCGCCGCGGCGTCCTTACGGTTCTGCAGGGCTATCTGTTCCCATTCCGCAGCAGCTTTTGCTCCGGCGGGTACCTGTTCGAAGGTGGTGGTATCGGTGCTCAGCTCTGTCGTTTCCGGCAGTCCTAACAATAAATTCATGGCGATATTGGCCAGTTTGAGATTACTTTCTGCTTCCAGCAGTGAAACCTCTACATTGGACTGTTGCAGCTGTACCTTTAATAAGTCGTTACGAGCCACAATACCGTTCTTTTCAAGATTGGTAAAATCTGCTACCCGCTGCTGCTGTTGCTTCAGGTTTTCCTGTACGAGTAGTACCGCCTGTTGCGCCTTATAAAGATTGCTATAAGCGTTGATCGTATTCTGGATCACAGCTTCGCGGTCTTTGTCAGCATCCAGCTTCGCTGCTTCGGCAAGATATCTTGCTGACGCCTTCTGGCTCTGGATAATAAATCCGGAAAAGATCGGCAGGGAAACGGAGGCCATAGCATAAGCCACTGAATTCACTTTAGGAGATGAGCCGCCACCTGAACTGTCACCACCGCCCAGCTTTAGTTTGAGATCTACATTCGGCTCGTTGATACGGAGATATGAAGCAGAAACACTTACGTCCGGTAATTGCGAATTGTTGGCGGTCTTAACTGATGCCAGTGCTGCATCAATTTTGGTTTTGCTGAGTTTGAGTTCTTTACTGTTTTGTATACTAAGCGTTATGGCTTCTTTCAAAGACAGGCTCTTCTTGTCCTGCGCCTGGCTGCTGAGATATGGTAAAGTCAGCAGTAGTGCGCACACTGTCAGAGACCATAATCGCCTGTATGTGCTATTAAGCTTCATGGATTAGAATGGCTTTAAACAAATTTTTCAAATGATTGCTTGTATGACTGATCAGATATTCCTGAAGTTGGCTATCTGTAAGATGCTCTAAATTGCTCATGCGCTGGAAATGGTGCCTGGTAGACATTATATGATTAGTCGTACCAACAAGGGTAACCACCATCATCATAATATCCACATCGCCGTTAAATACCCCGTTTTCCTGTCCTTCATTAATGAAGGACTTGATCACCTCGTATACTTCCTTTTTATTTTCGTGAATAAGTTCGTTCACTGCAATGTCTTCCTGGATCTGCGCCCTTATCATCATCAGATTGAAGCAGGGATTGCCCATGACACGGGCCACATACGTTTCCACTAATGCATCAAATCTTTCAATATATGAACGTCCGTTATTACTAAGCGTTTCGGTTAGCGTCATTTTCCAGGCGATGATCCTTTTCAGGAAGATGGCCTCAATTAATTTCTCCTTTGAGCCAAAGTAGTAAGATATCATTGCGATGTTCACATCAGCCTCATGAGCAATATCCCTCACCGAAGTAGCGTGGAACCCACGGGAAGCGAATAACTTCTCGGCAGCCTCCAGGATTGATAATTGCTTTTGATTGTATTCCATGTGTAAATCGAATTGTGGACACAAAGTTAAACAAACATTTAATTAAATCAAACGACTGTTTAAATCTTGGTAAGTTTAAATACATTTTTAAGCTAATTTTAAGGTTCTTGCCGTTACCAGGTTAATTTTAGCTAAGCGAACGCTCACATACATTAATATTTTATTGCATACTTCCGAATGGAAGGCTATCTACGGAGAAGAGTGAACAGAAAGAACTAACAGTCTCAAAATGAACATAATGGACTTGTTGATTCCAGGTTTTTCATTTTACATTTGAGCCGTTAAAAAAATTGTTGTCCCGATCCAAATCTATCAATTATGCTATTTCTACATCCGGCCGAGTTCATTGTTGCTAACCAAACCATTCATTCTTTATTCAGAACCAATATATTATCATGTACCGTACTTTAAAAAGCTACTGTTTATCAGGCTGTTTGCCTATATCCATTAGTAGGCATCCTGCAAACCTGTTTTTGTACCTATCTCAATATTTATACCTATATCTATATTTATTTTCTGGTCTAAATCAATCTCTATATCTATCCATATCCATTATTTGAAAACGATACCGGATTCAATCGTTCCGTCCAATCCGGGCCAATTCCATTTTGCTTGCAGTTCGTACAGCTATGATGTGTCAATCACTTTGACGTCGAAGTAGCTGACGAGGCATCCATTGCTTGTGTCTAAGGCGTTGTAATTCTTTATAATGCCCAGGACGGGGGTCTGTACTTTTTATAACACACCAAGGTTGATAAATAAAGATTAACCCGGAGCGCTGTTCAGCGCTCTGGCTTTTAACTTATTCTCTCTCAGGAGATAAGCGCTGTAGGGTATCGGCATGGGGCCAGGACAATCAATGGTTGAGCAACCGGTTTCTATAAACGGTTGCACAGGAAAAGAGTATTATTATGTAATCAAAATATAATTACTGAGCGCAAATACATCAATTATGACGCAATATCAAGTAGCTTGTTTTGGAGAAGTGCTCTGGGATATTTTACCCGATAAAGCCCTCCCGGGGGGAGCACCGATGAATGTGGCCTACCATCTTCAGAAACTATCCGTGCCTGCAGCCATGATATCCAGTATAGGAAATGATGACCCGGGCCACACATTGCTGGAAACAATGAAGCAATACCAGTTAACGACCGACTATATTCAAACCGATCCTGTTCATGAAACGGGGAAGGTATATGCCCGTCCGTCGGCGGAAAATCCCCTGGAAATGAAGTATGAGATCGTGCAGCCGGTGGCCTGGGATTATATTTCCTTTACACCTGCCTTACGGGCATTAGCCCAGCAAACAGGAGATACATTCCTCGTTTTTGGCAGCCTGGCAAGCCGCAATACAGACAGCAGGCAGACCTTATTATCATTATTGAAAGGAAACCGCACCTTTGTATTAGACATCAACCTGCGTCCTCCGCATGTTGACAAAGAGCTACTCGTAGAGCTGTTGCATCATTGTCATATACTAAAACTGAATGAGGCCGAACTCTCCACTATCGGTGGCTGGCATCAATGGCCGGATAACATGGAATCACAGGCAAAGGCGCTGAGCACTCAATACTCCATACCCACTATCATTATTACTTTAGGCGATAAGGGCGCAGCCTTGTTAAAAGGGGGTAAATTCTACCAGCATCCCGGCTACCATGTGAAGGTTGCAGATACGATCGGTAGTGGAGACGCGTTTCTTGCAGGCTTCCTGTATAGTACTATAAAAAAATACGATCCTTTCGATACCCTTTCATTTTCATGTGCGCTTGGCGCAGTGGTGGCATCCTATCATGGTGGATGTCCCGATTATCAGCGGTCTGAGATCACCACCCTCATGGCAGCGCACAAATAATTGCCCGCCGGTAGAGAGACGGAGCACATCATGTTTCATTGGGTAGCGAAATACGTAATAGATTTAGAAAGGGTATAATTTAAAATTATGCCCTTTTTTTTCATTTTAACCACTCAATTAAACCATTCATTGAAAAAATACTAAATAACCCTTCCATCTTTCTTATATTTAGCTCATGTCTCAACTTATTCGTCATGTGATTACAGGATTGGGAATGGTGTGCCTGTACCTTCCATCTTACGCACAACAAAAGCCGGCCTATGTGCCTCCCAGGCAATATCACTCTTATCAGACAGACGCTCCCATCAAAATAGACGGGATAGCAGATGAAAATGCATGGTCAAAAGCCAGATGGAGTGAAGATTTTACAGATATAGAGGGCGACAAACAACCTGCACCAGCCATGCGGACACGCCTGAAAATGCTGTGGGATAAACAAAACCTCTACATTCTTGCCGAACTGGAAGATCCCCATATATGGGCCACTTTACACCAGCACGACACGATCATTTTCCAGGACAATGATTTCGAAGTATTCGTGGATCCTGACGGTGATGGTGAAAAGTACTTTGAAATAGAGATCAATGCCCATAATACCGTTATGGATCTTTTCATGTCTAAAGCCTATCGGGTAGGAGGAGATGCGTTGATGACCTGGGATACCAGGGGTATCCAAACGGCGGTTCAGATAGATGGTACATTAAATAACCCGCAGGATAAGGATAAAAAATGGACGGTAGAAATGGCCATCCCTTTCAGTGCGTTTGCTTTCTTTAACCAGGGCCTGACGCCCAAAGACGGGGCACGCTGGAGAATTAATTTTTCCCGTGTTGAATGGGATACCGATATTGTGAATGGTCAATATGTGAAGCGGAAAAACCCGGCAACGGGCAGACCATTACCTGAACACAACTGGGTATGGTCTCCTCAGGGCATCATTAATATGCATGCACCGGAAAAGTGGGGCTACCTGTCTTTTATAGCGCAACCAGCAGGCAGCGCTCCGGTTACCTTACCCCTGCCTGCCATTGAAGCAGCAAAAGAATACCTCTGGGAGGTATACGCCAGGCAACTGCAGTACCATAGGAAGAATGGCCGCTATGCATCTACGCTGAGCGCACTTGGCATATCCACCACGACTATCACAGTGCAGGGAGTAACTTACACATTACAGATGGAGGGTATTACGGATCAATTCACAGCCACCCTGCAGCATAAAAACTCAAAAGAACGCTGTTCTATTAATCAAGAAGGGAAAATCTCTCAAAACTCATCAAATGAATAAACGCAACTTCCTGAAATCAGTTGGCCTTGGTAGCCTGGCTATTATGCAACCAGCTATCCCGACTTTATCTGCCGCTGCGAAAACACCATCCCAGCCTGCAAAATTGCCCAGGCACCGTGTATGGATAAATCCCGATGAAAAAGATACCGTTGCCGAACTGCAGCAGCGGTATGCCGCCTACAAGAAAGCCGGCATAGGTGATATTTTCTTCGAAGCAGATAGCGAAAAGCATTTCAGAACAGCGAAAGAGAATGGCATCAAAGCACATAGATGGATCTGGACAATGAATCGTGGAGAGAAGGAATTACTGGCCAGCCATCCGGAATGGTACGCCAAAAACAGGAAAGGAGAATCCTGTGCAACCAATCCTCCCTATGTTGGATACTACCGTTGGTTATGCCCGAGCAAACCGGAAGTTGTCAACTATCTGAAAGAACAAGCCGAAGCAGTACTGTCAAAAGACTACGTAGATGGTCTTCACCTGGACTATGTGCGCTATTGCGATGTTGTTCTTCCTGTCAACCTGTGGAGCAATTATGGTATCGATCAATCCAGGGAATTGCCTGAATATGATTTCTGCTATTGTGAAACCTGCAGGGAGAAGTATAAAGAGAAAAAAGGAATTGATCCCCTGGAGATGGAGCATCCTGACCAGAGCCCTTCCTGGAGAAAATACAGGTATGACCGTATCACAAATGTAGTGACCAACCTGGCTCAGGTGGCTAAACAACACAAGAAGCCTATCACAGCAGCGGTATTTCCAACGCCTGATATTGCGAAACGTATCGTAAGACAAGACTGGACCAACTGGCCGCTTGACTCTGTTAATCCGATGATCTATCATGGTTTCTACAAAGAAGACGTGAACTGGATAGGAGAAGCGGTAGCAGAGGGCGTGAATGGTCTGCACGGGAAATTCCCTTTGTATGCAGGCTTATACCTGCCCGATTTCAAGGGCAACATGGACGACCTGGAAAAAGGTATCCGTCTGGCATTACAAAACGGTGCTGCAGGTGTATCGTTATTCGGAAGTGTGAATACAACTGTATTGGATACACTCAAAAAAGCAAGTGTATAGCCGTCTCAATTAAACTACTGACTTTTATTTGAAAACGTAGCCGGGGATCAAGAATGATCCCCGGTTTCTTTAAATTTAACCCCATGTCATAATGAATCTACTCTTTGTAATAAGTTCAGGTATCAGGAATGATACCCGGTATCTCACTAAACGATAAAATGAACACTAAGAGAAAATTATCGCCAGGCACCAGGAATGGCGCCCGGCCCATGCTGATCATTATTATGCGAATGCGTCAATGTTCCCAGTTTAAAATATCGTCTGATATAGTAAAATGTACCGGAAGCCAGGAATAGCTCCCGGTTATCAAATTGAAAACCCCTATTGAACTAATGTCAAAATATGTGGCGCTTTTACCAGCTTGCAACCGAATATAAAATCTGCGCCACCTTGGTGTCCAACATGTTCTTTTACTATTTACTATAGCCAGTTTTATTATTACTATTTATATCATAGCCCTACCTGCGCCTTCATACACGCCTTTGTATCAAGCTATCTGAGCCTTCAGTCCCCCTACCATTCCACGTTTCTCTCCCGGATATCATAATCCTGCACGCTCCTCCACGCCTCTGCATCACATTGTCCAAGTATAAGGAACCAGGTACCAGGAATGGTTCCCGGGTGAGATTTATGGTTTGTCATTACGTTACACCACATAACAAAACCCTATTATTTAAATCAGTGCAATAGGCTGCCATAACAGTAACCTTGCTTACTGAATACATTTAATAGTTATGAAAACCCAGGTATCAAGACTGAAACCCGGTATCCTAATTGTTTGTTAAACCCTAATTACTAAATAGCCGGAAAAACAAAGGCAATATGAGTTAACGTCCATCCCACAGGACATTAGTCATGACTTTGCATGATGCTGTGTTTTATTCCCCCTTAATAACATATCAACTGAATAATATTTTGCATTTCCCATTAAGTAATTGCTTTGTATCATTTTCGTATAGGTATATGGATTAACTAAAGCTGTTTTATTAAAATGCTATTGGCGTTAGCGACAACAGGACAAATGTAAAACGGCTTATCCGATTAACCTTGTATCATTACATTCATTAAACTGATACTATTCATTTTATTCAGTTTTTGTAAACATCAGGCTATGAAAGGAAAATTTTGTAGAGAGGAAATGACGATAAGATTATTCAGGAAACATAGCAAGCGGCTGCAGGAAGGATTATCTGGGATAACAATGGTAATCTATATGCCTATTCCCGGTGGAGGTAACCAATCTATACCCCCAACCGGGTAATAAGCTGCATCAAAATTCCACCACAATTCCACTCTGCACTATCTTTATGCTTTCCGCGCGTGTATAACGGCTACAGCATATCCCCCTTTGTGTAACTGCATGATCGCAATAGTAGCTCCGCTACATTGCATCAGTGTAAGATGTAAATTTCAATGCATAGGTATCCTGTGTTAAAAGGTCATTTATGCGCATACGTGGCATCTCATGGCAAATCACTCCCTGGATGACCCTGCGTAAGAGCTGCTGATCATCCTGAGTATGTGACATGATCAGAAGAGACTGCATTATGCAGTCCCTTCTGAAAAATTATTAATAACCGTCGTTCTGTTTGAGGTTCTTATTAACAGCAAGATCACTGGTGGGTATCGGGAATAACAAATTCTTCGGGTTATCGGCTGGTTTCAGCTGCCAGATATCCAGGAACTTACCAAAACGGATCAGGTCCTGTCTGCGCCAGCCTTCCCAATAAAGCTCACGACCTCTTTCATCGATCAGTTTGTTAAGATCTATAGAAGTCCAGGTACTGGCGTGACGGTTAGCCCTGATCTCATTGACGATCGTCAGTGCAGCTGCGGCATTGTTCGTGCGCAGCAATGCTTCTGCTTTCATCAGCAATACGTCTGCATAACGCAGGAACACATAATCGTTGTTAGCATTATTACTGCTTTTCGTTTCATTGGAAGTCATATCAGGCGGATACTTTACAACCCTGATACCTGTTACTTCCAAGGTATTTGGGTCTGTTTCCTGTAGTTTCAACTCTCTTGTAAAGATCAGCAGATTTCCCTTCCTGTCTTTCAATGCAGTACCTGCACCATTATACTGTTGTCCTACCAGGAAACCAACCTTCAGACCGGTCTTATCTGTCACACCCGGATATGATCCTCCACGGCGCAGATCAGCTGCTTCAAACTTGTCATAGAAATCGGAGATGGTCGCATACCCATTCCAACCGCTGGGATCCTGGTTATAGTGCAGGGTAGGCGCCCAGTGACAGAATACTGCGTTTCCGCTTCTTACAGTACTGAAGCCGGGGCCATTCCGTTGGGTAAAGATGTTCTCTTTTGAGATAGCATCATTATTATAGGCGAAGTTGTCAAAGTAATTGGTCAGGCTATACTTGCCGCTTGCGGTAATTGCATCTGCAAGCTCAATCACCTTCTGCATATCTCCGGCATCGAATGTAGGAGCCGCCCTGTTAGCCCAGGCGCCCTTGTTAAGATACACCTTCATCAGCAGAGCCCTGGCTGCATTCTTATTGGCTGTGTATGCCGGAACATTCTCATCCAGTACATTAATGATGTCTGTGAGTTCACTGATGATATACGCTGTAGCTTCTGCCGGTTGCATTACTCTTGGCGCATTCAACAGGGTATCGCCGGGATTACGGAACGGTACCTGTCCCCAGCCATCGAGGATAGAGAACATTGCAAAAGCGCGCAGGAAGCGGGCTTCCCCTGCCTGTTGTGCAGTAGGGTTAAAACTCAGCACATTGGATGCCAGGAACTGTAGCTGCAGGATATTGGAAAATGTATTGCTGATATATGTATGATCTGGTGTCCAGTTGTGCAGCTTAAGCGCACGCCATACGCCATTATCATCCCAGTCACCGCCACGGGTGGGAGCTACTGCCTCATCCGCAGTCATTTCCTGTAGCGCCCAAAAGTTGGATTGGTCCTGAAAAGGCAATTGCAGGCCATTGTATGCTGAGATCAACAGTGCGGGAACCTTTATCAGTGAATCTGCCTGTTCACGTGTCAGCGTGGAGCCCAGCTCTTCATCGAGAGAGCAGGATGCCATTCCACATCCGAAGACAAGTGATAATATGATGAATGCTTTATTCAATCGCATAGTAGTAGTTTTTTTAGATCAGTGAATTATAACGAGAAATTGATGCCGGCCAGAAAGTTCCTGGCTGTTGGATAAGGTGAATACTCTATACCCAAAGAGGTCACACCATTGATACTCTTATCTGTATTTACTTCAGGATCAAAACCGGAGTACTTCGTGATGATGAAGAGGTTTTGTCCGGTGATATATACAGAAGCGTTCTTGATCACCTTTCCGATATTCCCGATACTATAACTGATAGTGGCATTATCCATTTTCATGAAATTGCCTTTTTCAAGATAACGGCTGGACACTGTGATAGGGTTGGAAAGACTTTCCTTTGTTCCCACCAGGTCAGCAGCAATATTCCTGGAACCCAGGTTGTTGATAGGTAATACAGTATTGGCGGTATTATTATACAGATCGAAACCATAAGCGCCGTGCATACTGATGTTTAATGACCAGTGTTTGTAGTTTACGGAAGTAATAATACCCAACATTGTTTTAGGATTAGGGTCTCCCAGGTAGAAGAGGCTGTTACCTCCGTCGGTATATTTACCCTGACCATTGTCGTCAAAACCTTCAAATTTCCTCAGGTAGAAAGAGTTCAGCGGCTGATTGTTGGTGAGGCGCTGCGCATATGCATCAGATACGCCCTGTCCGCTGATAGAACCTGTCAGCACCGGAGGACCGTCGTAGTTTTCCAGCTTGTTTTTCAGGAAGGTAGCGTTCACACCGAGATTCCAGACAAAGTCCTTAGTAGACACCACATCGCCTCTTAATACTATTTCCACCCCTTTGTTAATCACGTTAGCCGGCAGGTTGATCCAGTAATTGGAAGCTGGTGCGGGCTGGATAGCAGGGAAGTTGAAGAGCAGGTCTGAGGTATTTTTATGGAAGTAATCTATACTACCATACAGTCTGCCGCCAAAGAAAGTATAGTCAATACCGGCGTTCAGCTGTTTGGAGCTTTCCCATTTCAGGTTGGGGTTTGCCACATTGCTAAGGCTCGCACCACCATTTGAATTAAGCGTGTATTGTTCCTGAGCAGCACCTGCCGGGAATTCCTGGTTACCTGTAATACCCCAGCCAACACGTAATGCCAACTGGTTGATCGTTTTATTGTCTTTAAGGAAAGCCTCGTTACTAAGGTTCCATTTAGCAGCAAATGATGGGAAATAACCATATTTATTGTTGGAACCGAACTTACTTGAACCATCCGCTCTCAACGTAGCAGTCAGCAGGTATTTGTCCAGGAAGTTCAGGTTCGCCCTGCCAAAATAAGACTGCAGCTCAGACTTTGGGTTGCGGAAGGAGCTCAGGAATGTATTCGTCTGTGTAGGGTTCTGAAGAATGTCTGTATATTTCAGCTCATCCGTAGTAAAGCCAAGACCACCTACAGATCTGCCTTTGTAATCAAATTTCTGGCGTTCATACCCGATCACGGCGCCGAGGAAGAGTGCAGGAGTGATCTGTTTGTTAAAGTTCAGGGTATGGGTCATCAGCTGGGAGGTAAGCGTATTGTTACCATAGTAAGCCTGACCGTTGCCAAACACCTGGTCTATATTAATAAAGGACGCGATCTGTGTTTCCCTTTCACCCACCTGGTGGTTGATACTGTAAGTGAAACGGTATTCCAGCTCATCTGTAAACTTGAAGGAAGGGGAAACATTGGCCAGAATGCTGTTAATGTTCACCTTATCATCATATGCTGCAGACATTGCTTCCGGATTGATGGCAGAACCAACGCCTAACACATTAAAAGACCCATTTGGCTTGCGTAATGCCAGGGTGGGATTCCATTGCAGCGCCTGACCGATTAAACTACCAGTAAAACCGGCATTGCTGGTAATAGGAGCAATCTGTTCAGTAGTATGGGCAGCCTGGATATAATAATCTACCCCCAATCTTTTACTATCAAGCAGTTTATATTGACCATTCAGGTTAGCTGTGTATTTCTTCAATCCGGTCTTTTTTACGATGCCCTGTTGGTCGAGCATACCAAAAGAGGCCCTGTAAACACCGGATTCACCACCACCGCTGATACCGACGTTTACGTTGTGCGTAACGCCTGTACGAAGGATGCTCTCCATGGCATCTACGCTTGAACCTTCGTCGCCACCGGCCAGATTGTACTGTTTGAGCGCATTTCTGTAACCATTGGCATCCAGGACGTCCAGTTTTTTCAGGATTTTACTCATCCCGGCGGAATAGTTTACATCCAGGCGGGGAGTTCCTACAGCCCCTTTCTTAGTGGTAATGATCACTACACCGTTAGCGCCCCTTGCACCATAAATAGCAGTAGCAGACGCGTCTTTCAATACATCCATGGAAAGGATGTCGAAAGAATTGATAAAGTTCAGCGGGTTAGCATCCGGTGTCTGACCCAGACCATTCGCACTTACGGAAGGTTTAGCGGTACGGCCATCCAACGGCATACCGTCTACCACGTACAGTGGCTGGTTACCTGTTCTAACGGAAGAGTTACCCCTTATCCTAACGGTTGTGGCGCCACCTGGGGCACCACTGTTGGCAACCACCATCAGACCGGCCACCTTACCCTGGATCAGCTGATCGGGGGCGGTTACGATACCTTTGTTGAAATCGGCCGATTTGATAGATACCACCGAACCCGTCAGGTCTTTCTTCCGGGTGGTGCCATAACCAACAACAACCACATCTGTGAGGGTCGTACTGGTTGGCACCAGTGAAATAGAAAAATCTGACTTACCGGCAATAGCAATTTCCTGTTGTACATAGCCAACAAAGGAAATCACTAATGAGGTAGCGTTTGCCGGTACATTCAACTTAAACGTGCCGTCTGCTGTCGTCGCAGTGCCCGTGTTTGTACCTTTTACCTGTACAGTGGCGCCAGGAACAGGGTTGCCATTTTCGTCCGTGATCTTACCGGTCACGGGTTTGGTCTGTGCGCTGGCTAAACCTGCTACTAGCAGTAGTAACGAGCATAACAGACGCACCTTGCGAAATAGAAGATTGGTCATAGATCAGTTTTTATTGGTTTGTGGAATATTGATGCCTGAATGAATGGGTCTGGCAGGCATAGCTGCTTGCCAAACGTGGAATAAAATGACCCTGCATCGATTGCCTTCACAACGTGATTAATGTCTTACTATAAGTCCTGACTTTAGCTAATTAGGGCCTTGAAAATTTGTTTCATAACTGGATTTTTGACATTATCGTAACGTGGTCTCACTGGTTTCTCTCTGCGACGGATAGTTTATAGATGCGGTCGATAAGTCAAAGTAAACCTGCCTGACACAGGTTAACAATTTATATGATCGTTATATAGAAAATATTGGGTCAAAACGCATTTCCATAAGCAGTAATTTATTGATTAACAATTCATTAATATTATATTATCAATATTGATATATAATGATAATAACCGGGTTTTCTTATCATTTTAAGACCTGTTTAAAGGGCTTTGATGTCCATTAGCCGTTCTTCAAACTCTTCTTTTGGAATGATTGCTTTGTTTTTAATCTTTGTTTTATAAGTGTAAATAGTGTTCACTGAATATTCGAGGATCTGGGCAATTTTTACATTGTCACTGATACCTATCCTTATCAGGGCGAAAATCCGGAGATCTGTGTTCAATAGTTCGTTATCTTTTAATCTGATCCGGTCCTCTTCTTTGAAAAATGAGTTAAAGACGCTTACAAAGTTGGGAAATATTTTCAGGAAGATGCGATCAAAATTTCTGAACAATTCATCACGTTCCTCTTTCAGGTCGATATTATTGACTAGATACCTGACCTCTGCATATTTGTTATCCGTTAATTTCTGATCGGCCAGCTTTTTAAATTTCTTGATCTTATCAAGGTAAGATGAATTGATCTGAAAACAATAACCAATATACTCCTCTTTTATTTTGTTGGCTTCCATTAACTTATAGTTAATCTCCTGTTGCAATGCGTGGGCGGCCGTAATAACCTGCTGAGCGGCCTGTAGCTTTTTATACTGCCGGTAAATAATCACAGACAGCCAGATCAGCGCCAGCAAAAGGAGGGTGGCTATCGCCGAATAAACAAACAACAGCTTTTTCTGGGCCTCTACCGTATTGATCTTTTCTACTTCAATAATGGGCAGAATGGCACTGACCTGCACTTTCCGTAAGCGGGCGCCATAGAATGAGGCGTCTGCTACTGCATACTCTATGTACCGCGAGGCATGTTTAACGTCCCGCTCTTTAAAAAGCAGTTCCGCCAGGATAAACATTGCCGTTGTTTCCTTGGTACAGGACATGATATCGGCCATGGCCGCCTTTGTCATCATGATGATCGCACTGTCCTGCTTGCCTAGCTTTATGTAGATATTTCCCAGCGAGGATGTAGCAATGGCCTGTTGGTGTGTGGTGATATCCTCGTGGGCGACAGTTAAGGTATAATAATACTTAGCACTGTCCATCATTTGTTTCTTCTGATACATTAAACCATAGCTATAGTCATAATTGAACGAATGTGGTTTATATAGCATCAGTGCAGAATCAATATAGATATTCCCCTGGCGGGTGTAGGAAGGTGCAAAGTAGGTATCACTGCTATAGTCGGACATGTCATAGTAGTAACGTCCCTTTAACGAGTAGTATTCCGCCCTGGCACTATCCGGCAGGGAATTGACATTTACGGTCAGCAGGTAATCGCCTGCCTCCCGGAACATACCGGAAGAAAGTAACACGAAGCCAAGTTTAACGCCGGCATAATTGATCCGCTCTGAGTCATTCATTTCACGCGCCAGTTCCTGCAGTTTACGGGCATAAGCGAAAGCTGAATCATATTTAAAAACCTTGAACTGTTCATATAATTGCTGGCAGATATCAAACTGCTGCTGCAGGGACGATCGCTTTGCCGCAGCAAATGCCTGTCGCAAGGCGTCGATCTGTTTCAGTTTCTCTGCATCATATACATGTGCGTTTTCAATCGTCAGGTTTAACTTATTCAATAAACTATCCCGGCCAGAACCGGCGAATGACATTTTACATGCAACTAGCAATAACAAACAAATAAGCTTCGATTTCATCTTTCAGTTTTGTGGAATAGTAGCGGGTCGCTGTAATTAACGACCCCCTGCTGCATTTTTTTATGCATTCTGGCTGCCAGGCTTGCAGGAGATAAAACGATCATCCCATCTCCATACCCAAGGATCTCCCTTTCCAGCTCAAAATTCAGTTGGACCTTCAGGTTAATAATAATACCATCTTCCCGGGTCTCTAAAAGTTCCTGGGAATGATGCATCGGTTTTGTAAGAATGTAGGGCGCATGTTCATGACTGATAAGTATCTTAACATTCTGAGCCCGAAGGTTAGTGGATACTGTTACTCCCACAACATCTTTATAATAGCTTGCCGGCTCCACATTATCATTCTCAATATATAAAGTGTCGTCCAATAGCTCCAGTTCCTGTATCCTGTCGAGGGCCAGGTGGGTGATCACCATACCTTTTCCCTTTACCCCAACCGCAAACCACCTGTTCTTAAACTCTTTCAACCACCAGACATGGTACTCAAAAGTGTTGCCACTCTTCGCACGGAAAGACTGATAACTGATCTTAACAGCTTTTCTCTGGATGACGGATTGATACAACAGCTCGAGGTGCTCCAGCCCCTTCAGCCGCTCATTTTTCTCAAAGTCAATAACTGACCGCGTATTGTGGGAGGCAGCATATACATGGTCCTCCAGTTTCTGTACAACTTCGTTCAGGCTACTGAAATGAGAGAATCCCTTGAATTGTTTGAGCACCTCCACCGCCTCATTCATCCGGCTCAGATCTAAGTCGTTCAAAGGAATTTTTGTGATACTGTAATCCGGATCTTCATACGTGTAATATTTCTTGTCCACAACAACGATCGGCGCACTGTATCCCAGTTTGTCGCTCCGCATAGCCTGCAGATCCATCTGAATAGCGCGCCGGCTGATACCTTTTTCTACCCCTTCGTATTCATATAATGCGTCTCCTACAGCGTTAATAAGATCTTGTAATGTCCATTTCCGTAAACGGTTCTGGAGACAGGAGTCAATAGTTCTGTAACGGATAAGGGCATTCTTATTAACGGGCATCAGGATATTTTTTCAAAAAGTAAAAAAAATATTCTAATGCGCAAAAAAAGTGCGCACATGACTTTCACCTTTGTATCGTCATCGATGATGACACAGTTGCAAAAGGCTGCGGCGGACCGGATGAGGGTTTCTGAATGGCCCCATAGTATTGCCTGCGATTGCTGGTAATATGCTGCTGCTGCAAGTGTTTGTTGCTGCCTGATTCTATGTGTCGCAGGTTCGAATCCCGCTCCTCTAACAGAGGATAGCTCAGATGGTAGAGTAATAGACTTAGAACCCTTTAAAGGTTCCAACATGGACTGCAAATCCAAATTTCAGCAGATGGCAAACTGCTTTAACAATTGCCGCTTCTAAAAAGACAGGGTAGCAGCCCGGCATGAAAGCAAAAGGCTTTCTGGTCCATCTGCAACCGCCTTGAAAAAGGCAGATACCGCTGTTGAACGTGCAACTGCTCCCTGGCCGGCGCCTGGTTTATCCCTATACCGGTATCCTTGTACCATGTTAGCCTACCAGGCACTATGGCCGGGAACATGTTTCACCAACAACAACTCAAGCCCGCTTCCGCAGGTAACAGAAATGGTGGCTACCCTACAGACAAACAGCTCCCCAGGGAGTCTATATATAAGCATAATTACTAATCCCTAAACTGAAAACATTAGATTTTATGATATCACGTACAAAAGTAGCTGCATATAGCAAGGCATTGGTGTTCAGGAACAATCGCTACATTAAGACGCTGGCAGAAGGTACTCACTGGGTGAAGTTGGGTGAGCTTGTGATGGTTTACGATATGACGAAGCCATTCCAACCTTCTGTGGACCTGAATATACTATTACAGCATACCGATCTGGCAGAAGCACTGGAAGTGATCACCGTAAAGCAACAGGAAATCGCTCTGCTGTACGAAAACGGCTTGTTCAGATCCGTATTGGCGCCAGGAAAGTACGCTTACTGGAAAGGGATCGCCGAGTATAGTGTTACCCATATAGACCTGTCCAAGTATGAAATCACCGAGGAGGTAGAACGTGCCATACTGGTAAGACCAGAATTACAACCTTATGTAAGGCTCTACACAGTGGAATCTTACGAGAAGGGACTGTTGTATGTGGATGGAAAGTTCAACAAGGCACTTGAACCAGGTATACACTATTTCTGGAAGAACCCTGTTGCATTAACCGTGTATAAAACAGATATCCGCCAGTTACAGATGGAGATCAACGGACAGGAAATCCTGACAAAGGACAAGGCCAATATCCGTATCAACTTCACATTACGTTATAATGTAGCAGACATTTACAAGCTGGTGGAAAATAAGGAATATGACAAGCAACTCTATGTATTGCTGCAGCTGGCCCTTCGGGAACAGGTAGCAGTGTATACACTCGATGAACTGCTCGATAAAAGAGATGAGATCTCTCCAATGGTCATGAATACTGTAACAGAAAAGGCGCTTCAACTGGGTGTTAAGCTGCTGGATTGCGGTATCCGTGATATCATACTGCCAGGCGATGTGAAGGAGATCATGAACCAGGTATTGATTGCTGAAAAGAAGGCACAGGCCAATAGCATTATGCGAAGAGAAGAAACAGCAAGCACCCGCAGCCTGTTGAATACGGCGAAGCTGATGGAAGAAAATGAAATGCTGTTCAAGCTGAAGGAGATGGAATATGTGGAAAAGATCGCAGATAAGATCAGCAACATTACGCTAAGCGGAGGTGGAGACATAGTAGGACAGCTAAAGCAAATATTCGTACCGGCCAAGAAGGGATGATAAAAGGTCATCCCTTCTTCTTTTATAAAACCCCTGTTTTCAGGGATTCTCTTTCTTCCCCATGCGACCTATTTTTAACGCATGCTTAAATACAGCATCACCATCTTTATTGTAACCGCTGCCGCTATTTGCGGCTTCTTCCTCTTTTCATACAAACTGGATACAGTTGTGCTATATGACCGTGCAGCTGCTTATACTTCCATTAGCCCCTACCTCTCAGCCGTGCCCGAAATTCTTATCAACGGCGATAACGAACTGAATGTGGTGCTCAGCTTTGAGGATATCAGGGATACTGTATACCTTCATAACCTTGAAATAAATCTTTCCCCGGCCAATGCCACTCCACTCTTGCCCGTGGCTGTCAGAAATGATGTGCGTCAGTGTAAGGCGACCTCTTACGAGCAACTGCCCTGTAAAGCCAAAATGCTGCAGCCATTGACCGAAGATCAGCATTTTACCTTCACCTTCAATACCAGCCACACGCATACCAAACGTTACCTCGTAACTATTAAAGGAGATATCGTGTCCGGTCCTTACAAATCCTCGTTTCGCAAACAAATAAAGATCCAGGAAAAAGCATTGTTCCTCGAGCGCAATTAATTACTATTTTTAACAGGTACCATCAACCTGTTCATTTGCATCAGCCAATATCCAATCGTTTCTCTTCCCGTCAACTCAGCGTAGCCCTCTTTTCTGCACTGATCACCTTTGCTGCATACACCTGTATATTTGCTTTCCGAAAAGCCTTCAATGTAGCGGCCTATGCAGGATATACCATTTTGGGGCTGGATTATAAGATCGTACTGGTCATTACCCAGGTATTGGGATATATGAGCAGTAAGTTCTATGGCATACGATTTATTTCAGAAATGAAAAGGGTGGGAAGGGGCCGGCTGATACTGCTATTAGTAGCATTATCCTGGATGGCATGGCTGCTGTTTGCACTAATACCTCCTCCTTACAATGCCTGGTGCCTCTTCTTCAATGGATTCCCACTTGGTATGATATGGGGCATTGTGTTTTCTTATGTTGAAGGCCGGCGTACAACAGATCTCATCAGCGCAGCCTTGGCCGTCAGTTTTATCTTTGCCTCGGGGTTAGCCAAATTTACTGCACAATGGGTCATGCAATCGCTGGAAGTAAATGAATTCCGGATGCCATTTGTAGTCGGCGCCCTGTTTATCCTACCCTTATTATTATTCGTATATCTGCTGGAAAAGATTCCAGCACCCGACGCGGAAGACAAAGCATTACGTATGCACCGCCTACCCATGTCTGCCGAAGAAAGGAAAAAGCTCTTAGCCCGGTTCCTACCCGGCCTGGTAATGCTTGTCATTATCTACATTCTTGTAACCATACTAAGAGAAGTAAGGGATAGCTTTATGGCCGATATGTGGCGAGCCTCCGGCGAGCCCTTCGACGCCAGCGTATTTACCCGCACTGAGACTATCATTTCCCTGATCATACTGGTCATGATTGCAGGCATGATATTCCTTCAGAACAATTACAGGGCCTTCATCCTGACGCAGGTCATCATGTTGCTGGGCTTTATCATTTCTCTTGTAGCAACTGTGCTCTACCTTCAATCCGGGTTGTCATTATACCTGTGGATGATATTCGTGGGACTGGGCTTGTTCATGGTTTACATACCATTCAACAGTATATTGTTTGACCGTTTTATCGCCACTTTCCGCTTTTCCGGCAATGTCGGCTTCCTCATTTACCTGGCAGATTCCTTCGGTTACCTGGGAAGTGTAGGCGTATTACTAACGAAATCCCTGTTCCGCATTCAGGCCAACTGGTTACAGTTCTATACACAACTGGTGCTGATAACGGGATGCGCCGGTATTATCGGCACTATTATCAGTATCATTTATTTTATAAGGCAATACAGATCTGAGGTAAAGGTTTAGCTATTGCATCAATTCTGACCATTGTAAGGGTGCGGGCAATTCCTGGTTGCTGAATTCAATGTGGATCACCCTGCGTTTGTTACTGTTGGTTGTTCTGCTGGAGGCATGCAAAAGCAGCGGACGCATGATCATCATACCTCCTTTACGCACCTTGCACGATACTTCCGTTTCTTTGTCCCAATCTATCGTCTCCGGACGATAAATACCTTTGTTATGCGAACCCGGAACCACCCTTAAGGCGCCGTTTTGTTCATCCGTATCATCCAGGTGGATACGGATGGTAAAATTACTTTCCAATATCGTCAGTGGTGGCTGTACGGCATATTGTTGTTGTTTCACCGTCCACGGACCGAATCCTGGAAGATCCGCTTTCTCCTTTACTGAAATAGTGAGATCCTGGTGATAGGACACGAACCAGTTCGAATCGCCAGGTTTATCAAAATAGATAGATTTCACCACCTGATAACCCGTCCCGAAAAGCTCCTTCACCACCGCATTCAATCCTGGTGTAAAGATTGCATGCGCTGCGTCAGGCACTTCCTTGAGAAACTGCCTGATAGCAAACAGATCTTTCGTTTTGCGAAAGGTTTCATTAGAGCTGTCAGCCCGTTCAATAATCCCGATCAGTATATCTATTTCCTTATCAGTAAAAACATTCTCTATCACAGCAAATCCATTCGCAGCCATTTCCTGCTGATATGTTCTCCCGCTCATATATGCTGTTTGTAAAACTGTTCCCTTATATTAACAAGAATAGCTTCTGCTTTACTTAAATCCGGTGATTCCGGCAGGCCGGAACGTTCATATAGCTCATCCATCCTGTCCAGCTTTTCATCTACCATCTTCAACAGGTCATCATATTCAAACGCTCCGCTTTTTATTTTCAGCAAAAACTCTCTGTCCTTTCTTTGCACAATAACTTTACGCTCAACCGCTATCTCCTCTGCCATACTTAACAGGCGAAAGGTATGCATCATGTTTTTTGCATCGTAGTTCTTACCATGGGTTAAGGTGTTCTGGTATCTGGTGTCATTACGTTTTTCCACCCACTCCCAGTACTCGAGATACTCCCGGCAATAGACGGAATAACCGTCCTTATTGAAATTCATGACAGCCAGGTGAGAGATGCCGGCAGGAATTGAACTTAGTTGTACATCGTTGGCTGCTTCTCCGGATACAATACCTTTCAGGAATGTGTTATCGCTTATCTGATGCTGATGGAACAAGAGATAAACATCCCGGAAATGAGGCACCTGGGTCAGGCCACAATCTTTTTGTGAATACCCTTGAGTATCCAGCCAATGTTGAAGGGGAATACTGCCATTACCCGCAATGACATAACAGAAGTCCAGTACTGATTTACGCTTTTCATCCAATGGACGATGGATCTTCTTATTCAGACCTCTGGCCTTTTTTATTTGCGACGCTGCGTAACCGGCGAATGTATCTTTACATAACTTCGACAGGAAGTCATCCGGCCTTATCTGCTCCATCAAGGGATGACGGAACAACACACAATCGGGCGGTGTGCTTAAGAGTTCAATAATATTAGGATTATTCTTACTCAACAGATCTATAAACCGGCCTATTTCAAAATAGACCTCATCATTTGTGCTGTTCGAAATTTGCGGGGTATAGGTCAACCCATACAATTCCCCTGACGGCAGTACAAAGATCCCTTTGATATCTGTATCGGATGTAGGGGAGTGTAATTGCTGCGCCCTGCTACCGCTGATACATTTCAACAGCAGGTGCCTGGTATCGGATTGCAATTCTTCTAAAGTCATTGAGCATTGATATATTTTCTGAACAGTATATTCAGTTCAGTGGTGTTGTGTTGCACAGCCGGTAGCAATGATGCCTGTTGTTTACAGTACGTGATCATTTTTTCAATCCAATCCTGCAGCAATGGCACCGGTGTAATCATTGTTTTTTCATCAGATACTTTCTTGCGCTCCAGCAGGTCGTCCGTAGCGTCATTCCAGGCCTTATCTTCAACGAGCGTCCTCAACTCATTAAATGTGATTGGCGGTACTGTTTTTTTCTCAATGATCCATAGGGCTGCCAATACTGGCCTCAGTGCATAGAAGTATTTCTTGATCCTTACCTGCGCGCCCTGCAAATCATGTTCAAAGGTATTCCTTGTCATCGAAATATAGTGATGACAGCCGGCACGCCCGGAAAAATATTTCCCGCTTAGTTGCAACAACTCCCCTTTAAAAGCACCTTGTTCTTTATAAACAATCGGTGACTGCAGCCATTCGTATAGGGGAGGATTCGATTTCAGAAAAAGCTGCAATACTTTTCGTATATTCCATCCGCCAATATCCAAGACTTCATTTACCGGTAATTCAATTACATCTTTTCTCTCTTCGATACTAAGATAATCATCAGCAGGTTGGGCGTAAATGAATCTTACATCGTAATCGCTGTCGGGCGATGCAAAGCCCCAGGCGCGGCTTCCGGACTCACAGGCATAGAGTATTTTCACATTTCTTTCCCGCTCTATCGTCAGCAGTTTCTCTACTATAATATCATGCATGATAACAGGGTTATAACTCAACAAGATATAAAATTCACAAAAATATTTATTTCAGAATTTGTTATTATCAGAAAAATAGTTTGATCTTTGCACCATTAAAATAAAACACAAACAATATCATGTCACGCATACAGCTACATTTAAAACCAGGAAGTTTCTATTGCCAGATAGGTGGCAATGATACTTGCGGGGCATGTTATGCTAAAGGATAGTTGATAATAACTGATTCAATATAACACAGGCCCCGCAATTGCTTGCGGGGCTTTTTCTTTTACCTGAATTCAAGCTATGCAGATACGAATATCACACATAGGATTTAAACAGATCAGCACACGACGCTTACCGTGTGCAGGTCATAGCTATGCATGGATGCATGCAGGTAATGATCTATACCCCATTTTTCAACGACCAGATGATAGTCTGATTTAGCGTACGCTTATATCAGTTACATATAAACCCGGTCGTTTATCACGACCGGGTTTTTTATTGTTTGTTGCCCATATTGGCCTGTAGCTCAATGGTGAGAGCAACTGCCTTATACGCAGCAGGTTACCGGTTCAAATCCGGTCAGGCCAACAATTTTCCAGGTAGTGTAATGGTCAACATATCACACTTTGACTGTGATGTTCTCAGTTCGAATCTGAGCCCGGAAACAATGATGCTTTAGTTTAACGGCAAAATGCCCGGGCCCTCACAGGACCGGGAGTTGGAGGGTTCGACTCCCCCTGGCATCACAAATTATTTTAAGTAAATGGTATCAGTATAAATATGACATAACAATGCAACAGATCAACAAATGGAGACGGTTGAATGGTGAACAGATCAACATGCCGATAGCGGAAGAGATCAGCAATATTCTCGCAGCAGAAAGAGAAGCAGGTAATGACCTGAAAGTATGTATAGGTACCGACAGCCAGGTGAAGGGCCGCATTACGGAATTCGCAACAGTAATCGTTTTTATCCGGAAAGGTAAGGGCGGTTTCATGTACATCCATGCTGACAGCACGCTAAGAAAAATGAGTATCAAAGAACGGATGCTCGAAGAAGTGGGCAGAAGCATTGACGTTGCCTATTCACTGTGTAACATCTTTACCAGGTACAATGTGGATATGGAAGTGCATGCAGATATCAACACCAATCCAAACTTCAGGAGTAACGATGCATTGAAAGAAGCAATGGGGTACATCATGGGTATGGGCTTCACCTTCCGGGCAAAGCCATACGCCTTTGCGAGTACTTCCTGCGCGAATAAAATAGTTCATTAAAATTTTATTGTATGGTTTATGTAAACAGCCTCCGGGCCACTGAACTGACAAGAGACAACAATATTGCCAACACAGCACTCATCTCCGGTTTTCAAGAAACTGTGATGGTCGCAACAAGAATGTACCGGGGTGCAGGTCTTGTTGATAATGCCGGCGTGACGATCATGACGGGAGTAAGGGCCTTGCCTGAAATTGAAAGGGATGATTAGAGGATATTGTTCAATGCAATGAACAATATCCTCTAATCATACCCTGGGCTTTCCATGCATTGGCAATAACGCCTTTTTTCAATTCATTCTTTTAATACCCATTACTTGCACCAGGATAATGCAGCCGGCCCATTCCCCTCATTTGACTGGAACTCCTATAATACTAAAGGAGCCTACACCATATCATGAAATCTTATGCATCCCTGACAACCTAATGAGCTCTTTTTCCGTACGCTGCATTCAACCGTAATGGCTGCCGGAAAAGAACGCTATTTCTTCCTCCGCCGGCAGATTGCCGACATATAACAATATCATTAAAAGGAATGCTTCCTTTAGCTTATATTGTAGCACATTTAAGCGTGTTCTCTTTATCCTTTACCGAAATGGTCTCATCACTAACGAAGAGTAAAAAATTAACGGAATGTTTCCCGGGAAGACATTAGTTTGGTGTTCAAATTTGTAGCCTTAAAAAGAATACGGACCAGCGTTGCAACAAGTCACTGACCAACAACTATAATAAACAGTAAAATGGCTGTTAGTTTAGCGAATTGACGAAATATCGTTATCTGGTTTTGGCCAAAAAACCATACTTAATTAATAATCAACAAATTATCAATTGGCACGGAATTAAGGCCGTTGCTCCACAAAAAATAGCTTTATCAACCTATATGATCACACTTATTATTGACGACAATGCCATTGCACGTAGCACACTTCTGGAGTTGACCAGCCAGATCAAAGGCGTTGTTGTTGCCTGTGAATGTGGAAGTGCGCTTGAAGCTTATAATTATCTCCAGGACAACCCCGTAGATCTGCTGTTACTGGATATTGAAATGCCTGGAATGTCAGGACTTGAATTAATAAAAAACCTTGGCAATAAAAGGCCTGTCATCATTTTTACCACTTCGAAGAAGGAATATGCCGTAGAAGCCTTCGAGCTGAATGTGGCAGATTATCTGGTAAAGCCAATTACTCCCGGCAGATTCATTCAGGCCATAGAAAAGGTCCGTCAGATCCTGGACAGCAACAAAGAAGAGATGCGCTGGGAAAACGATGAATTCATATTTATCAGGGACTCTAATATTGTAAGAAGGCTGAAGCTGGAAGAAATACTATATGCCGAGGCTATGGGGGACTACGTAAAGATATTTACCGCAAAGAAGTTTTTTGCCATCCACGTTTCCCTGCGGGTGCTGGAAGAGCGCTTGCCTGCCGCCCGTTTTCTGAGGATTCACCGATCCTATATGGTGGCGATCGACAAAATAGATACCCTGCAGGACGGAGCTGTATTGATTGGCGACAAGTCGCTTCCGGTGGCTGACGCCTATCGCAAAATACTCAACAAGCGGATGAACGTGCTCTGATCCGCTACCTCCTTTAAGGGGCATCCGGCTATTGTTTTTGCCTTTCCGGCGAAAGTGATCGACGGATGTGACGGCGGTAAAAGACTTTTATTGATTGATAATGAACAACAATCGCTTTACATACCTGATCCTGATTGCCTTCATCGCCGGTACCCTCGTGCTGGCATTCGTGCAATACAATTCTTCCAGGAACATTGATCAGCTGATCAAGGGCAACCAAAAGCTACTCAAGGAACTGCAGACAGGCAATAAATTACGTGAACTGGAGCGGGATATCATATGGGTGGAAAGCCGTATCCGTGCCGCTATTGCTACTGACGACACTTCCCATATAGAAGGGGTGGATGCAAAAATTGCCGAAGTGGAAGCCTTCGTCGATACCCTGAAGCAGATAAACAGGGACGACAGCGCTGCAATGTATATTAAAAGGTTGGAATACCTGGCCGGCCAGAAGCTCCATAACAAGAACCAATTGATGCACGAGTTTTTCCGGACAGGGAAAATGGACGACACCAGTCTGATCGCCAATCCACGTGCCAGGGAAATTTCAAATGAGATCAGTACAATCACCCGGAAGATCTATGACAGCCGCCAGTCTGTTATGACATCTCTCAGTGACAATATCAATGAAAGCAGTCGTAAGGCGAGAAACTGGGGTATCATCCTCATCTGCCTGATATTACTGACCGCCGGAGGAGTATTATGGTTCGTTATGACAAGGATACGCCAGCAACAGCTACTGATACTGGAACTGGACAGATCGGAAAAGAAAGTACGGGAAATTGCCATGATCAAGGAGAACTTCATGACCAATATGAGTCATGAGATCAGGACACCTCTAAATGCCATACTGGGATTTACCAATTTGCTGAGGTCCAGGAAGCTTGACGAAGATTCTACAGAGTTCGTTAATTCTATACAAAAGGCAGGAGAGAACCTGCTTACCATCATCAACGACATTCTTGACCTGTCGAAAATAGAAGCTGGTATGGTGAGGATTGAGGCAACTCCTTTCAGTGTAAGAGGCCTGCTTCATTCCATCCAGACCTTATTTAGTGAGAAAGTAAAAGAAAAGAAGCTGGTACTGCAGGGAGAAATATCATCATCTGTACCAGATACCCTGATAGGAGACGCTACCCGTCTGACGCAGATACTGGTCAACCTGATAGGGAATGCGCTCAAGTTCACCGAGAAGGGAGGCATTATTATTTCTGTAGATAATAAAAAGAGCGACAGTAACATTATACAATTGGAATTTACTATTACAGATACCGGGATTGGCATTGAACCTTCCAAACTCTCTTCCATATTTGACCGCTTTCATCAGGCAGAAGATTCTATCACCCGTAAATACGGTGGTACCGGGCTGGGGCTTTCAATTGTAAAGGACCTGGTTATGCTGCAGGGAGGGGACATCAGCGTTGAAAGTCAACCGGGAAAAGGTACTACCTTCAAATTCTTCATTCCATATGCAATTGCGTCCAAGCAGGTGCCAATACCAGAGACGGTAGACATCAGTCAGTTTAAGATCACTGCAAACCGCTCCGTAAAAATATTAGTGGTAGATGATAATGACATGAACCGCAGCCTGATGAGGCATCTTCTTACAGAATGGGACCTGTCTTTCGATATGGCAAGCAACGGAACCGAGGCCATCGATTACCTGAAAAAAGCGCAATATGACCTCATATTGATGGATATCCAGATGCCGGAGATGGACGGATATACTGCCACCCGTCTCATCCGGAGAGAACTGCAACTGGATGTTCCTATAGTTGCCATGACAGCCCATGCACTGGCCGGAGAAAGGGAAAAATGCCTCAGTAATGGCATGAACGAATATATTTCGAAGCCGATCAATGAAAAGGAACTCTATCAGCTGATCAACCGGTTTGCTTCTATTTCTACGCTTAAGCCGCAATATGCACAGGCCAAAGCAGCTACTCCGGACTACCAGTATATTAACCTGGACTACATGAAGGAGATCAGTCGTGGAAATAAAGTGTATGAGAAAAAAGTAACCAGGCAGTTCATTGATGCAATGCCCCAGGAAATTTCCCTGCTTGAATCTGCTTTTCATAACAACGACATAAAAACATTAAGAAGTACTGCTCATAATATGAAGACCACGATATCGATTATGGGACTTACGGAGCGCTTATTCCCAACGCTGGATGAACTGGAATCCGCAACAGAGATCGCTCCTCCTTTATTGATACATATAGATATGCTGAAATCATTTACCAACAACGCCCTCCGGGAGGCGGAAGATTTTTTCTCACAGGCGTAATGTTAACCCGGTTATTTAAAGGAGCAGTCATGGACTGCTCTTTTTTTGTTTAAGTATCCCCCTCATAGCGACAGTTTTTGCCTGTTTGGCGAACAACACGTCTTCTCACCTTTCAATTGAGGTAGTTTTATAACAGCAAGAACAACAGATCCATTTCGCAGACTTTAAATCAACCAGTTATGCTACGTCCTATATTCAACACAATCATCAATTACAAGCAGGGTGAGCCATTTGCCCCCGCTATGCAGCGTCCATCATTTTTATCGATGATAAAAAGTATACTGGACTTACTGGCTATGCCAAATTACAGCACCTGTAAATACGCTATGGCGATCAAACCCATTATTGCATAAACCTTCCTCCTAACGCTTAAATATCGATGTTATGAATACCAGCAAGCCATTTTTTGAGATCCATACTTTTGACCAGGTTGCACACAATAACCAATTCAATAATAAAGCGCCTCACACACATGATCTCATTGAGATCATCTGGGCAGTTTCCGGGGAATGCACACTGAAGGTCGACATGCAAACTTATTCTCCCAAGGTAGACCAGGTATTCGGCATCATGCCCAATCAATTACATCAGTTTATTGCGGACGAAGATGCTCAGGGATACATCATCCGCTTTAATGAGCTGTTTCTACAGGAGTATAATTCCGTTTATCATGCGGACCTGCTCCTGGTATTGATCCAGTCGAAAAATGTCAGCTATAGTGAGGAGATCCGCCATGAGATGAAAACAATCATGGATAAGCTGATCCAGGAATATTCACAAAAACAGATCTACAGCTCAGATATATTAAGCCGGTACCTGAATATCCTGTTCATTCACATGTCCAGGCAATCACGTACGGAACCATCCGCTAATCAGCAGAATCACAATATCAGGCAGGCAAAACGCTTCATTCAATTGGTCGATCAGCATTTCAAGGCGCATAAGAAGGTATCTGAATTTGCAGATATCATGTGCGTTACTCCCAGTTACCTGAACGAGGCTATAAAAAAGACCACAGGATATACTGCAGGTCACCATATCCGGCAACGTGTTATACTGGAAGCCAAAAGGTATGCTGCCTATTCAGATAGCAGCATGAAAGAGGTTGCGTGGGACCTGGGTTTCACGGACATCTGTTATTTCAGCAAATTATTTAAGAAGGAGACGGGATACAATTTTACGGACTTTAAGAAACGACAGGAGAGAGTATTAGCTGTGTAACAGAGTGGGGGCATGACGGCGCTGTGGCTGGAGTGCCCCTTCCTTTTTCAGCATGGTGCAGTTGGTTCAATCCAGGATAGGACCAGGATCTAACTTGTAAGTCAATGCAACTTACATCGAACATGATACAATGTTCCTCTACCGAAACTCCATTGAGAAGATAACTGAGAATGATATTATTGATCCAGTAAAGACAAGGTAATTTTTATCATTTCACGGAGAGCATCATAATCAGGGCGGTTGCGCCCTGTTACACGAAGGCCCATGATATTATTGTACAGATTCCTGGCCAGGGCTTTGGCCGGAAACTTCTTTGAGATCTCACCGGTAGCCTGCCCTTCCTTTATCCACATATAGAACTGCTGTTCCATATCCTCCATGGTGGTTAAGGCCATCTGAGCCACTTCTTTATCCACGGAGTTCAATTCCATATTGGCATTTACCATCATACAGCCTTTCCGCGCTTTATCTGTTACAATATCGTTTATCATATAATCGAATACTGTGCGGATCTTCTTTTTATAGCTGTTAGTTTTAGACAGCAGTTCTTCCATAGCATTATTCTGGGCATCCTGGTAATTTCCAAGTGCCTTCAGGAATAATCCATGTTTATCACCAAAGGTATCATAAATGCTACTACGGCTTAGTCCCGTTGCCTGAACGAGATCGTCCATGGAAGTGCCATTATATCCTTTTTCATTGAATACTCGCTCGGCCTTCCTTAGCACTTCCAATTCATCAAATCGTTTTGCTTTCGGCATTTTTATTGGAATTATCGTTCCAAAGTTATTAAAAATAACTGCAAGGCGAAGCTGCAGCATGCCTCTTGGTTTACTATAATAAGAACAAGATATGGCGAATACCGGCCAGGCCTGTATTCGCCATATCTTGTCTGAAACAGTTATTTACAGTGTGATCATCCCTCCGTCAGCGATCAGTTCTGCACCTATTACAAAGCTGCTGTCTTCAGAAGCAAAGAAAGTGACGATACGGGCTATTTCTTCCGGCGTACCAAATCTACCCATTGGTATCTGCGATGCTATACCTGCCTGAACCGCATCCGCCTGTTCTTTCTCAAAACCAAATTTATCATAAAGCGGTGTTTTGACAGGACCGGGGCTGATGGCGTTCACTCTGATCTTACGAGGTAACAGTTCGGTCGACAGTGTACGTGCCAGGGTTATCAATGCTCCTTTACTGGCAGCGTACAATGTGGTATTAGCCATACCTATGTGGCTGTTGATGGATGTATTGAGGATAATGGATCCTCCATCGTTGAATAAAGGTAATAGCTGCTGAATCGTGAAGTAAGCACTCTTAACATTGATATTAAATGTCTCATCGTATTGTGTCTCACTAATCGTTTCAAAAGGAGCCAACTTAGCTACGCCTGCGTTTATAAACAGTATATCCAGACTTGGGAAAATACCCTTTACCTGTTGTTGCAGTTTGAATACATCCTCCATATCAGACGCATCGGAAAGCAATGTAAATGCATTCTCTCCCAATGACTGTCTTGCTTCTTCCAGGGCGGCGGCATTACGGCCGGTGATAATCACTTTTGCGCCCTGTTGAATGAATTCTTTTGCAGTGGCAAACCCGATACCACTATTTCCACCTGTAACAAGAGCTGTTTTATTTTGTAACTTTTTCATGATGTAATTAGTTTGTGTGATAGTTATTTGGAACGATCATTCCGATACAAATGTAGAACATCCGGAACGATTGTTCCAAATAAAGTGAGCATGAAAGTCAAATTCTTAATCTAGATTAAGATGACATGGATGGATGGCGATGGCTATTGTCTGGTTGGCCCCCAATTTTGCCTGCTTCCGGAGATAGTGCTCCCGCCACCGTTGGTTTTGGAACATCTTTGTATCACAAAACAACTAAAACCAAAGATCATGAACACAAAAACAACAAAAGCAATTTATTGGATAGGCGTAATATTTCTTTCATTGTGGTTTGGAGCAAGCGGCTTCTTTGAACTGACAAAAAATCCAATTGTCTGGGACATCACAGTACAATTGGGCTATCCTCCGCACTTCATTTATATTTTGGGGATGGCTAAACTTTCAGGCATTATCGTTCTTTTAATTCCAAACAGACTGCTGAGATTAAAAGAATGGGTATTTGCAGGGATATTCTTTGACATCATTTTTGCATTCTTCTCAAAGTTAAGCGTGCTTGCGCCTTCAGCAGCAATTGACGCGGTGGTGGCGTTTGTGATAGTGAGTGTGACTTATACGATGTTCAGGAGGTTATATCCGGCGGAGTATACGAAGGTAAGCGTGAATTAGGCAGTGATTATGTTCGTCTTTTATTGAACATCATTTGCGGATGATATAAAAACTAGTCCTTTCCTTAAATATTTTTGCATGTAAATTATGCAGGAGTAATACCAATTTAATTATAGTAAGGAAAGGCAGCCCGTCGAGGTTGCCTTTCCTTATTGCATATTATCCATTATTCCGCCGGAATAACTTTTGTACAACTTCCAATGAAACTAATAACAATATATTTAGAATAAACACATCGAGAAAACGGTATTTAAAAGTCCAGCCCAATGGAGTTCGTCGGTCCTTGGCCATTACATTATCCCACCCCATATTTTTTGATCAAAAATATAAAACCCAGGCAACAATAGATTGGCTTGCTGAACGACTCGTTGCACCCAGTTTAAATAGCCACAATCAGATGTTAGGGGAATATATCCTTCAATTATATTAACTATAATTGCACCTTCTAAATACGCTAATTTGATCAGGAAAATACAAACACGTCCCTATCACCTGTTGTTGCTAATGGCACTTACCACCTTTGCAATGTCCTTTTGTTATTATTCTAGCCAGATAGATATTCATTTACATGATACTTATTTTATAATCCCTGTACCTTTTTTGCTCTGGACGTTTACATTATTTTTACTGCTCTTCTGGGCTTTATACCATATCACATTCCGGTTCTTACTTAGTACCATCCTTATCTGGCTTCATATGATCGGGATTGTTATTCTCTTCCCGTTGACAATATACACTTATGGATCACCTTTCCTGTTCGATAATGTTACACCTTACGACTTCGCTACCTGGGAAGTCATGCAAAGACAGATGCTTATCCAGACACCCATTGTTTCAGTGTTTGTTATGCTTCATGCTTTGTATTTAGTTAATCTTATTGGGGGAGTTATCAAAGTAGTTACTAAATCCTCTAAATAACAATGGGGTCCTGCCTTTTCTTTTCCACTCTCCCTGCTGCCCAGCTAGCCGGAGAGCTACTAATGGCTAAAAAAAGTATCTTGACCCGAGTTATAAATGACAATCGATAGTCCATCATAAAGTCAACTCTAAATCAATGGAGCAAGAGGAATCAGCGCAATATTGGGAAATCTTTAAGACTAAGGTCAGGCCTCTCACTGAAAGCCAGCAGCGGGTAATTGCTTACAAGTTTTGTTTGCTTATCGAGAACGACCTGGATGACTTTGGTAAGGGTGCACTTACTCTTCTGGAGCAAGTAACATCTGCCCGTGTTTCATTGCAAGATTGTATATCTTACCGGGAGCAATTACAGGATAAGCTTCCCGATGATGATACAGAAACAAGCCCTTACAGCCCTTTGATCTGGGCTTTAATGCCCCATACAGATTCCTATCCTGCGTGGTATTCGGCCGCCATTGTGGGGGTGAACATAGTTGATCTCAAGATTCGCACTTTTTCCGAATTGACGGATCTAACAAAGGAAATAGTGAGCAATTTTTAACGAGGCTGTAACTAGCTGTATAAAGGGGCATTTTTTACCGGTTCAATAGTTGGGTCTCCATTTCACAGGTACTCTGTCACATACAATCTCAAACGCCAGCAATAGAAATACATTTACTACAGCAAGATCAAGAAACCTGTATTTATATATCCATTCCAATCGGGTACGGTTGTTACTCTTTTTTACGATGCACTCTATTAAGAGATCAGTTGGCAGAGTTCTAATAATACAAGCCAGCGCGAATAGTAAACTAGTAACTACCACATTAAAAAGGAAATAGGTTGATACAAAAAGCCGGGCATATAACAATGCCAGACAATATATCGCCCATATTGTACATTGATAATAAGGATCACTCCCTCCCCACATAAATTCGTGCTCATCCATTCTGATATAAGATAAAAGTATCCATAGCCAAATAGCTAACAGCAATAAATTGGCTATAACAACTGGTTGTTGTTTAACATGTGCATTATCTAGTATTTCAGCGCCACTATTGCTCTTCAGTTTTTCTGGCATCAGCTTTCGCATTATTCCAAGTGATAATAACAAGCATACATTAACGGTCACAAGGTCCAGATAGAGATATTCAAAATCCCACCAAATATCTATATGTTTCTTCCTCATAAGATACATGATCAGTGCATTGGTCGGCTCATGCCTGATTATTGTCGCCAACTTAAATAGTATGGGAGTAATGATAATATTTAAGAGGCGACTTGAGGTAACGTAATAATGAACATACACCAATGAAAGCACATACATCAAATAAAGGGTCCCATAGTAGTAAGGACTGTCACTTAGCCCCAGAGCATCTGTTTTACTCATTCCAACAAAGCGCCATAATATCCATGTCCAGATGCTTAATAGCGAAAGATAAATAATGACAACGGATTGCCTTTTCATAGATAGGGAGATCTTTTGAACTTGATTGGAGTATGCCGGTGCCGGCCATAATAAGCCCAAAACAAAAAAGGCCTGCATTCCTGCAAGCCTTCTCTTTTCCGCTCCCCCTGCTGGACTTGAACCAGCGACCCTCTGATTAACAGTCAGATGCTCTAACCAACTGAGCTAAGGAGGAGTGTTTTTCCCGTTTCGGGATTGCAAAAATAGACAATTTTTCATTTCCGCAAAATTCTTTTCAAATATTTTTTCAAACAGGATCTACCAATACCAGCAAACGCTTATCCACCGCGGAATCACGGGTATAAAAATTTACAAATTGCAGGTCGAGCTTCGTCACCGGGAAGTGCGGGAACGTATGTAACACCTTGCAACGATGCCCCTGGGCAAGCAGCGAATCTTTCCACTGCGGAGTGGTATAGATCAGCGACGGGCCTGGTGGTAAAGTGTCATACGACAAGCAGGGAGCATCCAGGTAATATGTCAACGCATAAGAATGTGCCTTGTAAAACCCAACAGCCGCTCCTTTAAGGTGCTCATTCGCATAAAATGCAGCCGTGCTGCCACTCTGATAACGCAGCACATCCGGATAGAACAGCCCGTTTAAAAAAAGATTCAGCGCCGCACTCGCCAGGCAGGTACGGAAAAATATACGTGCCTTTTCTTTCAACGGCAGCCATATAAAAACGCCGATCAGAATCACAATCAATACAACAGCCACTAAGTTAATTTGAGGCCGGTAAAGCGCCCATAAAGCAGGAATAGCGACGGCTATTATACCTATGATGATATACTGCGTAACACGGAAGGCCTTTTCTTTCTTCATGGACAGTATATATTGCGCCGTCAGGATCGAAAAGAAAGGGAAAATAATATTCAGGTAATGTGGCAACTGGAATTTAGACAGGGAGAATAACAGGAAGGTCGTAAGCGCCCCGCTGATGCAATAATACTCCCGTGCCTGACGCCCCTTCCTGATAAAGGCAATCACGGCCACATACAGGAAAATGGACCAGGGCACAAACGCCCAGAGCACCGTATGCAGGAAGAAAGAAGGATCGCCACTGCCTTTGATCGGACCGGAGTTCATAAACCGGCCAAACTGACTATCCCAGAAAAAGAAGCGGATACCCGACACCCCGGTTTGCCCAAAAACAACCTTCTCCGGATGAGCATCAAACTGCTGGTACAATGCATATAGCTCAGGCGTAATAAACACGCCAACCAGTAGGGCTACCATCAGCCAGCGCATGTGAAACAATTCCTTCCACTGCTTAGTGAATACAAATTGCCCGATCAGTGCAAACCCTATCGGCACCAATGCAAAAGGCCCCTTTGTCATTACTGCAAAGGCAGCAAGTAATGCTCCCGGCAGTAATTGCCGCTTATACAGATGATATACACTCCCAATGATCAACCCTGTGAGGTAAGGCTCCGCACGAACATCCGTACTCGATATAACAAGATGTTCCGCCGTCAGCAGGATACAGACAGACCAGCGGGCTACCTGTTCTCCGTAGAGCTCCTTCGCGAAACGGTACGTATATATTACGCCCAACATCAGGAATAGAAAAGCAGGGAGCTTGTAAGCAAAGGTGGTAAAACCGAACAGATGATAGGAGAGTGCCGCCATCCAGAAAGGGAAATGAGGCTTATCCAGCCAATCCTGGCCATCCACATACAGGTTCAGGTAATCATGATACTGCACCATATGTTTGGCAATACCAGCATATAAAGCGCCATCAGGCTCCATAATTGTAACCGGCAAACCGCTGATATGAATAAAGATCAGCAACCCGATCATCCACAGGCTGACTTTCCTTTCTGAAACAGAAGATAGTGACATCTGCAAAAGTTACAGCACCGCGGTCACTTCCACAAAGCTAAAGGGGGAGTTTAATCGAAAATTAACAGGGTCACCAACCGAAAAGGCTGGATTTCTCAAAGCCGATATACAGACCGTCTTCCCGCTGCTCCAGCGGATACGTCTTCAGGTAGAACCCTTCACCACTACTGTTATACCCGTTCTTAATGTTAAACCGGTATCTATGTAGCGGACATACAACATTACCGGCATCATCTATAAAACCATCTGCCATAATACCGCTTGCATGCGGGCATTTATAAGCAAATGCATAGATCTGCTGCTCGTATAGGGTATAACAGATCTTTTTGCCGTGAACCTCCATTACACCTATCTCACCTTCCCTTGCGTACAGGTCTGATAAACGATGCCAGTTGTATTGTTTTGCCATGAAATTTTAATAAAAATACTCGCTCTTATATGGGTAACGTTCCCTGTACAGGTTAATAACTTTATCCAGGATAGTCTGACGCAGTTCATCAATATTCTTGCGCTCTAAAGCGGAGATGAACACACAATTGCCCTGCGTCCTGGTCTCCCAGTTCTCCTTCAGCTGATTCAGGATGTCCTGTTTGATATCTTCAGCCAGCCACTTGTCAAACGTCTGCTGCTCATACAGGTCCATCTTGTTAAAGATCATGATACTGGGTTTGTCAAAGGCCTTCAGATCCTGCAGGGTACGGTTCACCACTTCTACCTGGTCTTCATACTGCGGATGGGATATGTCCACAACATGCAGCAGGATGTCACTTTCTCTTACCTCATCCAGCGTAGATTTAAAGCTCTCCACCAGGTGATGCGGCAATTTGCGGATAAACCCAACGGTATCGCTCAGCAGGAATGCTGTCTGGTCAAACACCACTTTACGTGTAGTAGTGTCCAGCGTAGCGAACAGTTTATTTTCAGCAAATACTTCGCTCTTGCTCAGCAGGTTCATAATGGTACTCTTACCAACATTCGTATAACCTACCAGGGCTACACGAATATATTCCCCGCGGTCCTTACGCTGGGTAAGCGACTGCTTGTCAATCTCTGCAAGACGCTTTCTCAGCAGGGATATCTTATCCTTGATAATACGGCGGTCCGTTTCGATCTCCGTTTCACCCGGACCACGACTACCAATACCACCTCCCTGTCTTTCCAGGTGACTCCACATCCCTTTCAGGCGGGGCAGGATGTACTGATACTGTGCCAGCTCCACCTGTACTTTCGCCTGAGCCGTACGGGCACGGCGGGCAAAGATGTCCAGGATCAGGTCACTACGGTCTATCACCTTCACATTCAGCACCTTCTCTATATTGGCAATCTGGGAGCCTGTCAGCTCATCATCGAATATGACAAGATTGATATTTCTGCCGTTAATAAAGTCCTTAATTTCCTCCAGTTTACCTTTCCCTACAAAAGTAGCTCTGTCCGGATGGGATAGTTTTTGGGTAAAACGCTTCACAGTAGTAGCACCGGCTGTCTCTGCCAGGAACACCAGCTCGTCCAGGTATTCCTGTACCTGGCGCTCAGACTGCTCCTTATGAATCAATCCCACTATAACCGCTCTCTCTTCCTGTTGTACAACTTGTTTCTTCTCAATCAAAGTTTATAATAATTTACTGCAAAGGTATGGAATTAGTCCATAGCCCCATAGGTGGCAGGGTATAGCTGCTAATCGGCCGGTCCTTGTCTTACAACTGACTAAATTGCCTACATTTAAGTCTTCAAACAAGATCTAAACATGCATAAATCACTTTTGTTAACATCACTTTTTATATCAACTATGGCAGCGGCCCAGCAGAAAATGACGCCTGAGCTGCTCTGGCAATTGGGCAGAGTCAGCGGGGAAACGATTACAGCAGATGGTAAAACGGTTATCTATGGCGTTTCGCGATATAATATTGCGGAAAATAAAAGCGAAAAGAACCTCTACGCTATCCCGCTGACGGGAGGCGATGCTAAGCAGATCACTACAGAACCCGGCGCAGAAGGGGATGTCAGCGCTGTAACCGGGCAAAAGATCCGGTATTCCTATAAAGGTCAGCTATGGGAGCTAAATGCCGACGGTACCGGAGCCACCCAGATCACCCACGTTGAAGGCGGACTACAGAATATCCGTATTTCCCCCGACGGGAAACATATCCTGTTCTCCAAAGAAGTGAAGTTGAAAAAAGTGGCCGGCAGCGATTTCTATCCTGATCTGCCTAAATCCAATGTACAGATATACGATAATCTTAACTACCGCCACTGGGATACCTGGGAAGACGGTAACTTCCAGCATGTATTTTATGCCACCTATGACAATGGACAAATTGGTACTCCGGTGGATATTATGGAAGGTGAACTGTACGACAGCCCGCAGATGCCCTTCGGCGGCTCGGAAGATATGATCTGGAGCCCTGACGGCAAAAGCATTATCTACGTTGCCAAAAAGAAATTCGGTAAAGAATATGCTGTCAGCACCAACACTGACATCTTCGAATACAACCTCGAAACCCGTTCCACCAAAAACCTCTCCGAAGGACTGGCCGGCTACGATGTAGCGCCATCTTTCAGTCCTGATGGCAAATATCTGGCCTGGCTGGGCATGGCGAAAGATGGTTTTGAGGCTGATAAAAACGATATCATCATACTGGACCGCACTACGGGTAAACGTACCAATCTTACTAAAGAATGGGACGGTACTGTCGCTTCCATCTACTGGAACAAAGACGGTAAACAACTACTGTTCCTTGCAGTGGTAAAAGGTACAGAACAGCTACTGGAGATCTCGCTTCAGAAAGATATAGCTGCCACCTCCGCTAAAAATATACGCCAGGTAACAGAAGGCGACTTTGACATCAACGGTATAGTCGGGCAGGTGGGGAATACCCTGGTAGTGTCCCGTACCGATATGAACCATGCCGCGGAACTCTTTACTGTGCAATTGCCTAAAGGTACCCTGCAGCCACTCACTGCGGTGAATAAAGAAACCTACGACAAAACAGGCATGTGCAAAGTGGAAAAGCGCTGGATCAAAACTACCGACAACAAGGAGATGCTCGCCTGGGTGATATTCCCACCCGATTTCGATCCTGCTAAAAAATATCCGACCTTATTATACTGCCAGGGAGGTCCGCAATCGGCCCTTTCCCAATTCTATTCCTACCGCTGGAATTTCCAGCTGATGGCCTCACAGGGTTACATTGTTGTAGCGCCTAACCGTCGTGGTATGCCCGGACATGGCGTAGAATGGAATGCTGCCATCAGTAAAGACTGGGGCGGACAACCTATACGCGACTATCTCAGCGCTATTGACGCTGTAAGCCAGGAACCATATGTTGATAAAAACCGCCTTGGTGCAGTAGGCGCCAGCTATGGCGGATACTCCGTATATATGCTGGCTGGCGTACACAATAACCGCTTCAAATCATTCATCGCACACGATGGCCTTTTTGACCTGAAAAGTTGGTATGGTACCACCGAAGAGCTGTGGTTCGCCAACTGGGATATCGGCGCCTACTGGGATGCTGCTAACGCGAAAGTTTACAAGGAATTCAATCCAAGTGAATATGCCAATAAATGGAATACACCAATCCTGATCATCCAGGGGGGAACTGACTTCCGTGTAGGCATTGAACAGGGCTTACAGGCATTCCAGCTGGCGCAGCTCAAAGGGATCAAGAGTAAACTGCTTTACTTCCCCGAGGAAAATCACTGGGTATTAAAGGCACAAAATGCCCTGGTATGGCAAAGAGAATTCTTCCAATGGTTGAAAGAAACACTGTAAAATAATCGTGTACCAGGTAGCAGCAGTTCAGGATTGCCGCTACCTGGTACCTGCTTCATAACTTCATTTATAAATTCCCCAACGTTATGTTCTCCTCTCTCTTGCTGAATGTCCATGAAGGCATTGCCACTATTACACTCAATCGTCCCGATGTTTACAACGCGTTCGATGATCCGCTGAGTTATGAATTACAGGATGCCCTTAAACAGGCAGAAAAAGATACTGCCGTAAGAGTGGTAGTACTAACCGGTGCGGGCAATAAAGCCTTCAGCAGCGGACAGGATCTGAAAGCGGCTTTGAATGGAACTGGCGGCAAACGCGATCTCGGCGAGTCTTTGCGTAAACGCTATAATCCTATCATCAGGGCCATAAGGAATATGCCCAAACCCGTTATCTGTCAGCTGAATGGCATTGCTGCCGGAGCCGGTTGTTCCATCGCCCTGGCCTGCGATATGATCATTGCCAGCGAAACCGCCGCTATGGTGGAAATATTCATCAATATTGCGCTGGTACTGGACTCGGGGTCATCTTATTTCCTGCCGCGCACTGTCGGGTATCACAGGGCATTTGAACTGGCCACCAAAGCCACAAAATTATCCGCCGCAGAAGCGCAGCAGCTGGGCTTTATTAATAAGGTGGTGAAACCGGAAGAACTGGAAGCCACGGTCCAGGCTGAAGCATCTTTTTACGCCAATGCACCTACCAAAGCCATTGCCTTGCTGAAAAAGATGCTGACAAAAGGTATGACCGAAGATCTGGATGCTGTGCTCGAGTATGAGGCATATTGCCAGGAAATTGCCGGCAATACCACCGACAATACCGAGGGGATCCGGGCCTTCCTGGAAAAACGGAAGCCTGCATTTAAAGGTGCTTAAAGCTGATCTCTCATACAATTATTCACTTATTACAGCACCATTACTAACAACAGCACAAACAGCTCTCAAAAAGGAAGGGCGCCCGCAGAAACGGGCGCCCTTCCTTTTTTATATCTTCTCAGCAGATTATAAACCGCTGAGCATAAATCCGAAGGAGTAAGGATTCACATCATAAGTACCATTGTCCTTGAAGATGCCGGTTAAAGCGTAGGTACCATATACCGCGAAGTTGCCATAACCAACCCTTGCAGTACCTGCAAAACGCCATGTATTGAAAAGACGTTTGCTGGCTTCTTTTTCAATCAGTTTTGAACCATTTACATTGCTCACTGAACGGGTATGTGCATTCAGCAGGTTACCTATCTTCAAACCCACACCTACTTTGAAGCCCTTGTTTGCATTCTCAGGCACCTGGCGGTAGCGGAGTTCCAATGGTATTTCCAGGTAAGTAGCTGCCAGCTTGAATTTGCTGTAAGCATCAGTTTTCTGGAAATCAGGAACAGTAGATGCATTTCTAAGGTCCAGGCTCATTTTACTCAAATGATAGTGGTCAGACCCTATTCCCAGACCTGCCGCTAAGCTGAAATTAGTTTTCTGCAAAGGAATATCGTACATAAATGCGATATTAAGCTGACGGTTAAAACCAGTATTAATAGCACCAGCTCCTGTACCAGTCAATCCAACATATCCCAACTGAATCACTAAGAAATCCTTGGAATGTGAAGCTGCTCCCATAGCTGTATTAGCAACTGCATTCTTGGCATCCTGTGCAAAGACTCCGAAAGAAGCCGCCATTAGTCCCAGCGAAAAGAATAATTTCTTCATGTGTAAGTATAAAGTCTTGAAAAAGAATATTAGGCAAATTTAATGGAATAGGAATAAAACAAAGGGTTAAAATATTTATAAAATATTAACGCCCTTCTATATCTCTGTCCGTTCCCTTTCAGCATACCATCTCCTGAACACATCTACTCACTATATAATATGTTAGAACCTATGGAAGAATCCAGTAACCGCCTAAACCCGTACCTAGCAGCGCGCACTGTTCCGCCTACCTGCTTACTTCAGGATCGGGGTGGACTATATGAAAACGGTAAAAGAGACCTGATCTATGCAGACCTTATGGCTTCTCTAATATGGCCTGACCTGTGTACGGCATAAGCATCGCTTTCGGATTACCCAAACTGATCGCTACATTCTTTTCACAGGTACTGTAGCGCTCCTAAATAAGAAGGACGTACCCGCTAGCAGGTACGTCCTTCTCTTTATCAATAAGTCTTATATTAACTGAACAGGTAAAGCACATCTTCTTTGGTCAGCTTCTTCACGAATCCGGAATCATCCGCAATGATCTCCTTCACCAGCGATTTCTTTCGCTCCTGCAATTGCAGGATCTTCTCTTCCACAGTATCCTTACAGATCATACGGTAAGCAAAGATGTTCTTCGTTTGACCAATACGGTGAGTACGGTCAATGGCCTGCTGTTCCACTGCCGGGTTCCACCATGGATCCACAATATATACATAATCAGCCGCTGTCAGGTTAAGACCAACACCACCCGCTTTCAGGGAAATGAGGAATACCCTGCAATCGTCGTTGGACTGGAAATTCTGTATGGCACGTTCACGTTCCGTTGCAGAAGTACTACCGTCGAAATATTCGAACGGTATCTTCATATGCTGCAACTTCTCCCTGATCAGCCCAAGCATGCCCAGGAACTGAGAGAAGATCAGCACTTTATGATTACTGATATTCTCAGACATTTCACGGGTCAGCTCGTGCAATTTCACAGAATGGTTCGGATATTGCTCCGCCTCATTCAGGATAGCAGGAGAGTCGCATATCTGGCGGAGTTTCATCAGACCTTGCAGGATGGTCAGCTGGGAGCGTTCCATACCCTGATCTTCAATTACCCCCAATATTTTCGAACGGTAGGAGTTCCGGTATGCATCGTAAATATGCCGCTGTTCCGCATCCATCTCACAGAAGATCACCGTTTCGATCTTCTCCGGTAGCTCTTTTGCCACCTGCTCTTTCGTGCGGCGCAGAATGAACGGGTAGATCAGTTTACGCAAATGGTCTTTACGCTCCTCATCCTGGAACTTGTCTATCGGCGTGGCAAACTCATTACGGAAAAAGTCTACACTTCCCAGCATTCCCGGATTAAGGAAGTTCATCTGTGCGTAGATGTCAAATGTATTATTCTGCATCGGCGTACCACTCAATGCCAGTTTATTCCTGGTATTCAACAGTTGCGCCGCTTTCGTCACCTTACTCTGCGGATTTTTGATAGCCTGGGATTCATCCAGTACAACGTAGTCCAGGTCCATCTTCATCAGGGTCTGTACATCACTTCTCAGGGTACCGTAGGTAGTGATCAGGATGTCATACTTCAACAGCTCTTCCACCGTTTTCAAACGGGTAGGGCCATGATGAATGTGGTAGGTCATGGTAGGCGTGAACTTCTTGATCTCATTTTCCCAGTTATAGATCAGGGTAGTTGGGCATACCACCAATGCCAGGCATTTACCATCATTCTTATTCTTATAGTGCTGAATGAATGTAAGCGCCTGGATAGTTTTACCAAGACCCATATCATCCGCCAGGATGCCTCCCCATTTCACTTCGTCCAGGTAGTTCAACCACTGAAAGCCACTTTCCTGGTACGGACGCAATGTGGCCCGCAGGTTGTGTGGCAGAGATATATTCCGGATCTCGTCAAACTGCAGCAGCTTACGCCGCTTTTGTTCCAGCTCCAGCAATATTGCATCGTCATCAATGAACTCATATAATTCATCGATCACACTGAAATTGTACTTGCTCAGCTTCAGTGCGCCTTTATCTTTTTCCTCCCCGATCTTAAACAGCAGGGAGTATTTCTTTAACCATTCTTCCGGCAGCAGTCCAAGAGAACCATCTGCCAGCTGCACATAGTTTTGCTTGCCTGCCAGTGCCTGCTTGATATCCCTTATGCTCACCTTCTGATCGCCATAGGTCACCTCAATCTGCGCGTCAAACCAGTCAATGCCAGAGCTGATCTGAAGGTTTGTAACCGGCTTATGAGCGCTGAACTTAAAGTTCTTCAGGTTCTCAAATCCGAATACCCTTACATTCATTTCCTTCAGCGTATCAAAAAACAGGAAGAACCAGTTGTTCTTCAGTGCCTCTTTCGCCTTCAGGAAAAAGTAATTATTGGAATTAGGCTGTGCGAAATTGGTATGCAGCGTACTAAGTTTATCAACGAACTGCTGCTCTGCTTCTTTATTCCGGTGGATGATCAGGACCTTGTTCCCCTCCTGCACCGTTATCTTGCCATCATCATTCCAGTCAACCTCTTGTCCATGATAGGCAAATCCCGGCTGGATAATGAAAGTCTCACCAACTTCACGCAGAAATACCCGGCATTCCGGCAGGATATCGTCCACTTCGGCCAGCAATGAGTTGTCAAACTGTATCTGGTACTGTTTACTTAATGGCAGCAGGTAATCCTGCAGGTAAGTACCCCATTGGTCTGCCGGTATACGGATGCGTCCATTCTCCCGGAACAATTCCACATGTAATGCATCCTGCGCATTTTCAAACAGGTATAGTACATTGTTCTTAAGGAACAATATGGAGCTATCCCATTCATTATCAGATACATTGACCATCTCGCCCTCTATGAGAACATGGCAGGTCACTTCTATCGCATCTGCAGAAGCATGTGTTTTGAAGATAGGTTGCAGCCTGTCGCCCGCCAGGTGGACCGGCTGCAGGTTCTTTGTTTTGAACTGCTGCCGGTTCGGCAACAGGAACAGGAGGCCATGCGCTGCTATCTGCGGGAACAGTTTGGCCAGTTTGGGATGCAGGTATTCCAGCATCAGCTCCTTCGTTTCTGTTGGCAGGGCAGACTCATTATCATCATGGGTGATGTTTTCCCAGATGCCTGCAAAAGGAGAATTCTTGCTCAGAAACTTGCTGACCTCCATCCCCTGAACCTTGCGGACGGGGGTGATCAGGTCACGATCAGCTTCTTTATACTGATAAAAGTCTACGTATTTGGATAGATCCAGTTTATTGACCAGGGAGACAAAACCTGTCTGTTCTTCATTTACTTCACCGCTTACCAGGTCTATCCGGAAGAACGGATACAACTGTTCGTTGGCATTAAACACAACGCCTATGCGCTGGGTAATAGCTGCTGCAACTTCTGGTGGCGGGGGGGGAGTAGGTTGCCTGCTGGTCAGCGCACCGTCAACCCTTTTGATGCTGGGGTCAAGTACCCGCAGAAAAGGTTTTCCCTCCATGTAGGAGAAGGTGAACTTTCCTTCCAGGTTATCGTCCAGCGAATACCCGTATAAGGACAGGAGTTTGTTCTTTTCCTTATCCCAGTTTCGCAATGTGTCAAAATAATAGGGTCCCTGACTGTTCAGCAGGTGCAGGAACAGAGCCGTTTTATGCTTACACACGGCATGTTCTGTTTCATCGCAGGTACAATGCGTATCAAAGAAACGCTCTTCATTCCGTTGAATGATCAGTGGATATTCCTGCCCTTCATATTTAAGGGTCGCTTCTACTTTTTCATCTTTCGCAGAAGTGACCTTGAAGTTCTTTGCAGATTTGGCTATTTTCTCGGCTTCCGCAAATATCTCATTGGAAGTGAGCAGCTTGAGCGATTTCAGGTCTATGAACTTCATTTTCACCAGCGTATGCTGCTGATTATATTGCGTATCATAGCTTTCGAAATGATTTTTGTCCAGCATTTCCTGCAACTGGAACATAGCGGCAGCTTCATGCCTGCAGATATCTCCGAGGTTGTAGGGACACTGACAACGGACAGACATATTGCCCGTTTCATGATATTTATTGATGGAAACGCGATAATAATTTGCATGGGTATCGCTCTTTACCCTGAAAGTGGCTGATTTGAGAATAGGATCGGCTTCTAACAACTCCACACCTCCGGTCGCAAAGATGCGCTTCCCCCTACGGATCACCTCATCGGTTCCGTTATTATATACATATTTCAGTAGCTGGGGCAGCGACATAGTTTCAAATTGCCCGCTTTATAAACCAGCCGGGTTAAAAGCTAAAATATTTAGCAGCTGATGAAAAGGCAATTCACAAAAGTACGCAGAAAAATCCTAAAAAGCTAGAGCATGAGTAGCCTTAGCGCTACAATGTATCACTTCCAGAAACAAACACTTTATAAAAAGAATGCATCTTGCAGCTATTCCGCAGCCACAAGCTCTCCATTTCTAAAAATAGGGAGTACGTTGGCCCCATCAGGTGTGAGACAATACTGAATATCCTTCTCCAGGCCGAATTTTGCCAGGCGCTTATAGTGGGAAGCCTGTTTCATGATCTCCTGGATATTATCTTTCGATACCTGGTATAAGGTCTCTGCAGCAATGGCAGAATCACAGTCCACCGTAAAGTGCTCCCTGATCCGGTTTACCACAGCTCCCGCAAACAGGGTGTCTTCCATGTTAACACGATCTTTCCAGGCGGCACATCCGAGTATGACCGGTTTACCCTGGGCTACCAGGTATTCACATACTGCCGAAAGGTTGGGAAATGATCCGGTAATGATCGCGATGGCGTCTTTAGCCATATGCAACAGCTTGGTACCGTTTGTAGTGGTCAGCACCAATGTCTTGTTCTGTATGAATTCACGGGGATATTCAAATGGCGAGTTCCCATGCAGCAAACCTTCCGCAATCCGTCCGTCCCGTTCACCAGCAGTGATGGCGTTGTCCCCCAACTGTTCTCCGATGCTGATACATTCCGGTACGGAAGCTACAGGTATCACCCTCGCCGCGCCATTATATAATACCGTACATATCGTGGATGTTGCCCTCAACACATCGATGATCACCACAATACTGTTCTTCACATCATACAAGTGTAACAATGCCGGTGATAAACATACTTCTAAAGTCGGTTTCTGCTGTTCCATTGCCATATTTAAAAATCAGGATGAAGCACCCGGAATTGAATATTGGTTTGTTACCTCAATTCCCGATTCCCGGTTCTTCATCCTGATTATCCGTTAATCTAATATCACTCTCCATTTCTCGGTCTCCGCATAATCTTTTATCACCTGGTTCCGCAACATCAGCAGGTTGGTCATATATTTATTCAGGTAAAACCTTTCAAACAATCTTCCCAGCCAGCCATAAGGTGTTCCGAACTCCATGATATCAATTGCCACAGTACCATTACCTATCTCCTTAAAATGATGCTCATGTTTCATATAGGTAAAATCCCCCGCCACCATCTCATCACAGAAATACTCTGTTTTACGCATTTGCGTAATGCGGGTGGTCAGCTGCCTCACCTTACCCAGGTGTTTGGCCTGCCAGGTTACCGTTTCATCCAGCTCTATCAGTCCGTTGGTACGGCCCTTGATCGCTTCTTCGTGCATATGCGCCATACTGCGCTTATGCAGCGTAATGCTCCTGCTCAGGTCAAAGACCCGCTCAAGCGGAGCATGAATTACGGTTGTAATATGAATTGTAGGCATAGAATAGATATGGTTTTTGCAATTATATGCTAACTTAACTTAAGAATGGCACCTTTACAACTCTGGCTTTCAATAATTTGTCCCTTACTGCGATAAATATTTCTGAATCCTGGGCGGCAAATGCAGTGTTTACATATCCCAGGCCAATTGCTTTCTGCAGGGAAGGCGACTGTGTACCGGAGGTTACTTTACCTATTACCTGGCCGGCAGCATCCTTGATCTCATAGTCGTGACGGGGAATACCCTTATCCACCATTTCAAATCCAACCAGCTTCCTGCTCACGCCTGCCGCTTTCTGCTGTTCAAATTTACTGCGGGAAGTGAATTCTTTGGTAAATTTTGTAATCCAGCCCAGGCCGGCTTCCAGTGGGGAAGTGGTATCGTCAATATCGTTTCCATAAAGGCAGAAGCCCATTTCCAGGCGCAGGGTATCCCTCGCACCAAGGCCGATAGGCTTCAGTCCTTTAGGACCCCCTACTTCGAAAATGGCATCCCAGATCTTTTCAGCAGCACCGTCTTTATCTTCAAAATAGATCTCAATACCACCCGCACCGGTATAACCTGTAGCGCTTACCACCACGTTAGGCACGCCTGCAAATTCACCTTTAGCAAAAGTGTAATATTTCAGGTTCACCAGTTCTATGCTGGTCAGCGGCTGCAGTATACTGGCCGCATTAGGGCCCTGAATGGCCAACAGGCAGGTTTTGTCGGAAATGTCATGCATTTCCACCCCCTTCGTATTATGTTTACTGATCCAGTTCCAGTCCTTTTCAATATTGCTGGCATTCACTACCAGCATGTAAACCTTATTCTCTTCAATACAATATACCAGCAGGTCATCCACAATACCACCTTCGTCATTTGGCAAACAGCTGTACTGTGCCTTTCCGGCGGTCAGTTTGGATGCATCATTGCTGGTAACCCGCTGGATGAGATCCAGTGCATTTTCTCCCTTCAGTATGAATTCACCCATGTGGCTCACATCAAACACCCCCGCATTGTTCCTGACAGCCAGGTGTTCATCATTAATACCTGTATAGGAAATCGGCATGTTATACCCTGCAAAAGGAGCCATCTTAGCGCCCAGCGCTACATGTTTGTGTGTAAATGGTGTGTTCTTCATAAATTTAATGATCGGTTCTGTTTTGGGTATATTTTTAGGTTTAAGTTTTGTTTAAGCCCCGCAAAAATAGGCTGATTTTCCAAATTCGGCGGGCAAATAGTGATTTTGGTGCAATAATTGCCTCCTGGAATTACGAGCACCGCCAGTGAATCATCCTTACCTGCAACGGTATATGAACAACTTTGAACATGAAACTGTTATTAGCAATCGACACATTCATTGCTAATCAGCCACTTAGATACGTATCTTTGCAAAAAAAAAGACCTGGTCTGCCGGCTCTTTCAGTAGACTCTTTAAAAACTCAACAACTGTGAAGCATACCATATGCCTGTTGGCGCTGTTATTACCCTTTACTCATGAGCTGAACGCCCAAAAAAAAGCCGATCGCAAGACGCTGGGCAACCTTCAGGCCCACATTACCTTTCTGGCCAGCGATAAACTCGATGGCCGGCGTACAGGCACTCCGGGCGAACAGCTGGCGGCGGAATATATTTCTACCCAGATGAAGCTGGCAGGACTTACTCCAAAAGGAGACAGCGGTTACCTCCAGACATTTCCCGTTAGCGAAGGCAAGCTGATAGCCACCACTTCACACCTGACTGTCAATAAAACCACACTTACCCCGGGAGAACAATTTATTCCCCTCCCTTTCAGCGCACAGAAAAGCGCCAAGGGCGACGTATTACGCGATGTGAATGAACCGGAAAACATCTGGCTCTTTAATGTGAAGGACTTTGAAATGCAGCCACATGCAGATCCGCTGGAAATATACCGGCAAAATGCCCGGGAAGCGGCCAAGGCCGGTGCTACCGGAGTGATCTTCTATAATGGCGATGAACAACCGCAGGAAGTCCGGAAATGGCTGTCCGTCGCTGTCGATCCGCTCTCCATTCCCGTGATGTGGGTAAACAGTGAAACCAGCAAAATGCTCTCCGAGGCTGAAGATCTCCGGATAAATATGCAGGTGAACTTTACCGCCGGCAGGCGTACCGGCACTAACGTGGTGGGGTATATAGATAATAAAGCCGCCAGTACCATCGTGATCGGCGCCCATTTTGACCACCTGGGCCATGGGGAAGACCAGAATTCACTGGCTCCTAACGACAAGACCGTACACCACGGCGCCGACGACAATGCCAGCGGAACAGCAGCGCTCCTGGAACTGGCCCGTCTGCTCAAGGCATCCCCTCTGCAGAGATATAATTACCTGTTTGTCGCGTTCTCGGGAGAAGAACTGGGACTGTTCGGCTCTAAATACTTTACCGAGCATAGCGCCATTGCTCCCGGCACCTTCAACTATATGATCAACCTGGACATGGTAGGGCGACTGGATCCTGCCAGGGGCTTACAGGTAGGAGGGATAGGTACTTCTCCCGTATGGCCTGCATTATTGCAACAAACCATCCCGGCTGAAATACGTACTACCTACGACTCCTCCGGTACCGGACCTTCAGACCATACTTCCTTTTACCTGAAAAATGTGCCCGTACTGTTCTTTTTCACCGGTACCCATAGCGACTATCACAAACCATCCGATGAAGCTGCCAAGATCAATTACGCAGGAGAATTAAGCGTCATCAAAGTCGTGTATACACTGGTAGAGAAAACCAACAATATGGATAAGGTGGCCTTCACCCGCACACGCGACAAGCAAGCTACCGCCACCTCCAGCCCCCGGTTCTCTGTAACATTGGGCATTATGCCGGATTATACATGGCAGAAAGCAGGGGTGAGGGTAGATGGTGTGTCTGATAATAAGCCAGCCAGCAAAGCCGGCATCCTGGCCAATGATGTGATCGTTGAACTGGGATCACACACCATCGTGAACCTGGAAGACTATATGCAGGCGCTTTCAACTTTCAAAAAAGGTGACAAAACCACTGTGAAAGTCAGGAGGGAAGACAGCGAAAAAGTATTTGATATCCAATTCTGATCGTTTTATAATATCTTGCAGCCCTTAATATCGTTGTATGAAGCGTGTTTTGTTCATATTGGGCGCTACGGTCTTTTGTCTTTCGTGTAATCAGACACGTAACAGGGATGAAGATACTTCCGGTTATGAGATCATTACCGAAAAGAGTTATGTAGTACGCAATGTGAAACCGGTAGACAGAGATCCACAGGTAGACTCCATACTGCAACGCAGGCAGGAACTGACGGCTTATCTTGAGCGTCATGGTTTTGTACGTCATGTGGCCGGCAAAGACAGCCTTTTGTTTCGCAGGAACAACAGGCAGGAGGTACTTATAGAACTTCCTCCGCCTTCAAATACACAGGAGGCAAACCTGATCATTGCATTCGATCCGATGAAAAATCCCCTGTTTATCAATCTGAAGAAAGACACTACACAGGTGGAACAATATATTAAATAGTGAGTATGCCGGATCACCAGAACCGGCCATAATCTTTAGAACTGGATTTGGAACCTAAGCAAAATATCAGACTTTGTGTAGACGCGGTGGTCTTTGGATATACCGCCAAAGAAAGCATTTCCGTATTACTCATCAAACGTACCATTCCGCCCTTCATGCATCGCTGGGCATTGCCCGGAGGTTTCGTGATAGACGGTGAAACACTGGAAGAAGCAGTGACCCGCGAGCTACAAACAGAAGCGGGTGTACACATCAACTACCTGGAACAACTTTATACATTTGGCCAGCCGGAACGTGACCCCCGGGGTAGAATAGTATCCGTCGCTTATTTTGGCCTGGTAAACCCGACCAATTTTAAACTGGCTGCCAGCTCAGATGCGGAAGACGCTAACTGGTTTGATATCAAGAAACTTCCCGACCTGGCGTTTGATCATGCCGCTATCGTGGAAGCTGCAGTAAAGCGCTTACGGGCCAAGATCAGGTATGAGCCTATAGGATTTGAACTCCTCGATAAAAAATTCCCTATCTCAGACCTTGAGAAATTATATGAAACAGTGCTGGACCGGCCTATTGACCGCCGTAACTTCCAGAAGAAGATCAATCACCTGGGCATCCTGGCGGGACACAATGAAAAACAGAAACACCCCTCTGCAGGCCGACCCGCTAAGCTTTATAGCTTTAATGAAGAGCGCTATTTTCAATTAAAAAAGGAGGGGATCACATTCGAGATCTGATCGCTACCTGTCATCGCATCACAACTGCCTAAAACCGTTTCCAATGGAAATCGCTAACAGCGGGAACCAGATACTACCGGCATAAAAAATACTGACCTTCTATAGCGGAGCAGGACAGCCGCCTTCGTGTTTGTCTGCAACACAGATATGATCCGGCCCGGAACGCTGCCGTCCCGAAACCGGACTTACCCCCGCACTCATTTCTCCGCAAATGCTTTTGGCATAAATCTGCTGCGCATAATGGTCATATACTCATGGTCAGGATGGCTATCTCTCAATGCGATCATCGGCTCGAGGTCAGGCCCGATCACGTAACGAAGGGTTGGAGTGCCGTCAGTCACTGCTTTATAAATAGTGCCGGCTACATCATCTGCGGTTGCGTTCTGCCCATCATTGAAGGAAGAGAACAGGGCGTTCATGTCTGCCAGGAAGTCGTTGTAATCTGTCAGTGAAGGATCATTTGCAAATTCATGGGCCGCACGCTTATAAAAATCGGTGACAATGTATCCCGGCTCGACGATCTTCACTTTAATGTTCTGGGATGCCAGCTCATAAGATAGCGACTCCGAATATCCTTCCACGGCATATTTCGATGCGGAATAGATAGACAACAGCGGTACCGTAACACGGCCAGCGCCCGATGTAACATTCACGATAGTACCCCCTTTCTGCTTTCTGAAATGAGGCAGTACAGCACGGGTTACTTCCATCAGCCCAAACACGTTCACTTCAAACTGCTCTCTTATCTTTTCAGGCGTAACGGCTTCAAATATGCCCTGCTGACCATAACCAGCATTATTCACCAGTGCATCTATTCTGCCGAAATGCCTGATGCCCGTTTCAATGGCTGTCCTGATAGAATTGGTGTCCTGTACATCAAGACGTGAAACATGGATATTCGGTACATTGATGAGATCTTGTTCCTTTTCGGGGTTGCGCATAGTAGCCACTACATTCCACCCCTGGTTTGCAAAATACATGGACGTAGCTTTCCCCAGACCGGACGACGCTCCGGTAATTAAGATGACCTTTTTCATAATAATGATTATTTCATTGATTAAATATCAGGCATGAACTTCCCGTTAGAGAGAATCGCTTCTCTCTGAGCACTTGCTTGCCTTGTCTCGCTGTTTGTTTATTGAAGACTTGAGGGGTTTACCCCGTAGAATTGTTTAAATGAATATGAGAAATGGGAGAGGCTTTCAAAGCCTACTTCATGGTAAACATCCGAAGGACGTCTGTTCTCTTCCTTTATAAGATAATGTGCTTCCTCCAGTCGTCTTTGCTGCAACCAACGGTTGGGAGAGGTTCCGAACACTTTTCTGAAATCCCGTTTAAACGTTGCCAGGCTTCTGCCCGTCAGGAATGCCAGCTTTTCCATATTGACGTTATACATGAAGTTCTGCTGCATGAATGCTTCCAGGTCTATTTTCCCCGGCAATTCAAAGTCAAAAAGCACATTCTTTAATTCCGGATGCTCCTGCAATAGCAACATCAGTGCTTCCTGCTTTTTCAGATCAACCAGGCGCTCAGGCAAAGATGTATCGAAATAATAACCTAGTGTATTGAAGAAATTTTCAAGCAATATGTTAGGTGCCAGTTTCAATACCGCATGGCCGGATGTATATGGGTGCTCATACTGGTAACCATGCTGCCGGCTGAATTCCATCAATGTGTTCCTGTCGAGAATAACAGTGATCGATTTAAAGTCCTGGTCTTCCAGGGGTTGCTTAATGAACTTCGCAAGAAAATTCTTCCGGAAAAATATCATATCTCCTGCGTGGAAACTCTTGTTCTCTCCTGCATCCGCCACCTTAAATACGCCCGAGATAACTATACACAGGCCGTGTTCCACTATGAACTGCTCATCAACTACCTTCCGGGCATCTACATGCGAGTATAGTACTCCTGGTAGTTTGTTATCAGATGTTGTCAGGCTTCCCATTATTGATCCGCGTTGATTACAGTACAAAGTTGTGGTTAATTCCACTATTCTGCTTTCGTGAGGAGCTCAATCTTTCTTTAGTTAGAAGCTCACTTTGAAGTATTCTGCCGGGAATTCATATTTTTAAACCACTTAATAAATTGTTAATCATACACCTAAGAACTTTCCATCATTCTTCACGAAATATTTGTGTAATTATTACGGAAAATATTTTGTTTATATGTTTAAACCGCTATATATTTGTGTAGAAGTTACACAAAAGCATACTATCAATGACGACGCAAAAGCCTACAGGAGTAATAATCGCAAGGTTCCAGACGCCTTCCTTACACGAAGGGCACTTACAGCTGATCAAAGAAGTAAAATCCAAACACAATCGCCTGATCATTGTATTAGGTGTCAGCCCCATCAAAGGCGGCCGTAAAAACCCGCTGGACTATTACACCCGCGAGCGGATGCTGAAACAGCTCTTCCCCGATGTAATTGTACTCCCGCTCAGCGATCAGGCTTCAGACAAAGTATGGTCACGTAAACTGGATGAATTACTGGGAAATAACTTAGGTAATGAAACATTCATCCTCTATGGTAGCCGGGATAGCTTTATCCCTTTTTACTCCGGACGCTTTCCAACTGTAGCATTACCACCCGTACAGGATTTTAATGCTACTGCACAAAGAGAAGCGGTTTCTGACAAGGTGTTTGATACAGAAGAGTTCCGCGCTGGTATCATCTATAGCACCTACAATCTTTACCCTAAGGTATACCCTACAGTAGACATTGCATTGTTCCGTAATAATCGCCGTGAACTGCTGTTAGGGCGTAAACCCGCCGAAAATGCCTGGCGACTGCCCGGTGGTTTTGCCGATCCGGACGATGTCAGCTTTGACGCCGCTGCTGCGAGAGAGCTCCATGAAGAATGCGGACAGATAGAAACAAGCCCTATGCAGTACGAAATGTCCCTGCAAATGGATGACTGGCGCTACCGCTCTGAAGTGGATAAGATCATCACCACCCTTTTCAGTACTGATCTGTTATTTGGCGAACCCGCTGCAGACGATGATCTGGCCGCCATGCGCTGGATCGATGTCAATGCAATCCCCGAGCTGATCGCACAAGGTGAAATAGTCAGTACACACATCCCCCTCCTGAAAAAATTAGCTGAAAAATATTCTACTAACGACTAAACAGAAGAATCATGACAAAGGAAAACCTCATTTTATTAGCAGATGCCTATAAATATTCCCACCACAAGCTCTATATCCCCGGCACCGAATACATTTACTCCTACTTTGAAAGCCGCGGAGGCAAATTTGACGAAACCGTGTTCTATGGCCTGCAATATTTCCTGATGGAATACCTGCAGGGCGCTGTTATCACCAAAGAAAAAATTGATGAAGCCGAGGCCACGCTGCTGGAAGTATTTGGTCGCAATGATGTATTTGACCGCAGCCGTTTCGAATATATCATTGAGAAACACGGAGGCCGCCTTCCCGTTCGTATCAAAGCGGTTCCTGAAGGTACTGTAACTGGCGTACGCAACGTGCTGATGAGCATCGAAAATACAGACCCCGAATGTTACTGGTTGACCAATTTCCTGGAAACACTGCTTATGCAGGTATGGTACCCTTGTACCGTAGCCACACTTTCCAGGGAGATCAAAAAGACAGTGAAGAAATATTACACAGAAACCGCCAGTGAAGCTGCTTTTGCAGGAATAGACTTTGTGCTGAACGACTTCGGTTTCCGTGGCGCCAGCTCCGTCGAAAGTGCAGGTATCGGCGGCAGCGCTCACCTGATCAACTTCTCTGGTAGCGATACCCTGATCGGTTCCACTTTTGCCAAAAGATATTACCAGGCACCCGCTGCTCCCGGACTATCCATTCCGGCTACCGAGCACTCTATCGTAACCATGCTGGGTGAAGAAGGAGAGGTCGATATCTTCCGTCATATCCTCAATGCCTTCCCTACAGGCACCATTGCTTGTGTTTCCGACTCTTACAACATCTTCAGGGCGTGTAAAGAATACTGGGGCACTGAACTGAAAGAACAGATACTTAACAGGCAGGGTACACTGGTGATCCGCCCCGACAGTGGAGATGCCATACAGACGCTCCTGAAAGTATTTGAGATCCTCATGGAAACTTTCGGCTATACCCTGAATGAAAAAGGCTATAAAGTATTACCTCCACAGGTTAGGGTAATACAGGGTGATGGTATCAGTTACTCTTCTATTCCTCCCATCTTTGAAGCGTTAAAACAGGCGGGCATCAGTGCTGAAAACCTGGTACTGGGTATGGGTGGCGCTTTACTGCAAAGGGTCAATAGAGATACGCAGGAATTCGCACTTAAATGCTCTTTTGCACAGGTGAACGGCAAACCTATCAACGTACAGAAAAATCCATTGGAGCTGGATGCCAATGGCAACACCAGGGTATCTTTCAAAAAATCCAAATCAGGTAAACAGAAACTCGTACTGGAGAATGGCGCCTATAAATCCCTTCCTCAAAACGAAGCTCCGGAACTGAAAGATCAGCTGCTTACAGTTTTTGAAAATGGTGAGATCAAAACAACGTATACTTTTAACCAGATAAGAAAGAACGCAACAATCTGACTTCTCGCCATCATTTGTCCCCCATACCAGCCGTCCGAAGCGACGGCTTTTTTTTGCTCCAACAGTATGTATCATCCCTGACTTCCATTAAAGGTGCAGGTAACCGGAAGGCCGGAGTAAGACTACTCCGGCCTGTTGCCTAAACCTACAACTGTTACACTATTAGTAACTAAATTCTTTATTGATCAATTCAACGATGTTTCTTCAATTTCCGCTGCATAAGGCGCTACCAGCCTTTGACGGATCAATCGCTTGGCAGAAGGCTTGTTCCATCCAAAACGGTTCATCACGCTGTCCACTACCCTGTATACCACCGGTACTACGATCAGGGTAAGGAACATAGAGCTGATCAGCCCTCCGATGATCACCCAGGCCAGACCATTCTTGATCGAGGCGACACCACCGGTTGCCAGCGCAATAGGTAACATACCGATCACCATGGCGATGGTAGTCATAAGGATCGGACGCAGACGGGCATTATTCGCATGTATCAACGCCTCGTTGGTACTCTGGCCCTGCTCTTTCATCTGGTTGGCAAAGTCAACCAGGATAATAGCGTTCTTTGCCACCAGGCCTATCAACATAATGATCCCCAGGATGGTAAAGATGTTCAGGGTATTGTTCGTAAGTGCAAGCGCAAGCAATGCACCGATAATGGCCAGCGGAATAGAGAACAATACCACAAACGGATAGATATAATTATCGTACAGCGCCACCATGATGAGGTACACCATTACAATAGAGATCAGGAGGGCCGCACCCAGCGCACCAAATGAATCTCCCTGGTTTTCCGCATCACCTGCCCACACATAGGAGATTCCGGCAGGCTTGCGCAATTTCTCCAATGCTGTGGCGAACTCGGTTTGTACGGTACCACTTGGGCGTCCTATCACCAAACACTTTACAGACACTGAAGTATTCTTATCCCTTCTTTCAAGACGGCTTGGACCGGAACCTTCCGTTACAGTTGCGAACTGCGATAAACGGATCAGCTGCCCCTGATTGTTGAGGAACTGGATGTTAGACACATCCTGCAGGCTTTTACGGTTAAAGTCATCGAAACGAAGGTTGATCGCATACTCATAATCGCCCTGGCGGAATTTTATCTTAGAGTCGTCTGCTGTTCCGCTGAAAGCAGTCTGCATGGTGCCTCCCACATTTTCCAATGTCAGGCCAAGAGCCGACATTTTATCGCGGTCTACCTGTACGTTGATCTCAGGATTGCCTTCTTCTACAGATAATTTCGCATCACTGGTACCATCTATTTTCGCCAGCACATTTCTTGCTTCTTTCGCATATGTCATTACACTATCCAGCTCAGTACCCATCACTACCAGTTCTACAGGCGCGTTTTCTGCCGTACCCAGGATACTTACGTTCATGGTTTTTACTTTCACACCAGGCAGGACCTTGCTTATTTCCGCCTTCGTTTTTGCGGCGTATATATCAGAACCGTCCGCACGTTTTTCAGGATCTACCAGCATCACCGTGATCTCTGATTTATATGCAGTAGACTGGGAGGTACCCATACCATCCTCACTCGTCTGACCTACAGTAGTGATCAGACGGGTCACTTCCGGCTTTTTAGACAGATATTGTTCTGCCTTACGTGTAGCCTGGTTTGTCTGTTCTACAGAAGCGTCTTTCGGCATTTCCAGTACCAGGATGAACTGGCCACGGTCGCCTCTCGGGATGAATTCACCACCGATATATCCTTTACCTAACAGCATAAAGGACAGGAACAACAGGCCTATGGCCACTACCAGGGTAATGAGCTTATGGCTCAGCGCCCATTTCAGGATACCGGTCATCCAGTCGGTGAATTTCTGCAGCTGTCTTTCAAACCAGAGGATGAATTTCTCAAAGAAGTTCTTCCCGGTGATATGTTCCAGCTTTCCAAAACGGGATGACAGCAGTGGTACGATCATAAAGGACGACAACAAGCTGAGCATCGTAGAGATCATTACCACCACGCAGAATTCTCTCAGGATCTTCGATACCAGTTCGTTTGTTAAAGAGATGGGGAGGAACACCACTACAATTACCAGGGTAATGGAGGTAACGGTAAAACCGATCTCTTTCACACCATCAAACGCAGCACGTACCCGGTTCTTACCCATCTCCATGTGACGGTAGATGTTCTCAAGCACCACAATGGCGTCATCCACCAGGATACCTACCACAAGAGACAAACCAAGCAGGGACATAAGGTTCAGTGAGAAGCCGAACAGCTTCATACCGATAAAGGTAGCCACCAGGGATGCCGGAATAGAGATCATTACGAAGATGGCACTCCTGATACTATGGAGGAACAACAGCATTACTGCTGCTACCAGCACTACCGCAATGATCAGGTCATGGATCACAGAATCTGCAGATTCCAGTGTAAAATCCGAAGAGTCGTTCGCAATAACGATCTTCAGGTTATTGGCAGCATAATCTTTTTCTACGCGTGCAATCGCCTTTTTCATTTCCTCACTCACAGTTACCGCATTGGCATCTGTCTGTTTCTGTACCTGTAGGGCGATCGCGTTTGCTCCATCTACACGGGCCATACGTTCCACATCTTTCTGGGCGTCCTGCACATCAGCAACGTCGCTCAGGCGGATCTGTGTACCATCCGCAGTTGTTGTAAGTACAAGATTACGCAGCTGGTCCACATTCTTATACTTACCTGCCAGGCGGATCAGGATCTGCTGGTCGGCTGTTTTCACTTTACCGGTAGGAAAGTCCAGGTTGGCGTTGGTAACTGTCTGCCTTACCTGGTTGATGGACAGTTTATATGCTTCCAGTTTGTTTGGATCTATATTCACCTGGATCTCACGTTCCTGCCCGCCGATCAGGGAGATCTGCGCTACACCCGGCAGGCGGGATAATAAAGGCTGCAGTTTTTTATCTACCAGGTCATAAAACTCCTTACTATCCATTTTTGCTGTGGCAGACAGGGTCATGATAGGCAAATCAGACAGGGAGAATTTTGTAAGTGATGGAGCCTTTGCATCTGAAGGAAGGTCTGACAGGACAGCGTTCACTTTACGCTGTGCATCCTGCAGGGCAATATCAACATTGGCATCATTATTCAATTCCACGGTAACGGTAGACAAGCTCTCAGAAGATTTTGACATGATCTTCTTGATCTTCTCCATCGATGCTACCGCATCCTCGATCTTTTTTGTAATGGTGCTTTCCACCTCTTTCGGTGACGCACCGGGGTATACTGTTGCAATGGTTACTACCGGCGACTCGAATTTCGGCAACAGCTCATAGTTGAGCGATTGGTAGCTCATCACACCCAGCAAAGTAAGAATGGTGAATATCACCACCACTATTGTGGGCCGTTTTATGGATACTTCTGTGATTTTCATAGTTGATTATTTTTGCACTGTTACCTTAACACCATCTACCAGGTTGATCTGTCCGCTGGTAATAACAGTTTCTCCTTCATTCAATCCGTCCCTGATCTCCACTTTATCGCCATAAATACGGCCAGCCACCACTTTGCGCAGTTTAGCCGTATTATTTTCCATTACATACACCTGGTTGCTGTTCACACCACCTACAAAAGCGGTACGTGCTACCATAATAGTTGGCAATGCCTCCTTCATCTCAAAATGAGCGGTGCCATACATACCGGCTCTGAGCTGTTTGCCGGTGTTGTTCAGCACTTCCATTTCCACAGGGTAGTTAAGCGTATTATCGCCCTTTGCAGCTATGAAGGTTACGCGACCTTCATAGTTCATTTCAGGAAATACATTGGATGTTACCTTCACTTTATCGCCTTCCTTCAGGTTTACCACCTGGAACTCAGGTACGGATACTGCCAGCTTCAGGCGGGATACATCTACTATATCAAACATCTTATTGCCGGGGGAGAGGTAGGCGCCCTGCTCTATATATTTTTTGTTGATCACACCGCTGATAGGAGCCTTGATGTAGGTATCGCCTACACGACGGCTGGCAGCTTCATATTTTGTCTTCTGCAGTTCATATTGCAGGGTTGCATCATCCACTTGCTTTTTAGTTACCCCACCGGTTTTGAATGCAGCTTCATATCTTTCCTTATCTACCTTCAGCTGTTCCAGGTTGGTTTTAGCAGCAGCAAGGTCTGTACCCAGTATCTCGCCATCTACGTGCGCGATTATTTGTCCCTGGTGTACAACGCTGCCTTCATCTACCAGCAGTTTAGTGATGCGGCCGGTAGTTTCTGCCAGGTAGGTCAGTTCACGTACAGGCGTGAAATTACCATTGGACTGAAAGCCCTGTGAGAAATCCGATTTCGCTACCTTTTCCACCAGCACGGGAACCTCGCCGGCATTGCTCTGCTTCACAAATTCCGTCTTAGCTTCGTTGGCTTTTTTATTGGCGTCCAGTTTCCACATGATCAATACGACAGCTGCAATGGTCAGTGTGCCCCAGATAAGAATCTTTTTCATATAGTTTGGTATGCGGTTTTAGCGGTTTTAATTAGTTCAGCAGGCTTTTCAGGTTACCATTGGATTTGATGATATCCAGTTCTGCCAGTTTATATTGTAGTAAGGCTTCGTTGTAGTTGTTCTGTGCGGAGGTGAGGGATGTTTCAGCATCCAGCAGGTCCGTCAGGTTGGCCAGTCCCAGGTTATAGTTATTCTGGGTAGAGTTGTATACTTCATTGGCCAGATCTACGTTCTCTTTCTGCGCTTTGATAGTGGCCAGGTTATTCTGCACCTGCAGTTTGGCGTTCTCGTACTGCGTATTCAGAGAGAGAGTAGTAGCCTCCATATCTTTCTTCAGCTGCTTCAGGGTTACGTTGGCCTGGCTTACACGCGAGCGGCGCGCCCATCCATCAAAAATGGGGATCTTCAGTGTAAGGCTTACGGCCGCCATATCGTACCAGCTGGCAGTAGAACCGCCTGACTTGGATTTCAGCATGTCAAACTTATTGCTGATACCATTATAAGAGTAGTTGCCAGATAAAGCGAGAGAAGGATAATATTCCGCGAGGTAAGCTTTCTTCTGGAATTCCTGCAGCTCTTCCTGTTTCTTCAGCAGGCGGTATTCAATCCTGCTGTCGACATTCATACCACCAAAATCCACCAATGTTGCTTTGTTCTCTATTTCCCTGAATGAAGCGGAAGGCAGGTTCAGGGTGGTGCTCATAGACATGCCCATTTGCTGTTTCAGCTGATTGGCCTGTACAAGGAACTGGTTCTGCGCCTGTGTACGTTGTGTTTTATAATTGGTGAGGTTCACGCGCATACGGTCAAGGTCTATCTTACGTGCCAACCCGTTCTGCACCTGGGAGGAAGTGGTCTCTACCAGTTTAGTGAGCTTCTCAATATTTGCATCCAGTACGATCATCTTCTCGCGGGACACCAACGTATTGTAATAAAGCTGTGTTACGTTATAGATTACGGTCTCCTCGTTCTGCACTGTCTGCATTTTATAGTATTCCTCACCGGCTTTTGCAGCTTTCAGGCCTGTAAACACAGACTGATTGTATACTTCCTGTGTCACAGTACCGGAAGCGGTAACATTGTGTGTGGTACCGGCTTGCAGCAGGGTAGTGGTACCCGGGGCGCCTCCGGTGATTTCGCCGGGAACAGCAAGCACCTGTTTCTTGATATTATTGGTATACTGTCCCTGGGCATTTACCTGGGGTAGTGCCCTGGCTCTTACTTCACTGGTTTTAAAACGGCCCATATCTTCTTCCAGCCGGGTACGTGCCAGTTGCTGATTATTAGCGAGCGCATACTTCAGGCACTCCTGCAACGACAGTTCCGATTGCGCATAGGAGGTATATCCCCCTATTCCCATTAAGAGAATAAGCGTTAACATTATCCTTTTCATCCGTATGTTTTACTTTGATTTTTTTAGTTGGCGGATATAGTTTTAAGCGGTAGTATTAGTCTTCTTTAACTTGTAGGTATTCAGCTGCCAGCTTACGTCCTTTCATTGTCGTCACTCCAAGTATAAAATGTATGGTGATCTCTCTTATGACCTCATGCATATTGAACTGTGCAGCAGGAAATTGCATCGGTTCAAAAGCCAGGTCCAGCTGAAGCAGCCGCGTACGTGCTATAATATTCAGATTAAGGTTACTGCGGTAAATGCCTTCCTGTATTCCCCTTTCGAGGTTGGCAGTGATGGCCTGCAATAGCCGCTCCTGTTTAAACACCTCCACGTCTTTCCAGGTATCGGGCAGGTACTTCTCCATTTCAAACAGCATCACGGGATTGATTGTATTTCCCACCTGTTCAATGTACTCCACCTCTTTCAACAGTTCTTCAATAGCGTTAGCAGATTGCTGACGAAAATCTTCCAGATGCTGCTCATGCCTGTTCAGCAAAAAGCGCACCCCGTCCTGTACCAGTTCTTCCTTATCCCTAAAATGTTCGTACACCGTTTTCTTTGACACCCCACATTCCCTTGATATGTCGAACATTGTAACACTCTTAATTCCATACGTCCTGAACATCCTTGATGCTGTTTCCAATATCCGTGCTCTGACTGGCATTACTCCTGTTTATTGTTTCTTGATTCCTCTAACGAATATTTCCGTCAACAATTTCTGCTGTGCTACTATCTTGTCAAATGCTTCATTGTCTATATCCGGGATCGTTTCGGGAAGGCAGCTCATGCCGGCAAATCGCAATCCTTCCATGGCATCCCTGTATAATTGTGCGATCGCTACAGGATCTTCGACGTCAAATTCTCCTGAGGCTACGCCTTTTTCTATGATCTTGGTGAGCATCTTGGTTTCCCGCTCATGAACAGACCGGATGATCTGTTGTATCTCTTCTGATTTATCATTGAGTATCTTAAACAGTTCCAGGCGATTGTAGCGCTCAACGAACTGCTTTTTTATAGCAATAATGTTGGTGAAGATCTGTTCAGATGAAATCGCCTTATCAGCCTCTGCTTCCTGCTCCTCAAAGAAGGTTTCCCCGATCTTCATTAACACGGCATTATGCAATGCCTTTTTATCGGAAAAATAATAATACAACGATGCCTTTGAGCAGCGCAGATCATCTGCAATCTCATTCATAGTGGTTTTAGAAGCACCATAGTGCATAAACCGCTTCAAAGCCGCCTCAAGGATCTTCTCCCTCATTTCATCTTTGTTCTCAGCAAGCATTAACTTTTTGACTTTTTTAGTTTGCGAGTCAAAAATAGGAAGATTTCGGATAATAGTGAAACAAGTTGACCATTTAACAATAGATTAACTTTTTGACTCCAAAAGTCAGATAGTTGAAAAGTCAAAAGTCAGTTTACTAAATAATTAATAATCAACTTTCTATAAATCTTATTTTTCGCCGCAAAACAAGAAAGTCAGCTTTCAGCTTTGGTAGAGATCCGGTAGAGGTTCGGTGGAGGTAGCCTCATCCTCCCTTAATCTTCCGTTCCGGAACGGAAGATTAAGGGAGGATGAGGCTACCTCCACCGAACCTCTACCGAACCATTGGCGGATTTTCATATTAAATACTGTCTTTAACCGGGTCCGGCAAACAGTTATCAGTCTAATACAGATCAGGTCTTAACAATGGTTCTTCTATGGTTATCTTTTGTTCAAAGACGTAAAAAGCCACAGCCCGCCAGTGTTAATACCGTATTCAGGCGGCTAATGCCCGGAGCATCAGCCGCTGCAGGAAGCGCTGAGCTGGCTGTTCGGGAAGAATCTTATCAGGAAGGGCCGGCCACTGGTTTCCGGGAGAACCATCCGCAGGCTAACCCGGCATTCCCCGGAAAAGTAAACATTCGGGCTACTACGGGGTTATTTAATGTTACGGGAGCATTATTGCGCTTATATAGCTGGTGACCGTTTTCATTAAATGTCGGTTATAATAAAACATTCATATCCGGGGATGAATATCGGGGGCTTATGAATCAATTTCCTACATAACTGGTCTCAACATTCAGGGTTTTAGCCGACAAATTTTTGCTCTATATCTCAGAAAAATGACGCCGACAGTTTAGGGCATTGGTTTTGCCTTATATAGGTAAAATCAAACGCTATGAAAAAGTTAATGTTTCTTCTGTTAGCCGTAACAGGTTTTACGGCAACAAGCATGGCCCAGCAGATCAATGTAAGTATCAATATAGGAAGGCAACCGGTATGGGGACCTGTGGGTTATGATCATGTTGATTATTATTATCTCCCCGATATCGAAACATACTATTATGTACCAGACAGGGTATATGTTTACCGGTATGGTAATGATTGGCGCAGGTCTGCCACCCTGCCTGCGAGATACGCAGATTTCGACGTATACCACGCGCATAAAGTTGTGATCAATGGCGTAAACAGGCCTTATTTATACCATGACAAGTATCGTAAGGAATATTATGGTTACAGGAACAAACATGACCAGGTATCCATCCGTGACAGCAGGGAACAGAAATATTTCGTGAACAGGGACCATCCACAGCACGGGCAGTGGAAGAAAGACAACCGGGGTCACGGGAAACAGGGCAGAGGTCACAATAAACACTAATATACCCTTCTTTCCACAACACCACACCTATTCAATGAAGAAGGCCGCTCCGTTCGAGACGGGGCGGCCTTTCTTCTTTTCTTATAGCTTGCCAGTATAATCTGTTATTGCAGTTTCTCCAATGCTGATTTCAGCTGGGCGATCATAGCCGGGATCTCTTCTTTCTTACAGGTACCTACGCTGAGACGATACCATGGAGAGTTTTTGGAAGAGCCGAAAGCATAGAATGGCACCAGGCCCAATTTAGCCTCGTTCAGAATGTAAGAGGTAACAGCTGCCTGGTCCTGCAGTACGGTACCATCGGCGGTCTTTTTACCGGCCAGGTCGATTTTCAGGGTCAGGTAGATAGCCGCCTGCGGTGCAATAGCCTCTACAGGATGACCGGCTTTCTTCAGGCTGTCAAAACCTTCATAGATCTTCTGCAGGCGTTCTTCCACTTCTGCCTTGAATTTCTTCAGGTAAACGTTCACCTCGTCCTTGCGGCGCAGATAGCGGGCAGCCGCATGTTGTTCTGCCATCGGGCTCCAGGCGCCTACGTGAGAGAGGATGGATTTCATTTTACCGATTACATGAGCAGGTCCTAAAGCCCAGCCCACCCTTACACCGGTAGCCGCGAAAGCTTTACTCATACCGTCGATGAAAACGGTGTAGTCGCGCAGTTCAGGACGCAGGGTAACTGGTGTGTAATGGTGCGTCTGGCCAAAGGTCAGTACCCAGTACATCTGATCGAACAGGATGTATAAAGGTTTCTGATCAGCGCTGCGGCTCTTGTTCTCGGCAATTACCAGGTCGCAGATCTCTTCCAGCTGTTGCTTGCCGAAAGCGGTACCTGTTGGGTTCTGCGGAGAACACAACGCCAGGAGGGTGGCCCCCTTCAGCAGTGGTTTCAGTTCGGCAGCAGTTGGCATGAAGTCGTTCTCTGGCTTTGTTTCCAGCACTACGTGCTCTGCCTCCAGGAAGTGAGTATAATGATTATTGTTCCAGGATGGAGTAGCATATACTACCTTTTCTCCCCTGTCAACAATTGTTCTGAAAGTTGCATAGATGATTGGACGACCGCCGCAGGAGATCACGATTTCCTTGGCCGGATCGTAGGTCAGGTTCTCATGTTCAGCGATAAACTCGCTCACAGATTTCCTCAATTCGGGAATACCGTCAGCCGGTGGGTAATTGGTAAACCCTTCCTTGTAAGCCGTTATGATCTCTTCCTCAAATTCAGCCGGAATTGGGAATACCTTGGGGTCAAAATCCCCAATGGTAAAATTGTAGATCTTCTCGCCCTTGGCCTGCTTCTCCTTTATCTCACCGGCCAGTTTGATAATTTCAGACCCGATCAAGGTTTCGGCTAAATGAGACAGTTTCATAACCCAAAAGAATTTTAGTTTTAAAAATATTTTTTTGCGCCCGCAAAGCTAAAGGATATGAACATCATTTAAAAGAAACAGTAAATTTTTTCACCACATCATAATAAACATTCGTTTCATTAAATTAATTTCAATAAAAACACACATAATCATCACTTTGTCTAACATTGCATTTTACGGTAATATCTGTAAATAGCACGATACTTGACAATTCTTTCTATCTTTGTCCGCTTTCTTAAAAAGCCTTATTTTTAGTGCGGTTAACAAACCCGGAATACGGCCAACAATATCAGAAACCTTTACAGTGGCCGGTTTTGATAAAAAAGCAAAAAGTAAATAACAATATATCACATGAAGTTTATCGTTTCTTCCTCTACTTTGTTAAAACAATTGCAGCAGATCAGCGGGGTGATTAACTCTAATACGGTGTTGCCTATATTGGAAGATTTCCTTTTCCTGATCGACAAGAACGAGCTGACCGTTGTGGCCACAGACCTTGAGACTGTCATGAAGGTAAAGCTGGAGGTTGAAGCCAAAGAAAATGGCCGTATCTGCATCCCCGCCAAGATTCTGATGGATTCACTCAAGAATCTGCCCGATCAGCCGCTGACTTTTCATATAGATCTTAATTCTTATGCTGTAGAGATCACCTCCGACAATGGTAAGTATAAGGTAATGGGTGAAAATCCTGAGAATTTCCCCAAAGAACCTACAGCAGATGATACCACCTCTTTCACGGTGACATCTACGGCACTGGTAACAGCGATCAACAAGACATTGTTTGCCGTAAGCAACGATGACCTGCGTCCCGCTATGACAGGTGTGTTCTTCGAACTGACGCCTACCAGCCTCACTTTCGTAGCTACAGACGCTCACCGTCTTGTAAAGTATGTAAGGACCGGCGTTGAATGCCCTAAAGCAGAAACATTCATTGTGCCTAAAAAACCGCTGAATCTGCTCAAGTCTGCATTGCCTGACAATGACAGCGAAATAAAGATCGCCTACAGCCAAAACCATTTCTTTGTGACACACGATGGCGCCCAGATGATCTGCCGCCTCATTGACGCAAGGTTCCCCGACTATAAAGTGGTGATTCCAAAAGATAATCCTTACCGCCTTACACTGGCGAAAAGCGATTTCCAGAACGCCCTGAAACGTGTAAGCGTATTCGCCAACAAAAGCACCAACCAGGTGGCCCTGAACATCACCGGCAGCGAGCTCCAGCTTTCTGCACAGGACGTGGATTTCTCTTTTGAAGGTAATGAACGCATGAGCTGCCAGTATACCGGCGATGATATGCAAATTGCTTTCAATGCGAAGTTCCTCATAGAAATGCTGAACGCCGCCGAAGGCGATGAGATCACCATCGAACTGTCTACTCCGACTAAAGCTGGTATTCTGAAGCCTTCAGAAAAAGAGGAAAATGAAGACCTGCTGATGCTGGTAATGCCGCTTATGTTGAACAACTAGTCAGTTTTACAACAACTAATAACTTATGTTTATTTGTAAAGCAATCTCTCACAAGGAGATTGCTTTTTTCTTTATCCATGGCCACTTTCAAAAGAATTATTATTTAAAAAGTTCGTAAATTAATACCAGTAAAACAGGACAGTAAGCGATTGATTTGCCCCAGTTTGATGACCACTATTTCACGATGAACTGATCAGCGCATGATACGTCATGCTATAAATTTTAATTCCCGTATGGAAGAATTTTTCAATAATATTCCTTCCTGGTATCGTACCGCATTTCTCGTAGGCGGACTGGTACTGCTATGGATGATAGAAGGAGCAATACCCCGGCTCTCATTAAATGTGAACCGTTACAGGCATGCAGGCACCAACCTGTTCTTTACCCTGACAACGGCTATCGTTAACCTTGGCTTCGCATTTGTCATTGTCATTGCATCAGAATGGACCGCAAAGGCACAATTCGGCCTCTTATACATCGTTACACTACCCGTATGGCTCCATTGCCTGCTGGCTATTATGATGATGGACCTGATAGGCGCCTACCTGGTACATCTCATTCAGCATAAGATTGCCTGGATGTGGCATTTCCACAAGATTCACCACATCGATACGGCGGTCGATACGACTACCGCCCTGCGGCATCATCCGGTAGAATCCGTTTTCCGGGTGCTGGCCCTTCTCCTCGCCATCGTTTCTATGGGAGTGCCTATCTGGATGGTCATGTTATACCAGACCATTTCGGCCTTTATGTCCCAGTTTAACCATGCCAATATCCGCTTGCCTAAATGGCTGGACACAGCCCTTAGCTGGGTCATTGTGTCGCCGGATATGCATAAGGTGCACCATAGTCATTATCAGCCGGAAACGGACTCCAATTATGCAAATATCTTTTCGTTCTGGGATCGCCTGTTCGGCACATTTGTGGTGGTAAATGATGTAACGCGGCTACGCTACGGGCTGGATGAATACCGGGAATCCCAGTATCAGCAGATAGGGACACTGTTGAAAGTACCCTGGGAAGAACGAAAGCAATAGACAGGTTATGAACTTTTCATTTTCATTTTAATTCTACATATATGCAACAGCACACCACGTCCACCCCCACTAAGATTGCCTGCTTCGTTTCCATGTTTGCGGGCATATTTGCTGCAGTATTTTCTTTTGTGTCAAGGAATCATAATACTGCACTGGTATTTGGTATTGCAGCAATTGTAATAGGCGGACTTTCCGTAGTTAAAGCTCATAAGAACATTGATGACACACAGGTAGCTACAGCAGGTATCTTCATGGCGGTTGTAGCCTGCGCCGTAGCTTTGTGGAATATCTATCATTAGTTAGTTCATGACAAACTATAGTCTGCAATGCAGGCAGCAGGCAATATATCGCAATTGTCTGTTGCCTGCAGACTATGGATGCGAACTATCTCTTATTACTTTTGACCTTTTTGTATTCTTCGAGGTATCCCTCTGCAGCTTTGATGGGAAACAATACTAACGAAGTGTCCGTTAGTGACCTGATAAGCGTAGTATCTATGACGGCGGCAGAATCTTTTTGCTGCGAGCCTTCTGCATGGCTCCATAAAAACAGCGTATCATGCGACACACTCCACTTGTCATATACCATTGAGTATGTATTGACTGAAGTAATAGCGCCTTTTTTCTTCAGCAGAAACCCCTGTGTAGCCTTGTCAACTCCCGGCACAGGCTGCAGCCACTTGCCCAGCAACTGGTCTTCAGTATAAGATATCGTGTCCACCTTCACCAGCGTTACTGAATCAGTGATCGTTTCAGGGGTCACTGTATCTTTCACATCAATCAGGCTGCTGTCTTCCGGTATATCTGTTTTTGAAGACGGAGATGGCTGTTGACATGCTGCGGTAATAACAGTACAGATCACTGACAGGACCAGGCATTTTTTCATAGTTCCAAAGATAGTAATACTAGTTTAACAAATTTAACTACCTTTAAGCTCACTTTAGGGGTGTTTCCCGGTTGTAAAGACTTCCGGGAAGCTGAGATGAAACCCTCAGTACCTGACGCAGCTCATACTGCCGTAGGGAAAAGTAGCTGAACTCTCCTTCATCTTTCCATCCTTAAAGTTTATTGTTCACTTAATTCCTTGCAAACATGGAAGTGCTTGTAAACAATAAACTTTATGCGGTGCAGCCAGGAACAACTGTTGCTGCCCTCTTACAGTTTATTCAACTTTCTTCAGAAAAAGGCGTTGCTATCGCCGTCAACAGCCAGGTTATTCCGAAAACCTCCTGGCCTGAGCAAATCTTACAAACAGCAGATAAGGTCACCATCATTCGCGCTACACAGGGCGGATAAGGGCTCATTTACCAGCATGCTATAACATTGATACGCGCACAGCCGTGAGGCCGTGTTATGCCTCCGTGTGCCGTCTTCTCAATTCATAAATCCTAATTCATAATTCAATCGTCAGTTTATGCATTCAATTTCCCGTACGCCCTTCCCGGCATCCAGAAAGATCTATGTAGATGGCGTTGCCATGAGAGAGATCACGCTGACTCCTACACGCCTTCAGGGCAGTAAAGGAGCTGAAGTACCTAATTCCCCGGTGGTGGTTTATGACACCAGCGGCCCCTACACCGATCCCGATATGGACATCGATGTACGTAAAGGCCTGCCCAGGTTGCGTGAAAGCTGGATCAAAGATCGTAACGATGTTGAACAGCTGCCAGGCATTACTTCTGCCTACGGCAGGGAAAGAATGGCCGACAGTCGTCTGGACAGCCTGCGTTTTTCTTACCAGCATTCCCCTATGAAAGCAAAAGCCGGACATAATGTATCGCAGATGCATTATGCCAAAAAGGGCATTATTACCCGCGAGATGGAATACATTGCCACACGCGAGAATCAATGCGTGGATAAGCTATTCCAGGATAACGCCCTCTGGCAACAGCATAAAGGCCAGTCATTCGGCGCCAATACCCCTGTAAAATTCATTACCCCTGAATTTGTAAGGCAGGAGGTAGCTGCGGGACGTGCCATTATTCCCAATAATATCAATCATCCCGAGAGTGAGCCTATGATCATTGGCCGCAACTTCCTGGTGAAGATCAACGCCAATATCGGCAACTCCGCTGTCAGCTCCAGCATTGAGGAAGAGGTTGAAAAAGCTGTATGGGCCTGCCGCTGGGGGGCAGATACTATTATGGACCTCAGCACCGGTAAAAATATTCATGAAACCAGGGAATGGATCATCCGCAATTCCCCCGTTCCCATCGGTACCGTTCCCATCTACCAGGCCCTGGAAAAAGTGAATGGTAAAGCAGAAGAACTGAGCTGGGACATCTTCCGGGATACGCTGATAGAACAGGCGGAACAGGGCGTTGACTATTTCACCATTCATGCCGGCGTACTGCTGCGTTATGTACCATTGACGGCCAAACGCACCACCGGTATTGTATCCCGGGGAGGGTCCATTCTGGCTAAATGGTGCCTGGCGCATCATAAGGAAAACTTCCTGTATACACACTTTGAAGAGATCTGCGAGATCATGAAAGCTTATGATGTAGCTTTCTCACTCGGAGATGGCCTCCGTCCCGGAAGCATTGCAGACGCAAACGACGCTGCGCAGTTTGCAGAACTGGAAACACTGGGAGAGCTGACGCATATTGCGTGGAAACATGATATACAGACGATGATAGAAGGTCCGGGCCATGTACCCATGCACCTGATCAAGGCCAATATGGATAAACAGCTTGAACACTGCAAAGAGGCGCCTTTCTATACCCTCGGACCACTGACCACCGATATTGCTCCGGGTTATGATCATATCACATCTGCCATCGGCGCTGCCATGATCGGCTGGTTTGGTACGGCTATGCTATGTTATGTTACACCGAAAGAGCACCTGGGATTGCCCGATAAAGAAGATGTAAGACAAGGGGTGATCACTTATAAGATAGCAGCGCATGCTGCAGACCTGGCGAAAGGTCATCCCGGGGCGCAACACCGTGATAATGCCCTGAGTAAGGCCCGTTTTGAGTTCCGTTGGGAAGATCAGTTCAACCTTTCCCTCGATCCGGAGACTGCTCGTTCTTATCATGATGAAACGCTGCCGGCAGAAGGCGCCAAGATCGCTCACTTCTGTTCCATGTGCGGGCCTCATTTTTGCTCAATGAAGATCACACAGGAAGTGCGGGACTATGCCGCTACCCAACAGATAGATGAAACACTAGCCCTGGAAACCGGTATGGCAGAACAGGCACACGCATTTAAGGAACAGGGAGGAGAAGTTTACTTCTGATACTCATCTCATGATACAGATCATCACACACAGTACATTTCTGCCGGAAGAAACCAGCTACTGGCAACAACTGATCGCTGAAGGCGCAGACAGTATTCTTGTACGTAAACCGGGATGGCCGGAAACGGACTATGAGCAACTGTTACAGGATGCTGATCCTTCCTGTTACCCTAAGCTGATGATAGCCGGGCATCCTGCGCTTTGTGAAAAATATGGTCTGCAGGGCGTACACTTCAGTGAAGCCGGCAGAGGCCTCGTAAGCGGCGACCAGATCATCGGCTACAGGGAGAACGGATGGCGGCTCAGTACCAGCATACATGCGGCTGAGACATTGCAAATAGCCAGCGACAACTGGGACCAGCTCTTACTCGCGCCCGTGTTTCACAGCATCTCCAAACCAGGGTATGCCGGTACATTTGAAGAAAGCTTCCGTCTTTCGAAAGACGGTTATAACGGGCAGGTACTGGCCCTGGGAGGGATCGATCATACCACAGCAGCAAAGGCCCGCAACATGCAGTTTGACGGGATTGCCCTACTGGGCGCCATCTGGCAGGAACCCGCTGCAGCTATCAGCAATTTCCGCCGCATCAGGGATATATGGAGAACGGACGCCCTTATGTCATGAGCCTGGCCGGCCTGGACCCTTCGGCGGGAGCCGGTCTGCTGGCAGATATAAAAACGTTTGAAGCACTTGGCGTCTATGGTCTCGGCGTTTGTACTGCCCTTACCGTACAGACAGATACACGCTTTGTTTCTGTAGAATGGTTGCCTGCAAGCCAGATCATTGCCCAGGCAAGGCCCTTGCTGGAAACATTTCCGGTGCAGTACTGCAAGATCGGGATCGTGCAGGACGCAACATCCATGCTGGAGGTGATCCAATCTTTCAGGGGCATACAACCGGATATACGCTTCATACTGGACCCGGTGCTGAAAGCGAGTGCCGGCTACACGTTTCATGATGCCACACAACTGGCCGTATGGAAACAGGTATTGCAACAGCTCTACCTGCTCACGCCCAATTACCAGGAAGCACTATTGCTGAGCGGAGAGGAGGATGGCCATGCTGCTGCAAGTACGCTGGCCACCTGCTGCGCCGTGCTGCTAAAGGGTGGGCACCGTCAGGAAAGGCCGGGTGTAGACAGTCTCTATATCGGAAAGACCGATATCATTGACATTCCTGCAGGTACTGACGCCGTCTTTCCAAAACATGGTTCCGGTTGTGTGCTCAGCGCTGCCATCACTGCTCAGCTGGCAACAGGCAGTTCATTGCCTGTCGCCTGTATCAGGGCTAAACTTTATACAGAGAAGTTCCTGGCCAGTCATTCATCACTTTTAGGTTATCACATCACATGATCAGCTCATTGCATTATATATCACAACAAACCGCAACCGCCTCCCACCTGGACAATATCCTGGCTGCCTGCGAGGCTGGTTGCAGATGGATACAGCTTCGTATCAAGAACGAACCTGAAGACAAGATCCTCGCCAGCGCACTGTCAGCAAAGGCCATCTGTTCACGGTACAATGCTACCCTGATCATCAACGACTATCCGCATATTGCCAGGATAGTGGGCGCCCATGGCGTTCATGTCGGCAAGCAGGATATGACAGTGAGCGGCGCACGGGCTGCTACCGGCGATGAGTTCATCATCGGTGGCACCGCCAATACCCTGGAGGATATTCTCATGCATGTAAAAGACGGCGCCAATTATGTAGGTCTCGGACCTTACCGCTTTACCACTACCAAAGAGAAGCTCAGCCCCATTCTTGGCCTGGAAGGCATTGCCGGCATCATGGAGACGCTCAGGAATATGGGTATTCATATTCCGGTTATCGCCATTGGCGGCATACAGGCTGAAGATGTACCGGCACTGATGCAGACGGGTATTCATGGTATTGCTGTAAGCGGTCTGATTACGCACGCAGAAAACAAATTTCAAACTGTATCATCTCTTACACTATGACACCACTCGTAATAGCCGGGCATTCCTTTTCATCCCGCCTGTTTACCGGCACAGGCAAGTTTGCCTCACTGTCCGTCATGGAAGAAGCCCTGCTGGCTTCAGGTTCAGAACTGGTAACGGTGGCCCTGAAAAGGGTGGACGTTCACAACGAATCGGACGATATGCTGCAGCATGTACATCATCCGCAGCTAAAATTGCTTCCTAACACCTCCGGTGTAAGAACCGCCAGAGAAGCCATCTATGCGGCGCAACTGGCCAGGGAAGCACTTGAAACGAACTGGCTCAAACTGGAAATACATCCTGATCCGCGCTACCTGCTGCCAGATCCGGTAGAGACATTGAAAGCGGCAGAAGAACTGGTAAAACTCGGTTTCATTGTATTGCCTTACGTACATGCAGACCCCGTATTGTGTAAGCGCCTGGAGGAAGCAGGTACCGCAGCGGTGATGCCACTCGGCGCGCCGATAGGCAGTAATAAGGGACTGCGGACCATAGATTTCCTGGAAATCATCATCGAGCAGAGTAATGTGCCTGTAGTGGTGGACGCAGGTATTGGCAGTCCTTCGGATGCGGCGAAAGCCATGGAAATAGGGGCAGACGCCGTATTGGTGAATACGGCCATCGCCGTTGCCAAAGACCCGGTAATGATGGCGCAGGCATTCAAACAGGCCGTAATAGCCGGCAGACAGGCATATGAAGCAGGCCTGCCTTCCGTACAGCGGCAGGCAGTGGCATCCAGTCCGCTGATAGGCTTTCTTGATGAAGTTTAAACAAGCACACCATGTCAGGTTTTAAGAACATTTTCGATCAATATAACTGGGATGAGGTCAAGGCAGACATTTATGCCAAGACCCCGCGCGATGTAGAAGCTGCGCTCAACCGCAGCAGGCGCAGCCTGGAAGATTTCAAGGCACTCATCTCACCCGCGGCGGCGCCGTACCTGGAACAGATGGCCCAAATGAGCCGCACGCTTACACAACAGCGTTTTGGCAATACCATGCAGTTGTACATACCCCTGTACCTCAGCAACGAATGCCAGAATATCTGTACCTATTGTGGCTTCAGCCTGGATAATAAGATTGCACGGAAAACGCTCAACAAAGAGGAGATACTCCGGGAGGTGGCCGTTATCAAGGCAATGGGCTATGAACATGTGCTGCTGGTTACGGGCGAGGCCAATCAGACAGTAGGCCTCGATTATTTCCAGGAAGCACTGAAAGTGATCCGCCCTCATTTTGCCAACATCTCGATGGAAGTACAGCCAATGGACGAAGCTGACTATGCACAGCTGATACCCTACGGCCTGCACGCGGTATTGGTCTACCAGGAAACCTATCACCAGGCAGATTATAAAATGCATCATCCCAAAGGACGTAAATCGAATTTTGAGTACCGTCTGGACACTCCGGACAGGTTGGGCAGGGCAGGTATACATAAAATAGGATTGGGCGTGTTAATCGGCCTGGAAGACTGGCGTACGGATAGCTTTTTTACCGCCCTGCACCTGCAGTACCTGGAAAGGACCTATTGGCAGACCAAATACAGTATATCTTTCCCCCGTCTGCGTCCGTGTTCGGGTGGCCTGCCGCCAAAAGTGGAGATGAACGACCGCGAACTGGTACAGCTTATTTGCGCCTACCGCCTGCTGGACCAGGAAATAGAATTAAGCCTTTCTACAAGAGAAACGCCCCGCTTCCGGGATAATGTGATCAAACTGGGCATTACCGCGCTTAGTGCAGGCTCAAAGACGAATCCGGGCGGATATGCAACAGATCTGTCATCGCTGGAACAGTTCGAGATCTCGGACGACCGTAGTCCGGTGAGTATCAGTGGCATGTTGCGGGCTCAGGGCTATGAGCCTGTATGGAAGGATTGGGATGCGGGATATTGATAAAGAGCGGAATCTTACAAAAGAACAGCCCCGCATCCTACGGGGCTGTAAATTTACCTAAATCCATTACTGAAAATGTTACTTATCGAGATAAGTAGCCGCTTAATCTTACATTTCAAATGTAAGCTGCACATAATGAACAACCGCAGTTAACATCCATTATGAACAAAAAGAACAGCGGATGATAAAATGAACACATTCCCATTAATGGGGGATCTTTTCAAGGTCCCTGTAGGTTCTCACTGTCTCGTGCGAGCCTCTGAGCGCACCCTTCTGGTTAGCGATCAGTTCTCTTATGCTGTAGGGCATGGGGACGCTTGAGCGTAATACATCTTCATATGTTCTTTGTGCGGCGTCTTCTGCATATTCACAGGAAGACAGCAGTGCCTGACGGTCGTGTCCGGAAAAGGTAGCTTTCACATTCATCCAGGTTCTATAGAGTTTTCCATAAACGGAAGAGCCTTGTGCTACATCTCCGCCGCCGTCGAGTAATACATTGTTTAACTGGTCAATATATGTAAGGCTTTCATCTGCCATTCTCTGAAATAAGGCCTTCAAGTCGGTATCTTCTGTTAACGCTATTGCTTTTTTATATCCCTCCACACGATCTTGATTGATCCTGACCAGATCACTCAGGGCTTCCAACAATTTTTCATTTAGTTGCATGATAGTCAATTTTAAATTAATGCAATGACGATTAATATATGTGAGGCAAAAATGTAACCAGTTTCTACGCTTAGATCAGGGTGGGTATGGTGGCCCATTCCAGCCCCTTACCTGGCGGGGATTTTGCCCTTGCTGGGGAATACACTCCACAAAGAAAAGCGCCTGAAAAATACTGGCATATATTGCTTAAAAAAGGGAAGAAGACGCTGTAACCCTTGTAAATATTGGATAATAGCCATCCGTGCTTTTATTAACACTATCTGGCACAAATTTTTTACTCACTACTGTAACCAAATCTTATTGATATGAACGGCTTACTTTATTTGATCGCAGTGATCCTCATTATCGGATGGATTCTGGGTGCGTTTGTTTACTCCGCCGGCAGTCTGATACATGTGCTGTTGGTATTAGCTATCATCGCTATTCTTGTAAATATAATACGCGGCCGGGCAGTATAAGCCAGGCAACCGAGCTCCATTGTGTGAAGAGGTAATCAGTCGTAGCAGAATATTCCGAGCGTTTATTTTGCTATGATCTGATTACCTTATTTTTCTTCATAGCATCCATCCCAGTCGTCATAATCCATCAGCACAAAGCGGGTGTCCTTTTGCATTTCGAATTTGTTAACTGTTTCGCTGCCATCGGCCGCCCTGCCGACATCTATGACCCTGCTCTTCCAGCGGCACACTGATTGAAAAGTATTGCGCATATGTCCACAACTGCTTGCCATACTGTACAGAGATGAGCCACTTCATACTTCCTCCCCCCGGATGCTTCTCATTCACTACTTTTGTGCGAGAAATTTTTATATGAAAAAATATATGCTGCTGGTGATGCTGTTAGGAGCTTGCACCACACTACATAGAACCCCTGTTAAGGATACCACGCTGCCATCCATTCATTCACTGACTTTGCTGCATAAATATATTGTGCCTTACAATATGCCTTTTAACGGCACCACAGTAGGCGGGCTTTCCGGTATAGACTATGATAGTGCCCGGAAGGTATATTACCTGATCTGCGATGACCGTTCGGAGAGACAAGCTGCCAGGTTTTACACCATTCAGATACCGGAAAGCAACTACGACAGGGACAGTATCCGTTTTTCCCGTGTTACTTATCTGAAAACGCCGAATGGCAATGTTTATCCGTCAGCGAAGGCCCTCGCGCCCGATCCGGAGGCGATGCGTTACAACCCACATACCGGTCGTTTGGTATGGAGCAGTGAAGGGGAGAGGATCATCTCGGAGCAGGCGAATATTATTAACGACCCGGGAATATATGACATAGACACCATTGGCCGGTACCTTGACAGCTATCCATTGCCCGCGCAGTTTCATATGCATGCAACGGAAAACGGGCCAAGGCGGAATGGAGTATTTGAAGGCCTCGGATTTACACCCAATGGCCGCCATATGTTTGTAAGCCTGGAAGAGCCGCGATATGAAGACGGGCCCCGCGCTGATCTGAGGGATACAACAGCCTATACACGTATTATAAAGTACGACCTGCGTACCCGTCAGCCCATAGCTCAGTATGCTTATAAGCTGGAACCAGTTGCACACCCATCCATACCTGGTAATGCCTTCCGTGTCAACGGCATCTCTGACATCCTGGTGCTATCGGAAACGCAGCTATTGGTCATGGAACGTTCCTATTCTACAGGCGTGAAAAGCAACACCATTCGTGTATTTAAAGTAGATCTCCAACATGCAACAGATATTAAGGCAGTCAATTCATTGCGTGAAAACCCCCATTTTCTACCTGCACAAAAGTCTTTGCTCTTAAATTTTGATGACCTGGATACTTTTGTCGATAATGTAGAAGGAATGACGTTCGGGCCGATATTACCTAATGGCCACAGAAGTCTCATTTTTGTTGTCGACAATAATTTTGACAAAAATGAGGAGACGCAGTTTTACATCTTCGAAGTTGAACAATAAAGAATACTATTTTATCGGGAAAAATATATGAAACAGGAAAGTATGCCAAAATAATACTTTCCTGTTTTGTCACTTTATGTCATTTTTCTGATTTATATACAAATTGCGGAAATCCCTTTCTTATCCTCTCCCATAGCAGTTTTTCACCGTTCAAAACTTTTTTGCAAAAACGTTTTACTTTACTTGAAAAATATTATACTTTTAACACGGAGTTACCATATTTATTCAAAAAGCCGAAATCGTTATAAAGAACTTGTGTATTGAACTAAAACTAAAATTCCGTAGCGTTATTTGGATCATTAATCATTAATTATTACTTGTAGCTTTTTCTTATCCGCACAGGATAACTATCAGCATTTTATTTTATTCTTTTTCATTACAGGCCACGTAAAATAATGATGTAATGTAAATGTAACTGTCAGTAATAACTGTACTTGTCATGCTGCAATCGAATGTTGTAGCCCAGAACTCTATTATCTAAAACCTCCAGAATATGAAGTCTAAATTCACACGTTTCATGAGGGTTGCGGTGCAGGGCGCGCTAGCGTTGCTGTTAACACTGCCCGCATTCTCACAGGCCCGGAAAATTTCGGGTAGGGTCCTTGACAACAGGGATAATTCCCCGCTCCCCGGGGTTTCTGTACAAATTAAAGGTACCAGTAGCGGTACACAAACCAAACCAGATGGTACTTATAGCATTGACGCACCATCCGGGAGTACCCTTGTGTTCTCTTTTATTGGTTATCTGACCCAGGAAAAAGTAGTTAATGGTGCTGCGACCATTAACGTCAGCATGTCCTCTGACGTAAAATCATTACAGGACGTAGTAGTTGTAGGTTATGGTTCAACAAGACGTTCAGACCTGACAGGTGCGGTAGCTTCTGTTAAGACCGCACAGCTGGAAGAAAGGCCCGCTGCGTCTGTGAACCAGGCATTGGCAGGCAGGATCCCGGGTGTACAGGTGAACACCAACTCCGGTCGTCCAGGTGGCCAGACCAATGTGCGCATCCGTGGTTTCAGCTCTATCAATACTACCAACAACCCGCTCTATGTAATTGACGGAGTGGTAATTCCGGTAGGTGCGCAAACACAGAACAGTAATGCAATTGACTTCTTAAACCCGAATGAAATAGCATCCGTAGAGGTACTGAAAGACGCTTCTTCCACTGCCATCTATGGTGCAAGAGGTGCGAACGGTGTGATCCTGGTTACTACTAAAAGAGGTAATGCGAGCGGTAGCCGTGTTACTTATGACGTAGGCCTTGCTTATAACACCATCGGGCCTAAACGCGTTCATATGCTTAACGCAAAAGAATATATGCAGGTAGAAGACCTGGCATGGAAGAATGCAGAGATCTATGATCCGGAAGGATGGGCTAAGGGTAACTATATCTCTAAAGAGCCGAAACTAAAGAGAACCAATCCAGACCTGTTCGATGCTAACGGTAACCCAAAATATGACACCGACTGGTTTAAAGAATCAGTACAACATAAAGTGTCTCACAGCCACCAGTTAGGCTTTACAGGCGGTGATGAAAACAGCCAGTTCGGCCTGTTCCTGGGCTACAGGGATGACGAAGGGCTGCTGCTGAACTCTTACCTGAAAAGATATTCTGCACGTTTCACCTTCGACAGCCAGATGAAAACATGGCTGAAAGTAGGTGGATCATTAGGTTACACCAACCAGAGTGAGAACCTCGTAGATATCGGTACCGGCGGCCTGAACTCTGTTCGTATGATCACGGAGGCGCTGCCTTTCCTGCCGGTTAGAATGCCGAATGGTACTTTCAGCAATAACAAGCTGTATCCTGGTGCTGAAGGTGGTTCCAACCCTGTACACATCCTGACAGACCGTAAATACATCCTCCAGACACAGAACGTACTGGGTAACGCATATGCGACCGTCACCCTGGCAAAAGGCCTGGAATTCCGCAGCGTTGTAGGTGCTAACGTAGTGACCCGCGGCAGGAATGAATGGAACGGCCGCTCATTGATAGACATTTCTGCTACCCAGAAAGGTATTGCCATCGTAGCTAACGACAGAGAAACATATTGGTCATTTGAAAACTACCTGACCTACAACAAACGTTTCAATAAGGTTCACTCCATCAATGCATTGGCGGGTGTAGGCTGGCAGCAGGATGACATTTACGGTTTCAACGTACGTGGTGAGAACTTCTCTACTGACTACTTCGAAACTAACAGTATCGGTTCCGCGGGGCTGATCCCTTCATCAGGCGCAGCTTCCCGTAAACTTGGTTTTGCTTTCAACTCTTACTTTGGCCGTGTAAACTATGGCTTTAAAGATAAGTACCTAGTTACCTTCACAGGTCGCGTGGATGGTTCTTCCAAATTCGGTCCTAACAACAAATATGCATTCTTCCCGTCTGCAGCATTGGCATGGCGTGCCTCTGAGGAACCATTCCTGAAAGGCAATACAACCATTTCTACTTTGAAACTGCGTACGAGCTACGGTTTAACAGGTAACTCTGAGATACCTCCTTACAGCTCTCTGGCCTTATTGACTGCAAGTAACGATTATGCCTTCCCACTGAACGGTCAGAAAGTACAGGGTGTAGGTACCAGCAGGCTCCCCAATCCGGATCTGAAATGGGAAAAGACCGCACAGTATGACTTTGGTGTGGAATTAGGTCTGTTAAAGAACAGGATCTCCCTGGAAGCCGATATTTACTACAGGAAAACCACAGACATGCTGCTGGAAGCTCCTGTACCCACCACCAGCGGTTACACCAGTATCACAAAGAACATTGGTGCTATGGAAAACAAGGGTCTGGAAATTGGTCTGAATACTGTGAATATTGAGACCAAAAACTTCTCCTGGTCTACTACCTTCAACATCTCCTTCAACAAGAATAAAGTACTGGCACTGGCTACTCCGGCCGATGTATTCGCTGTAGGAGGTCCTAACTTCACCAACCAGACAAACATCATCCGTGTAGGTGAGCCAGTAGGCTCTTTCTGGGGCCTGGTACGCGAAGGCACCTGGTCTTCAAAAGAAGCTGCAGAAGCAGCCCTGTTTAAAGATTACCGTGGCGGTAAACCAATCCTGCCTGGCGATATCAAATACCGCGACGTGAATGGCGACCATGCCATTAATGACGCAGACCGTATGATCATCGGTAATGGTAACCCTGACGGATGGGGTGGTTTCTTCAACACCTTCAAATATAAGAACCTGGACCTGACTGTTGAACTGCAGTTCGTGTATGGTAACGATGTGCTGAACATGACTCACCACTCCGGTGAAGACCGTACCGGTCTGGCAAACAGCTTCAAGTCTGTACTGAATTACTGGGTAAAAGATACTCACGAGAACACTGACATTGCAGCTCCACGCGATCCGAGCGCTGGTTATGTTACCAACGTGGATACCCGCTGGATAGAAGATGGTTCATTCCTCCGTGGTAAAAACCTTGCACTGGGTTATAACTTCTCAGCTGAAAAACTGAAACGTCTGCATCTCAGCAAACTGAGAGTATATGCTTCCGTACAGAACTTCTTCCTCGCTACTAAATTCAGCGGTAACGATCCTGAGGTAAGCACTTACTCACAGCCATTTGCACAGGGACAAACATTCTTTGATTATCCGAAACCAACTACGTTCCAGCTTGGTGCAAACGTTGCTTTCTAATCTAACATTTATCAAGAAAAAGAGATGCTCATGAAGAATTATATTAAAAAAACCGCGCTCAGCATATTGATCGGAGGCAGCCTGTTTATGACCGGTTGCTCCAACTTCCTGGATGAAAGCGATCCATCCAACCTTTCGCCAGACAGCTATTATACCTTACCGGAACATGCTGATGCAGCAGTATATGCGGCTTATGCCCGTGCCCGTTTCATTGGAAGTGGCGCCGGTATCTTTTCTGCCAACTTCCAGATGCTGGATGCTCCGACAGGTACTGCCGCAACAGCCACTGCCCAGAACTCTGACCTGAACAACCTGCTGGGTCTTGTATATGACGGAGACAACCTGCATGTCAGGCAATTCTGGACAGGTGCCTACAGGGTAATAGCCCAGGCCAACCTTGCACTTGACAAGATACCCGGCATTCCTAATATGGATGAAGCGATAAGAGCCCGGACGCTCGGTGAAGCTGCTTTCATGCGTGCCTGGTCTTACTTCTACATTGTAAGGCTTTGGGGTGATGTTCCTTTGATCACAAAACCACAAACACCTACTTCTCCTGATTTCTATCCTAAACGTACAAGCACAGACAGCGTATATGCGCAGATCGTTGCTGACCTGAAAATGGCTGAAGCAGCAGGACTGCCATGGATGGATGCTTCCGGTAGGGTAGGCCTCGCAGCTATCAAAACTGAACTGGCAAAAGTATATCTGACCATGGCCGGTTATCCGCTGAACAAGGGCGCAGAATATTACAGGCTGGCAGCAGACAAAGCAAAAGAAGTACTTGATTACGCTGCGGCTAATTCGTCTGAGTTGAACCTGTTCAACACTTATAACGATCTGCATAGTGTAACAAACAATAACAAAGTGGAACACTTGTTTGAAGTACAATATCTTGCTGATATAGAGGGTAATCCGATGCAGTCGCTGATGCTGCCAAACAACTCCCTGACCAAAAACATCTCTGCTATGGGTAGCGGCGTAGGTAGCTCAATACCTACCCCTTCTTTCTATGACTCATACAAGAAGTTCGAGCCTAAAGATAAACGTACAGATGAACAGCAATTCTTCTTCACTTCCTATTTCGTAGACGGTAAAGGAGATCCATTCAAATTAGACAGGCCTTATATATTCAAACACTTCGACATAGCTGCTCATGGTAAACCGGGTTCCCCTGGTACCGGCAGAAGTAACCTGAATATTCCTCAGATCCGCTTTGCCGAAACACTGTTGATCTATGCAGAAGCGCAGAACCAGGCAGATGGTAATCCTAATGTAGACGCATACACCGCATTAAACCGTGTACGTGGAAGGGCAGGGTTGGACCCATTATCAGGTCTGACAAAAGATGCCTTTGAAGCCGCAGTATGGCGTGAGCGCTGGCATGAGTTCTCTTATGAAGGTATTACCTGGTTCGATATGGTACGCCTGAGAAAAGTATACAACGAAGACAATAATGGCTTCGATAACTTTGTAGGGCACGTTAACAAAAACTCCGGTGCGGCACTGGCAGAAAAGCATCTGCTGTTCCCATTGCCCATCCAGGAAATGCGTAACAACCCGAATCTGAGACCTCAGAATCCAGGCTACGGTTCATAAGATCAGTTCCTTCCAATAAATAAAATAGGCTGTATCAACGATGATACAGCCTATTTTTATTCCGATACCTGATGGGATCAGGTCTTCAGTTAAGTAATTCTCCGGACCTTCGTTTATTCCTAATACAGCACTTTTTCATTCGGATAGCCGACAGAGGCTGGTCCTCATTTGGCTAATTCTCAAGTCCCTCGTTTATTCTGATATATCAACTTTTTACTCCGATACCTGATTGAGTCAGATCTTCATTCAAGTAGTTCCCAAGACCTTCGTCATCCTCTTTCTATTGAAGAGACTGTTAGTCCCATATCTCGTTGGATGCAGTCAGTATCACCGGCTGCCCGTCTGTTACAATGATCGTATGTTCATGCTGTGCTACAAAACTGCCGTCGTTGGTGACCAGTGTCCATCCATCGCCCATATCATAAGCGTAAGAAGCTCTTGTAGAGATGAATGTCTCAATGGCTACAACACTATTCTTCCGGAAGCGGTGCTTGTTCATGCGGTCGTAATAGTTCGGGATCTCTTTGGGCTCTTCATGCAGGCTTCTGCCTACGCCATGTCCCACCAGGTTCCTGATTACCCGGTAACCCATCTTCTTTGCTGTCGATTCTATAAGATGTCCTACATCCGCAATCCTCACACCACCCCTGATCTCACTGATCGCCTTTTGCAATATCAGCTTTGATGCGTTCACCAGCGGGTTATGATTGTGAATATCATTTCCCAGTACAAATGATCCGCCGTTATCGCCCCAGTAGCCATTCAGTTCTGCAGAGACGTCAATATTCACCAGGTCTCCTTCCTGCAATATTTTGTTCCCCGTGGGGATGCCATGTGCCACCTCATTGTTCACACTGATGCAGGTCCAGCCAGGGAAGCCATACGTCAGCTTCGGTGCAGACTTCGCACCCATTTCGATCAGTAAGCGGCCGCCATATTCATCCAGCTCTTTTGCTGACATACCCGGGCAGGCATACTCCCTCATCTTCTTTAATGTAATACCAACTGCCTCGCTCACTGCCTGCATTCCCGACAGATCTGCATTGGATGTTATAGACATGATCTTAATTATTTTGTGATATTCTGTATAATAGCTGCATGGATCTCGGCGATGGACTTCATCTTGCCCTCAGCATCGTAACAGGTGATCCTGGTAACGGAAGGGTCAGTATCTGCTAATATATCATACTCACGCTTCACCGCCAGCTGAAGGGAAAAATCCTTCTCATGAATATCCTCCTTTCCATTCAGGTATTTCCTTTCCTCGCCAGAACGCCGTTTTGTCAGCGACTGTTCTGTAAACGAAAAAGGAACGTCCAGATAAACAGAAAGGTCCGGCTGGGGAATACGGTTGTATTCATATTCAAACATGTTGATCCATTCACGCAGCTCATTTTTCTCTTTTTCTGTTTGCAGCTTCGCACACTGGAAGGCAATATTTGACAACACATAACGGTCTACCAGTACTACATATCCGCTGGCCAGCCATTCGTTAATATTGTGTGCAAATGCCTTCCTGTCTTCGGCAAATATCAGCGCCACCAATTGAGGATGTACATTTTTCACGTCTCCGAACTCGCCCCGCAGGAATTTAGCGATCAGTTCCCCGAACACCCCCTCCTGTACAATAGGAAAATGTACAAATCGTGTTTCTACACCCTGTTTATTAAAATATTCCGTCAGTAAAGCGATCTGGGTAGACTTACCCGCCCCGTCCAGTCCTTCAATAGCGATAAACCTGCTCTTATGCTGCATTAAAAAATCAGTTAAAACCAGCCGCGAAGATACCACTAATTCCACCAGCTAGACCCCGGCAGTATATTTTTCACGGGAGGCATGGATTCCGTCCATATGCGCATCCGCCCATTCAGCCAGTCCTTCCAGATGAGGCAACAAGGAGTACCCTCTTTCCGTAAGGCTGTACTCTACCTTGGGAGGTATCTCCGCATATACTTTGCGAACCACCAATCCATCTGCCTCCAGGATCTTAAGTGTGACGGTCAGCATCTTCTGAGAAATATCCCCGATCCCATGATGCAGTTGATTGAAACGCATGGTACCTTCTTTGCCCAACACGAGAATGATCAGCATAGACCATTTGTCGCCTAAACGGTCCAGTACATTCCTTACCGGACAATTGCCTCCACCGGAGGTACGATATTTTTTCAAAAAATCCATCGTCTTAATAAATTGATAATCAATAATAGTTACGCCTGGGTAAGCACCATACCGCCCGGTGCCTTCTTGTCAGTCATTTTCCCGCGGCTTACTTTTGACTTACTAAAAGTAAGTAAAAGTAATAAAGTAAGTAATACAGTAAACTAAAGCACAATGGGAAAAATATTAATAACAGGCGTAACAGGACATCTAGGCCGTATCGTATTAGACAAATTGCTCACTAAGGTACCCGCTTCCGGCGTAAAGGTATTAGTACGTGACGAAGCAAAAGCAGCCCCTTTCAGGCAACTGGGTGTTGAAGTGGCAATAGGCAGCTACGACGACAAAGCATCGCTCATAGCAGCTTTTAAAGATGTTGACAAGCTGTATTTCGTATCCGGCAGTGATACCGCTGCCAGGGGCCGGCAACATGAAAATGTTGTAAATGCAGCGGTGGAAGCAAAAGTAGGACATGTGGTATACACCAGTTTCCAGCGGAAGAACGAAACAAGCACATCTTCCATCTATTTTATTGCATCCACTCACCTGCTGACAGAAAACCTGTTGAAATCATCCGGGCTGAAATACACCATTCTTAAACATGGTATATATACCGAGATGATCCCGATCTTCGTCGGAGATAAAATATTTGAAACCGGTGTTATTTTCCAGCCGGGAGGGGAAGGAAGAACCGCCTATGCGCTGCGCAGCGATCTGGCAGAAGCAGCTGTAGCAGTATTGACAGGGCAGGGGCATGAAAATAAGAGCTATGAACTGACCGGACCTGAAGCGGTGTCTTATGCCGAAATAGCAGCAAAGATCTCTGCTATTACCGGCAAGAATGTTTCTTATGTATCACCCACTCCGGAGGTATTTACCGCCGAACTCACAAAAGCAGGCGTACCGTCAGAGTACATCGGATTATTTGCAGGATTTAGCGTGGCAAATAAAGAAGGCGAGTTTGCAAGTGTGTCCTCTGACCTGGAAAAGCTGATCGGCAGAAAGGGTGGGAGCGTAGAGGCCTACCTGCAACAGGTATACGGAGGCAAATAATCGCCTGGGTAACAGCATACAGAGAACTGTGAATAAGTGGGTACCTCGTTTAACAAACGGGGTACTTTTTTATTTTGTAGAGTGTGGGGATTGGGGAACGTCATTCACCACTATCAGCACTTTCCGGGTTAACAGTTTCCCCAGGAGCGCCTTCCTGTCTTACACCTTCTTCTTCAATTCAAGTGGCGTAATTTTTCATGCTTTCGTAATCGGAAGTCTGTTTGATTATAATTATGTACCAAAACATGTATCAAATGAAAAAAGGCTTTCAGCCGATCAGCTGAAAGCCTTTACCATTTCGTGGTCCCACCAGGGCATGATCCTGGGACCCCCTGATTATGAGTCAGGTGCTCTAACCAACTGAGCTATAGGACCTGTTCTTTGCAGAACAAATATTTTGAAACTTTCTCGTGGGTTCCCTTTTTCAGGGAGGGCAAAATTAATTATTTTTTATTCAATTAACCAATCATTCCTGATTTTTTTATTTCCGCCATATAAATTTGCACTTTCTCATTCAGCAGTTCATACAATGAAAGGTATTAAACACATCATCTTCGATCTGGGCGGAGTTATTATCAATCTTGATTACCAGCTGACTTACAAGGCATTTGAAGCCCTTGGGGTAAAAGAGTTCACCAGTTTGTACAATCAGTTTTCATTAACCACGGTGTTTAACGATCTGGAGACTGGCAAGATTGAACCGGAAGTATTTCTAAATGAGATGCAGCGACACACGGCACCGGGTACCACTCATCAGCAGATCATTGATGCATGGAATGCAATGCTGCTGGATTTTCCTTTACGCAGATTGCAGATATTACAGCAGTTAAGGCAACATTATGGCATATACCTGTTAAGCAATACGAATGCGATCCACCTGGAGGCCTTTAATAAAATATTACAGGACAGCAGGGGAATTCCTTCACTGGCATCTTTCTTTGATAAAGCTTATTATTCTCACCTGATCGGGTTACGTAAGCCGGAGAAGGAGGCATATCAGTTTGTGCTGGATGAGAATGGCCTGGATCCTGCGGAGACATTATTTATAGATGACACGCTTCCTAATATTGAAGGCGCCAAAGTTGTTGGCATACAAACAATTCATCTCCTGCCGCCTAAGACGATAGCAGATATCTTCAGGTAACAGTGAAGACTATTTGATTTCTTCAAAATCCAGGTAATCGCCCTTGTCCGCTTTTTTAGGAGCGGTGTGTTGTTGTTGTGCCTGGGCTGCCTGTCTCTGTGCTTGTTCCTGTTGCTGGTATTGGCGACGGAGGTGTTCCTGGATATCTCCCATCTGTCTGCGTACATGTTTGGTTGACTGATACACAGGCACGATGAAGTCAAATACAAATTTGTACAGCAACCAGAACACAAATGCTAAAAATGCGTATTTCAGTATCATGCAACAAATTTAGCGGTTAATCTGCTTTCCGGACAGAGAAAATCCGGCCTTTAGGTTTTCTTTAACAGCCGGAAAGACACACCAACCAGGTTATAAACCTAACAATGCCGCGGTTTGAAGGGCGGCCTTTTTATTGTACTCCCAGGCCAGTTTACGATAGTTGATTGCATCAACAATAGTACCGATCCAGCACAATCCTACTGTTAATATATATAATATGCCCATACCGATCTGATTGATCAGGAAGCGATGGATACCTGCGGGGCCAATCAGTCCGACAAGGCAGCAGATGAGAATAACCTGTGGATCCTTTCTCCGGCCCTCATAAACAGCCAGGAAACGCTGGCGGGTTTCAATGGAGTAATCGCGGGTAAGTTCCTGCAGCCATAGGAGTTCTTCCTGTTCAATACCCGGTAAGCTGATAAAGTCTGTCATGTATAGTGGTTTTTAAGTTCCGCAAAAGATTGCCATTGCAGCCTGGCGAGCTGGAAGGTCCGGTATGTTAATATTAATAATGCGAACGGTCCCAGAGGGTGGCTTTTCAGAGAGGCCCTCCATTCCCCATGCAACAAATAATGGATAGAATGTCCGAGGCCACACCCGGGGCACCAGGGTATTCCTATTCTTTTTAAGATGCACAAACTTGCCTCGCCAGTTGGCGAGGGATGCATAAAAAACAGCAACAGCAAGGCCGTCGGCCACATGATCAACTCTATATTAATATGTTGTATGTATGCTTTAATCTGCATGTTTCGTATCTGGGGCGCAGTTATTATTATTTTTTAAAATCTGTGCGGACAGGGCGTTTTCTCCGGGTGAAATTATTTCGTACAAGTTAAAGAAAATGTTCTTGGATCAAAATAAAATCCTAATTTTGCATAGGAAAATGATACTAATGAAGGGGACTGAGCGGTCCCCTTCTCGTTTTTTTATGGCAAATGAACAAGTGATAACAAACATCCGGGACCTGGCAGCAGAAATGCTTGCACCTTATCCGGAATACTTCGTAGTAGATGTGCGGATAAAGCCCACAAACAACGTAAAACTCTTTGTAGACGGGGATAATGGCGTACCGGTAGATAAGCTGGTCGCATTTAACCGGAACCTGTACACCAGGCTTGAAGGTGCCAATTTGTTCCCAGACAACGATTTTTCCCTGGAAGTATCCTCTCCCGGACTGGACGAGCCGCTGAAACTTCACCGTCAATACGTTAAGAACATTGGTCGTAAAGTAGCTGTTACTTTATTGGATAACTCCGAAAAAGAGGGTACGCTGCTGGCTATTACGGAAGAAAAGGTGACGATTGAAGAGCTGATTGGCAAGAAAAAAGAGAAAAAAACAACTGAAATAAATTTAAATGAAATCAAGCACACGAAGGTGTGCATCGTGTTTTAAAATATAATAATATAACCGAAACATGGCTAGTATTAACCTGATTGAGTCATTCACGGAGTTTAAGGAAGCGGAAAACATTGACCGTCCTACGTTGATGAAAGTGTTGGAAGACGTGTTCAAAACTCTTCTCCGTAAAAAGTATGGCTCTGATGAGAATTTTGACGTGATTGTAAATACTGAGAAGGGTGACCTGGAAATTTTACGCCGCCGTACCATTGTAGCAGATGGTGAGGTAGAGGACGATAATGCCCAGATTGCTTATTCGGAAGCCATTTTAGTTGAACCAGACTATCAGGTAGGAGAGGACCTTTACGAGGAAGTGGAGATCATGGATTTTGGCCGCAGGGCCATCCTGGCTGCAAAGCAGACACTTTCTGCCCGTATCGGCGACCTTAAAAAGAACATTCTTGTAAAGAAATATGCTGACCGTGTAGGAGAAATTGTAACGGGTGAAGTTTACCAGGTATGGAAAAAAGAAGTTTTATTGCTTGATGATGAAAGGAATGAGTTAATTTTACCTAAATCTGAACAAATTCCTACCGATTATTTCAAGAAAGGGGAAAATGTAAGGGCAGTAGTGAAAAAAGTGGAGATGAAGAATAATGCTCCGCTTATCATTCTTTCCCGCACCCATCCGACCTTCCTGGCTAAATTGCTGGAAATTGAAGTTCCCGAGATCTTTGACGGCCTTATCGTGATCAAGAAAATCGTACGCGAACCTGGAGAAAGAGCTAAAGTGGCTGTTGAATCCTATGACGACCGCATTGACCCTGTCGGCGCCTGCGTAGGTATGAAGGGAAGTCGTATACATGGAATTGTGCGCGAGCTGCGTAACGAAAACATAGATATCATCAACTATACCTCTAATATACAATTGTTGATCCAGCGTGCCCTGACGCCCGCAAGGATCAGCCGTATGGAAGTGGATAATGATAATAAATATGCTTCTGTTTTCCTCAAAGCAGATCAGGTGTCCCTGGCAATCGGTAAAAAAGGTGTCAATATCAAACTGGCCTGCGAATTGACGGGTTATGAGATTGATGTCTTCCGTGATGAAGAGCAGGAACAGGCTGAATATGACATTGACCTGGGAGAATTCTCCGATGAAATCGAAGAATGGGTACTGGACGAACTCAAACGTATTGGTTGCGACACTGCCCGCAGTGTACTTGACCTGACGGTAGAGGAACTGGTACGCCGCTCAGACCTTGAAGAGGAAACTGTAAGCGAGGTAAGAAGAATACTACAGGAGGAATTTGATAAAGAGTAGGTTCACACCACAACTTCCCCGGGATGTGGGCTTGCTCGACAGAAAGTATTTTTTAGTTATTGTTAATTGTTAAAAAGGAGTCCCGTTAGCTAACGGGAAAAATGGGGAGGCCCGAGATTACAATATGCCTGAAGTAACAAACAACACGCCACGATTGCTGGCTGCAGCGAAGGAGTTCAATATTGGTAAGGAAACCCTGATCGATTTCCTTGCTAATAAGGGCTATGACATGGGGGGCTTTGGCTCACCCAATGCCCGTCTTACGTCCCAGATGTATGCAGCATTGCAGTCCGAGTTCCAGCAGGACAAGGCTAACAAACGCAAAAGCGATCAGATAGCCCTGCCTAAAGGAAGTGTGTTAGATGCAATGAAGAAGAAAGAGAAGGAAGAAGCAGAGGCAGCAGCCAAGAAGAAAGAAGCAACTCCTAAAGAGGAACCCACACCCGCGGTCGCAGTTGAAGCGCCTAAACCCGAACCAAAACCAGAACCACGGCCGGAGCCTAAAGCAGAGCCTAAGCCCGAACCTAAACCGGAGCCAAAGCCTGAGCCTAAACCCGAGCCTAAACCAGTTCCGGTGGCGGAAGAAAAACCTGTTGTTAAAACAGAAGAGGCTCCTAAAGAACCCGTCGTAGCTCCTCAACAGCCTGTTGCTGAGAAAACGCCGCCTGTGCAGACACAACCGGAAACTCCGGAAGTTATAAAAACAGACGCCCCCAGGATCAATGGCCCGAAAGTCGTGGCCACTATCGACCTGGATGCGCTGAATAAACCTAAAAGACCTCCTGCACCACCGGCATCATTCAAAAAGCCGGAACAGGAGGAGAAACCAGTTGTTGCAAAACAACCGGAACCTACCGCCAGCGAAAAGGAAAGGCCGAAAGAACCTGTTCCGCAGCCGCAGGCACAACCGCAACCCGTTGCACAGCAACAGCCTCCGGTAGAAGCAGCCAAACCTGCACAACCTGAAGCGAAACCGCAGCAACCCGTTCAGCCAGTACAAAACGTACAACCAGTACAAGAAGTAAAAACAACGGCACCTGCTGCTGAAAAACCTGCTGTCCCCGCTGTGGAAGAGAAACAAGCGCCGGCAGCCGAAAAACCGGCAGCTGCTCAGGAAAAAACAAAAGAACCGGCAGAGGCGAAAGAACAAACCGCACAGAAACCGGCCGCACAGCATATGGACGAAGTTGCAGCAGACATTGCATCAGACCAGGATGATAACGGAGGAACTGCCGTTATTGAAAATATACAGGCCGAAAAACTCACCGGTCCTAAAGTGATCGGAAAAATTGAGTTGCCTGTACATTCAGAAAGACGCGACAATAAGGGTAACAGTAATTTCAACCGCGGTGGCGGCGGCAATAATAACAATGCCGACAACAACCGCAAGCGGAAACGTATTATAGTTGAAAAGAAACCTGAACCTATTCAGCCAGGCGATCTTTCAAAAGGTGGTAACGCCGATAACCGTGGTCCCGGTAACCGCGGAGATTTCAACAGGGATAACCGTCCCGGCGGAAACCGCGACAATACCAACAGACCCAGCGGTCCTAGCAGACCACATGCTGCGCCTAACCGCGATGGCCGCCCGGGCGGACCAGGTGGTAACAGACCAGGCGGACAGCAACATGGCGGTGGAAACCGTCCAGGTGGTGGTCCGGGTGGTAACAGGCCAGGCGGACAACATGGTGGCAACAGACCAGGCGGTAACTTCGGTAACCGCCCCGGTGGTCAGGGTAACTTCAACCGTGATCGTGACCGCGACAGGAAACCTGAAGAAAAAGAAATCGATAAGAACGAGATCCAGAATAAGATCAAGGAAACCATGGCCAAAATGACAGGCGGTGGTAACCGGGGTAAGAACACTAAAGCTAAACAACGCCGTGAAAAACGCCACGAGCTCGCTGAGCAGATGGCTAACCAGGGCGCTGAAAGCAACAAACTGCAGGTGACAGAGTTCGTATCTGTAAGTGAACTCGCCAACCTGATGGATGTGAGCTTTGCGGAAGTGATCTCAAAATGTATGGGACTTGGTATCATGGTATCTATCAACCAGCGTCTGGACGCAGAGGTGATAGAACTGGTAGCAGGAGAGTTCGGTTACGAAGTAGAGTTCATCGGTGTAGACGACGCAGACGAGATCGAAGAAGAAGAAGTAGCAGACAACGAGGAAGATCTGATCCCAAGAGCGCCTATTGTGACCATCATGGGTCACGTAGACCACGGTAAGACCTCCTTGCTTGACTATATCCGTAATGCGAACGTAGTATCCGGTGAAGCAGGGGGTATCACCCAGCACATCGGTGCTTACCAGGTGGTTACCTCTTCCGGTAAAAAACTCACCTTCCTGGATACTCCGGGTCACGAGGCCTTTACCGCGATGCGTGCACGTGGTGCCAAAGTAGCGGATATCGCCATCATCGTGATCGCTGCAGATGACGCCATCATGCCACAGACACGTGAAGCGATCTCCCACTCACAGGCGGCCGGCCTGCCAATGGTATTCGCTATCAACAAAGTGGATAAAGACGGCGCTAATCCTGAAAAGATCAAAGAACAGCTGGCAGGTATGAACCTGTTGGTGGAAGACTGGGGTGGTAAATACCAAAGCCAGGAAATTTCTGCCAAGAGCGGTCTGAACATAGACGTCCTGCTGGAAAAAATACTCCTGGAAGCTGAATTACTCGAACTGAAAGCTAACCCGAACAGGGAAGCTTCGGGTAGCGTGATTGAAGCCTCCCTCGATAAAGGCCGTGGTTATGTGGCTACCCTGCTGGTACAGAACGGTACCCTGCACCAGGGAGACACTATCGCCTCCGGTTCCCACTTCGGTAAGATCAAAGCAATGTTCAACGAACGCGGCCAGCGTGTTGACTCCGCAGGACCTTCCGCACCTGTACAGGTACTGGGTCTGAACGGTGCTCCGCAGGCAGGTGAGAAGTTCCGCATGTTTGAAGACGAATCCGAAGCAAAAGAGATCGCTAACCGCCGTGCACAGATCATCCGTGAACAAGGTATCCGTACCAAGAAACACATCACACTGGATGAGATCGGACGCCGTCTGGCACTGGGTAACTTTAAACAGCTCAACCTCATCATCAAGGGTGACTTTGATGGTTCCGTAGAAGCGCTGAGCGACTCCCTGCAGAAACTGTCTACCGAAGAGATCGTAGTGAGCGTGGTACACAAGGCCGTAGGTCAGATCACAGAATCCGACGTATTGCTGGCCACCGCATCCGATGCTATTATCGTAGGTTTCCAGGTGCGTCCTTCTTCTCAGGCATCCAAACTGGCAGAGAAAGAGAACATCGAGATCCGTACTTACTCCATCATTTACGATGCTATCGACGAACTGAAGAGCGCGATGGAAGGTATGCTGGAGCCGAAGATCGAGAAAAAGGTTGTTGCCAACGTAGAGATCCGCGAAACTTACCGTTTCGACAAAGTAACCGTAGCAGGTTGCTTCGTACTGGACGGAAAGATTACCCGAAACACCCGTGTAAACCTGGTGCGCGAAGGTATCGTGATCTACACCGGCGAACTGGCCTCTCTGAAACGCTACAAAGATGACGTGAAGGAAGTTGCTGCCAATATGGAATGTGGTCTGAGTATCAGAAACTATAGCGACCTTAAAGTGGGCGATATAGTGGAAGGCTTCGAAGAAGTAGAAGTAAAGAGGACTTTATAATATCAGCATAAACTTTTGTTAAAAAGATAAGCCGCCCAATAGCGGCTTATTTTTTATTGGCTATTTTTGAATTTCACTGCACTTGTTAACATGAATAAAATTTTTGCACTTTCTGCGGGTACTTTACTTCTTTGTCAGGTAGCCGCAGCCCAGCAGAAAATGGTAGCTGATAAAATTGCGGCTATTGTGGGGGATAAAATCATTCTTAGATCGGACATTGAAGGAGAAATGGTCAATCTGCAGCGTTCTACTGTAGACGGCTCCCTGCCTCCCAATGCTCCCTGCATGATAATGGAGCAGATCATTGCCCAGAAGGTAATGGTGATGCAGGCAGAAAGAGACAGCTTGCCCGTGAGTGAACAAGATGTGGACGGCCAGATCGACAACCGTATCCGTTACTTCGAAGACCTGTACGGCAGCCGTGAGAAGATGAAAGAGGTAACAGGATATTCCATTTACCAGCTGCGTGAGCGCTTCCGTCAGCCTATCAAAGAAGGTCTGCTGGCAAAAGCAATGCAGGACAAGATCACCGGTTCTGTGAAAGTGACGCCTTCTGAGGTAAAAAAGTATTTCGACGCCATTCCTAAAGATAGTCTCCAATTCTACGAATCCGAACTGGAGATTGGCCAGATCGTAATATTGCCAAAGGCAACCAAAGAAATGGACCAGTATGCGATAGACCGCCTGCTGGAGTTCAAGAAACAGGTGCAGGACAAAACAAGTGACTTCGGACGTCTGGCAATACTTTATTCAGAAGATCCGGGCGCCAAAGAGAATAAAGGAGTATACATCCTGAACAGGAACGACAAACAATGGGATCCCGACTTCCTGGCGGCGTCTTTCCGCCTGAAAGAAAATGAGATCTCCTCACCGATAAAAAGCCAGTTCGGTTATCACCTGATCCAATGTATTAAACGCCAGGGAGACAACATTACCGTTCAGCACATCCTGCTGAAACCCAATGTGACCCGTAATGATCTGGCAGAAGCGACAAAAAAACTGGACAGTGTCCGCCTGCTCATTCTTGATGGAAAAATGACCTTCGGAGAGGCAGTAGTGAAATATAGTGACCTGCCGATGGCAAAATTTGACGGTGGTATGTTGCAGAACAGAATGAATGGCAGTACCCTGCTCACTATCGACCAGCTGGACCAGCCTTCCGAAAGAGATATCGTGCTGTTGCTCGACACCCTGAAGCCAGGGGGCATCTCCAAACCAATGCCTTATGTCGATGACCAGCCAGGTGGCCGTGGCGGTGTGCGCATCGTTTATCTGAAAACACGCACCAACCCTCACCGGGAAAATATGACCGACGATTATGCCCGTATCCAGCAGCGCACCCTGCAGCTGAAACAACAGGATGCCCGCGACAAATGGCTCAGGGAAAAGATCCCGACATATTATATCCATGTGGAAGACGAGTTCAAACAATGTAACCACATCGCCAAGTGGATGGGAAGTATAGCAAAACAATAACACATATAATTCAATAACAGTCCCCGGTATAATATATACCGGGGATTGTTGTTTCAGGACCAGCCCGCATTTATCATTCAGCGTTGGGCGTTCCGCTTTTTACACGTAACTTTGCGCCTTCAATTCTAATAGGGATGAGTGATGCCATAAAACATGAATGCGGATTAGCGTTTATCAGACTTAGAAAGCCGTTCTCATATTACCAACAGAAATACGGATCAGTTTTCTACGGCCTCAACAAGTTGTACCTCCTGATGGAGAAACAACATAACCGCGGACAGGACGGAGCAGGTATAGCCACAGTAAAGTTGAACACAGAACCGGGAGTACCATTCATGCATCGCCTGCGAAGCAGCGCACCGCAAGCCATCGGAGATATCTTTGCCAAGGTCAGAGACGAAATAGACGAAATAGAAAAATACCAGCCGGAAATCACCAAATACCCTGGCCTTATGAAAGGCCACATACGTTTTCTCGGAGAGCTGCTGATGGGACACCTCCGCTACGCCACCCAGGGCAAGAACAACGTAGAACTCTGCCACCCCTTTGTACGTCACAATACCATTCCTGCACGCAACCTCGCCCTCGCCGGTAACTTTAACCTGGTGAACGTGGATGAACTGTTCAAGTTCGTGAACGTTGAACCCGGAGAAACACACCGTAACAGTGACCTGGCCGCTATGCTGGAAGTACTTCACCACTTCCTCAGCAAGGAAGATGAAGAAAGACGTAACGGGCTGGATGTGAAAAATATACTCCAACAGGCATTTTCCATGTTTGACGGAGGTTATCATGTGTGTGGGCTGATCGGCAGCGGAGACGCCTTTGTAATGCGCGACGCCCACGGTATCCGCCCTTCTTACTATTATGTCAATGAGGATGTCATTGTTGCCGCTTCTGAACGTGCAGCCATCCGTACAGCGTTCAATGTAGGAGAGAATGAAGTACTGGAGCTGATGCCGGGTAATGCCCTGATCGTGAAGGAAAACGGGGAATACAGCGTAGAGCAGATCCTGGCGCCGAAAGAGCGCCGCGCCTGCAGCTTCGAACGTATCTATTTCTCCCGCGGAAACGATGAAAAGATCTATAAAGAACGTACTGCTTTAGGCTATAACCTGTCTGAAACCGTATTGAAAAGCATCGACAACGACCTGCGTAATACCATCTTCTCCTTCATCCCTAATACTGCGGAAATTGCCTTTTACGGCATGCTGAAAGGATTGGAAGACTATCTCAATAAAATAAAGGTAGAGCGCATCGTTTCATGGGGGAAAGACTTTGACGAGGAAAAACTGACGGAAATGGTGAACCGCCGTATCCGTATAGATAAGATCGCTATCAAAGACGTTAAAATGCGCACCTTCATTACTGCAGACACCAGCCGTAATGAAATGGTACAACACGTATATGACATCACCTACGGTACCGTGCGTCCGGGCATAGATACCCTCGTAGTGATAGACGACTCCATTGTACGTGGCACTACGCTCCGTGAAAGCATTATCAGGATGCTGGACCGTCTGGGACCTAAACGTATCATTGTGGTATCATCGGCTCCACAGATCCGTTACCCTGACTGCTACGGTATAGATATGAGCAAAATAGGGGATTTTGTGGCCTTTAAGGCGGCAATTGAGCTCCTGAAAGACCATGGCAAGGAACATATCCTGCAGGAAGCCTATGGCCTCTGTATGGAACTGCAGCGTACAAATACCCTGCATGCCCAGAACGTAGTGAGAAATATCTATAAGCCATTTACAACAGAAGAGATCTCTGCCAAAATTGCCGAGATCATTACACCGTCCGATATCAGCGCCAAGGTAGATGTTATCTACCAGTCCATTGAAAGCCTGCACCAGGCTTGCCCGAATAACCTCGGAGACTGGTATTTCACGGGTAACTTCCCAACACCGGGAGGTAACCGCGTAGTGAATAAAGCATTCATGAACTACATGGAAGGTAAAAACGAAAGAGGATACTAAAAATATAAAGGGCTCGTTTCAAACGGGCCCTTTTTTTATGGCAGCTCCATTATTAAATTTCCTTTAAATCCGCCATTCCCTGGCCGGCAGAGCCCCCTGTATTACACTTACTTTCAGTAAAATCCGTAAATTAGTTAGTATTAAATAAGAACTAACTCAAACCGCGAACAGCAAATCCCTTTTGCTACATAATAACATTGTTGTTATGAAAACATTATTACTCATCCGTCATGCCAAATCGAGCTGGAATGACCCCGACGTGGACGACTTTGACAGGCCTCTCAATAAACGCGGCAAACAGAACGCTCCTGAAATGGCGCACCGCCTCGCACACCGGGGCATCATGCCAGAGCTGCTTATTGCCAGTCCGGCGAAACGAACCAAAAGTACCGCGCGGCTCATGGCTAAAGAATGGCATTATGACAAAGATGCTATCCTGTTGGAGGAAGAATTGTACCTGTGTTATGCCTCTACTTTTCTGAAAGTGATCACGAAGATCGATGACGACATAGACACAGTGGCGCTTTTCGCGCACAATCCTGGTATTACAGATTTTGCCAACTATGTAACCCAGGAGATCAGAATTGACAATATTCCCACCTCCGGTGTATTTGCTGTTCAGGCAAATATCCAGTCATGGAAAGACTTCGACCGGGCGAGGAAGTCCTTCCTTTTCTTTGATTATCCCAAACAGGAAGTTGTCTGACGTTAATCTTTCGCTATCTTATTGTAAGAGACGGTAATTCCTTTTATGAGTGAGGAACTGAAGCCCTGATGTTCCATCTCGTTAAGGCCGGCAATGGTGCAGCCCTTAGGAGTGGTCACCTTGTCTATTTCCTCTTCCGGATGGCGATTCTCCTTGATCAGCAGTTGTGCAGCGCCTTTTACGGTTTGTGCTGCGATCAGGTTTGCTGTGCGGGCATCAAACCCGATCTCAATTCCGCCCTGTATACTGGCCCTGATGAAACGCAGGGCATAGGCAATACCACAGGCGCCCAGCACCGTTGCTGCGTCCATCAGTTTTTCGTCAATACTTACTGCTACACCCAGCTGATTGAACATTTCTGTCACATACATTTCCTGCTGCTGAGACACATTCTTATGACAGATACAGGTCATAGATTCCTGTATGGCAATAGCGGTATTGGGCATGGCACGTACCACCGGCATACCGGCGCCTGCTATCTGTTCCAGGTCGTCAATAGAAACGCCTGTTATTACGCTGATCAGGATCTGGCGGGATGGGTCGAATGCACTTTTCACCTGCGATAGCACCTCTCTGACATTATACGGTTTTAATGCCACGACAATGACTTCAGCGTCCCGTATTGCTGCTTCGTTGTCTGAAATTGTCTGTACTCCTAACGACTGCAGATCATTTAATGAAGCCAGATTACGTTTGGTTACAGTCAGGTCTGCAGGCGCTGAAAATCCGCTCTTTAGCAGGCCCTGTGCTATCGCTTTCCCCAGGTTGCCACCACCGATGATGGCTATTTTCTTGTTAGACATGTTCACTTATTACTTTAAATCCTTCGGAAGGTAGAACAAAAATTTGTTACTTCGCATCCCTAAATCCAGCGTGCAATGCCGAAAGTATTTTATTGTGTGGTCTCATGTCTTATCCTATGCCTTTGTACTCAAATAACCAGCGCTGCCAACCCACCGAAGAAAGTAAAAGGGAAAGTGGTACGCATAATGGATGGCGATACATTTGAACTGCTGGTGAATAAAACTACTTACAAGATCCGCTTAAGCGCTATTGATGCTCCCGAAAAAGGGCAGGACTTCTATCAGAGAAGTAAACAGGCCCTCGCAGATCTGTGCTTCAATAAAACCGTCACAGTGGAACTGCTGCGCAAAGACAGGTATCAACGCTGGATAGGGGATGTATACAGTGCTGATGGCCAGTATGTCAATGGCAGAATGATCTCTGACGGTTACGCATGGCATTACACTGAATACTCGAAAAGCGCGCCCCTGGCTGCGGCCCAGGCAACCGCCAAAAGACAGAAACTCGGATTGTGGTCGCTCTCCAAACCGGAAGCGCCATGGTTGTTCAGAGCAGAGAAACGAAAAGACAAGCCACATCGTAAAGCTGCATAGACCTTTTTACTTATATTGCTGATCGCTTCATCGTTTACAATTTTTAATGATTGTTGACCTTCTCTTGCATATGTCAGTGAATAAGATCAATGCACCAACACACCATCTCAGTGGTCAGGCTTTTTACATGCGCCTGCAGGAAGCGGCCAACAGGCCATCTCCTACAGAAACACTACGACAGATCCGGCAATTGCTGGAACAGCTGTTCCGCTATCTTACAAGGGAAGAAACGCGCAGTTTCGGCAACCTGTTTGCCCGTATGCAATTCTTCTTTGATAAATATCCCGTTCCTGCTGCCTTGCAGGAACAACTCACTGCCCTCCGCATCCACACACACAAAGCTGTTATTGGCACACTGATAGCAGACAAACCGCTATCACTCATCTGCATACAAACGATGGCCAATGCCATCCGGCACTTTTGTGAAGTTCCTGTTCCTGCAGTACTTGTGGAGCATTGCCTTCCTGTAGAAGGAAGCATGCTGGCCTATGCGCCCCAGCTTTCAGCAGCATTAGTGCCACAACTGAAATGCCTGATCACGGATGTCGGTCCTCTGCAGAAAAGATCTGATCAGGCGCCGTATTTCATCCTGGGTTGCCGCAATGACGACCTGGGAAGCTTCCGGCTGCTGGTCTCCGAAAGTGTGCAGGCACACACCACGCTGTTACAGGCACAATTGCGGGTTTATGACACCGTACATATCCTGCACTGTAGTAAAACAGAGGAGCCGGGCTTATATGAAGCAGTAACTACCACCAGGATCATCCTGGAACCAGACCTCCTGGTGGATATCAGCGATCTGGCAGAATGTTTCGGAAGGCAGGGCGCCGGTAAACTGCTTTACCTGGTAAAAAAGCTGGTGCCACAAACACCCGGCCTTGCCGCTTTTAAGGGGAATGTGGTAAACGCCCTGCTGGACAATGTACTGCGCAATCCTGAGATGGACCTGCGCCAGTCATTCGTTGAAGCGGTGGCAGACAATGTATTGCAGGCCGCTGCTTATGGCCGCGTGGAACTAAACAACATGTTTGCCGACATTCGCACAAAACACTGGCCTAACCTCTTACAATCCGCTGCGGAATTACATGATCGCCCTGTTAGGATAGAACCCACCTTTTTCTCGGCCTTATATGGCCTGCAAGGTCGATTGGACATCCTGGCAGAAGATGATACGGATCCATTGCGAAAAGAGATCTTCGAGCTGAAAAGCGGTCGTTCTCCTGACTATGGCGCCTGGAAGAATCATGAGATGCAGGTAGTAGGATATAACCTGCTGCTTCAATCCGCGTTTGGCGACGAACGACGGGGCAGCTCCGCTATTTTATATTCCGCCGCCAGCGATACCCCGCTCCGCAATGTGAGCAGTAACCGGCCGGCAGAAAATGAGTTGCTGGCGCTTCGTAATGAGGTCGTTTCCCAGCTCCTTCGGCTGGCGGCAGGTGAATATGCTATTCTGGACCAGATCACAACAGCCGCTGCAGAAGGCCTTCCATCTTTCAGCGCGGTACACTTCAGCGCTTTCGAAGAGGTCTATACGACAGCGTCGCCCTTATTGCGAACCTATTATCAGCAATTCCTGTCCTTTCTGCTCCGCGAATACCTGCTGGCCAAATGCGGGATGTATTCGGCGCCAGACCGGGAAGATGATTCCGAAGGCTTCGCGGCCCTCTGGCTACTGTCTGAACAGGAAAAACTGGAGCGTTTTAATATCATTCCGGGATTGCAATTCCGCCATTTTGATGCAGAAAGCAGTACGGTGGTTTTCAATATTCAAATCCCGGTCAGCCATAATTTCCGTATTGGCGATACCGCCATCATTTACCCCCGCTCTCCGGAGGGCCTGTTCCCCCTGCGGCACCAGGTGCTGAAGGGCAGGATAGATGCCATGGGAAAAGCCAGCCTTACCTTTTCACTCAACAACCGGCAGATCACCCACGACTTTTTTGGTCAGCAGCAATTGTGGGTCATCGAACACGATATCTATGAATCCAACTATTGGGTGGCTGCCACGGCTTTGTTTCATGTACTGGAGCCCCGTTTTGCCCAACGGATGGAATTACTGCTGGGACAGCGGGCGCCTGGCGCCGCGCCGCTGACAGCGCCATGCCCGCCGATGTTCAACAGTAATCAGCAGGCTATTTTGCAGGCAGCCCTGGAAGCGCAGGACTATTACCTCATACAGGGGCCTCCCGGCACAGGTAAAACATCAGCATTATTAACAGCATTGGTCTCTTCCCTGGTAAACAAGGGCGACCAGACGGTGATTGTTGCTTTTACCAATCGTGCCGTGGAAGAGATCTGCCGGAAGCTGGAAGATAAGGGCATCCCTCATCTCCGCATGGGTAGCCGTCGTTCCGCTACTGAGCACCAGTTGCGCCGGTTTTGCCTGAGCGGAGATATTGAGGGCGCCGGAAAGTTTGTCATGAACCAGCGCGTATTCGTAGGTACGGTGGCAACAATGGCTACACGTCTTCACCTGTTGCAGATGCTGGGAGTAAGAATGGATACGCTGATAGCGGATGAGGCATCCCAGCTCACCGAGCCGCAGTTACTGGGCCTGCTGATGCCTTTCCGCAAGTTTATCCTGATAGGTGACCAGAACCAGTTACCACCGGTCGTTGCGCAGGCAGATCAGTTCTGCCACAGCCAGCATCCTTTGCTGATAGCCCAGGGGATTACAGACCTGCGTTGTACTTTGTTTGAACGCCTGATCCATACATGCAAGGCCATGCAGTGGCATCATGCATGGGGTATGCTGAACACGCATTTCCGAATGCACAATGATATAGCGTCTCTGATCAACCACTACTATGCCGGACAGCTTTCTGCCGGTAATCCGTTACAATCCCAGCCCTACAATCCCGGCGAGTATACGGCCACCGACAACTGGTCCCATATCCTTTGCCGGGGACGAACCCTGTTTATCCCCAGCCCACATGAGCCTACTTCCAAGATGCATCGCACGGAGGCACAACAGGTAGTGTCCCTGTTACACCATCTGAGGCAACGGTATGGCCATGGGTTCAGTAGTGAGACGGTTGGAGTGGTAACGCCGTGGCGTACACAGATAAGCCTTATCAGGGAGTTAATAGGCAATGACGATGAGCTGCAGGCCATCAATATTGACACGGCGGAACGGTTTCAGGGGGCAGAAAATGATATTATTATCGTCTCGCTGGCAGTGTACCACCCGGTACAACTGGGACAGTTACAGAACCTGGGGGCATTCCACTGGGAAGACAGCAGGGTAGAGGTTGACAGGAAATTGCTGGTAACGCTTTCCAGGGCCAGGCAGCAGGTGATCATCATGGGGCATGAGCCGGTATTGAGGGCAAGCAGTCATTATACCGGCTTGCTGAACAGTATGACGAGGTGTTCATAAAAAAAGCCATCTGTCATGAAACAGATGGCTTGTATGTCAGACAACATCATATGATCATTCCTGGAAAACCAGGCTTTAATCCAGGGTTACATGGCTCCAGTTTTCACCGCTCTTTATGCGGTAGAGTTGCATTTCGCTGATATCAAACTGTTCAGCGATCTGCTTCATTGTTTTTCTGCCGGGCTTTGCCAGCAGGCGTTTAATACTTTTTACTTTGGTAATGTTCAGCTTAAGCCCCTTTACACGGTTCCGCTGCTTTTCCTTGTAGGCCAGTTTAGCAGGACTGAACTGCTGGTGAGCTTCCATTTCTTCTTTGGTTGCCCATTGCAGGTTAGTGGCTTTGTTATTTTTCTTATCGTAATCAATGTGGATAACGTACTTGTAGTTACGTCCCGGTTTTTTATTAAACAACTTTGCGACTTCCCGGTGCAGGTAAAGGGACTGGTAACTATCCGCCGGCTTTACATTCAATACTGTATAGCCCTCTACCGTGGAACCGGACAACAATTTCCCGTCTGAAATATCTTCGTAATAGCTGATCACTCTTCCCATGTTAGATACTGCATACTTTTTACGCAGGGCAGATTTATTTTTAATCTGCAAGTCTTTCCAGACTTCATTCTTCAGATTTTTAATCGTGGCCATGTGAAAGAAATTTAATAGTTGAACCTGGGGTTTATCCGTAAACGTTACAATCTGCTACTTCATTTTTTGCTGGCAGTAGGTTTTGGTCAGTAAGGGGGGATGTCCGCTCAATTATATGATCTTTGTAATGCAATGCTATCGAATCTAACACTTCTTCCACAGCTGCCAATGTACTGCAAGTTACTAATTGCTGCCTGAATTCTTTTATATGAGGTAACCCTTTCAGGTAATTGGTATAGTGTCGTCTCATTTCAAGTATTCCTACAACAGCGCCTTTCCACTGCACTGAATGCCTCAGGTGTTTTTTACATACTTCTACCCGTTCCAAAACAGATGGGGGAGGCAAATGTTCACCCGTTTGCATAAAATGTTTTATTTCATTGAAGATCCATGGATATCCGATGGCGGCTCGTCCGATCATCACTCCATCTACTCCGTATTTCTCGCGGGCTGCAATGGCCTGCTCCGGTGTACATATGTCCCCGTTACCGAATATAGGGATATGAATACGTGGATTGTTCTTGACCTTTCCGATCAATGTCCAGTCGGCATTACCTTTATACATCTGTGTACGGGTACGGCCGTGGATGGTCAGTGCCTGGATACCGACATCCTGAAGGCGTTCCGCCACCTCTTCAATGTTTTTCGTATTGTCGTCCCAACCCAGACGGGTCTTTACGGTCACCGGCAAACGGGTTGCTTTTACGACAGCGGCTGTCAGCTTCACCATCTTGGGAATATCTTTCAGGATACCGGAACCGGCTCCTTTACACACCACCTTCTTCACCGGGCAGCCGTAATTGATGTCCAGCAGGTCAGGGTTTGTGGCTTCCACTATCTGGGCGGCCATTGCCATTGGCTCCTCGTCTCCTCCGAATATCTGGATACCCACAGGTCGTTCATAATCAAATATGTCCAGCTTCTGCCGGCTCTTGATGGCATCACGTATAAGTCCCTCCGAAGAAATGAACTCTGTATACATCAGGTCCGCCCCGTTTTCTTTACACACCGCACGAAAAGGCGGATCACTAACATCTTCCATTGGAGCAAGCAACAGCGGAAAATTGCCCAATGTTATATTTCCAATCTTTACCATTTTATCATTTGTAGGCTGACCTCCTATTCCGGTAAATCCGGAAACCAATTGTCAACTCGATTTCGCACTGTAAATTTACGCAAATTTAATCTATGACAGGCCGTTTGAAGCAATATCCGCCATCATTACAGTTCGCAGCATTTATTGGGTTATTCCTGCTGTTCTCAGTCCTATATCTTTTTTTCCTGGTTTTTGTATTCCCGGCCATTAGCGGTTACCCTTTGACGACACTTCAAAGTGACCTGTATGCCGCAGAAAAGGCCTTACACCCTGTATCCCCTAAAGTTCTCGGCTATTTGAAATTAACGCAAATTCTATACAGTTTAGTAGTTTTTTTGCTGCCTCCGGTATTTTTTACCTTCCTGGTGACCAACCGCCCTGCCAAATGGCTGAGAGTAGACAAGAAACCCCGTTTCCTGCCCGTCATATTAGCTTTTCTTATTATGATAATGGCCCTGCCATTTGTGAGTTACACCGGCGACTGGAACCATACCTGGCCCTTTTCCCCTGAAACCAGGAAGCTGGAAGAACAGACGGACATACTGATGCGGGGCCTGCTGACGATGTCGGATCTTTCCGGCCTGCTCATTAATCTGATGCTGATTGCCGTTCTTCCGGCTATCGCGGAAGAATTCTTTTTCAGAGGGGTTGTACAGCGCCTTTTCATCAAAATGATGCCGCAGCTGCCCTGGCTGGCCATATTTATCACCGCAGTCTGTTTCAGTGCCATTCATATGCAATGGATGGACTTTATTCCCCGGGTGCTGCTGGGCTTTCTCCTGGGCGCTATCTATTACCTGAGCGGCAATCTCTGGCTGTCTATACTGGGCCATTTCCTCAATAATGGCCTGCAGGTTGTGATGGTCTATCTTTACCAGGCGAAAATGATAAAGACGGATCCTATGGTGTCTACACCAACCGAATGGTATATTGCCGCACTCAGCCTGGCATTGACCATCGGGGCTATCTGGCTGTTTGATAAACAGACCACGCCCGGGCCACAGGATCCTAATCACCGGGAAGACTTTAACGACAATATTGAATCAATCGGGAAGTAATCGTACTTTAGTCCTAACAAACAGATTATTATGGAAAAAGACTGGGTGAAAATTTATTATACCAATCAGGTGTTCCGGGCAGAAATCATCAGGGGGATGCTGGAAGAGAACGGGATCAATGTAGTGCTGATCAACAGGCAGGACTCTACTTACCTGACCGCCCTGCCGGGCATGGCAGAGCTGTTTGTACACAACTCCCAGGAAGCCGAAGCCAGGCAACTGCTGACCGAAGCCGGAGACCTGTCCTGATAGTAGCTGCCATTTTCCGCTTTAACACAAATTTTTGTAAAACAACTGCCTTTTCAGCATGAAAACTTTCTTTACCCGCACAGCAACAGCACTGGTTTTTGTAGCCGTGATGCTTGGCGGGATCCTTTATAGCCCTTTTACGTTCTTTCTGCTTTTTTTCCTGATCAATTTCTTTGCATTACAGGAGTATTTTAAGCTCATCCGCCATGTGGATCCGGACTATAACAATATTTCCGGCTGGCATAAAACCGGGCTGCTGGTAGCCAGCTGCGCGCTGATCATGGCCTTTACAGGAGAGCATTTTTCCTCGTCTGCCAACCTTTCCCTGGGCTTCCTTGGCTGGTGGCTGACCATCATATTCCTGCTGATCATGCCCATCGGGGAAATATTGCTCAGCAAGGATTTTTCCCTGAAAAACATGGGCTATTCCGCGCTGGGCCTGGCCTATATTACACTTTCCCTGGGCCTGCTGGTGCATCTGTGCCTGAACTATGATACTATCCGTTTCACTGATACGGCTACTGGTACCGGCCCCGGCTGGCTTATTCCATTATTACTGATCGCTTTTATCTGGATCAATGATACAATGGCCTATATTGTTGGCTCTCTGATAGGGCGTACCCCTTTTGCGCCTGCCATTTCTCCGAAAAAGACCATCGAAGGCACTGTGGGAGGTATGATACTGGCGGTGGCTGCCGCCGGCGTATACGGTTATTTCTGGGGCAGGGAATACCTGGCATTACAGCATTGGCTGGTACTGGCCGCTATCGCCGCCATTTTTGGCACCGCGGGCGACCTCATCGAGTCAAAACTGAAGCGTATGGCGGGTGTCAAAGATTCCGGCAGCATCATGCCGGGGCACGGCGGCTTTATGGATCGCTTTGATTCCCTGCTGCTGGCAGCTCCCTTTGCCTGGTTGTACGTACATTTCTTCGCAATGATTTAACTTCGCACCAAATACATAACAACAATGAAGATCCACCGAGAAGGATTAGCTACCATTTTACTGACCTTTGCTGTTCTTGCCCTGATCAATGGCGCCGTTTTCTACTTTTTAGGACATATGCCGCTGCTCTGCAGGATCGTGGCTGCCTTTTCCCTGGTACTGTTCCTGTTTATCATTTCCTTCTTCCGTATTCCTAAACGTGAAATGAAACTGGATGAATCCCTGGTGATTGCTCCCTGTGACGGTAAGGTAGTAGTGATTGAAGAAACCTATGAACCTGAGTATTTCAAAGACAAACGCCTGCAGGTATCCATCTTTATGAGCCCTGCCAACGTGCACGTGAACAGGAACCCGATCAGCGGACAGGTGAAATTGTCGCAGTACCATGCAGGTAAATACCTCGTAGCATGGCACCCGAAATCTTCTACAGAGAATGAACGCCATACCGTAGTGATCGGTAATGCAAAAGCAGATATCCTGGTAAGACAGATCGCCGGTGCATTGGCCCGCCGTATCGTGAATTATCTGAAACCTGGTATGCAGGTGACCCAGAATGAAGAACTGGGCTTTATTAAATTTGGCTCCAGGGTGGACATCTACCTGCCGGTAGGCACCCAGGTCAACGTAGCGCTGGAACAGGTGGTACGTGGTGGTCAAACTGTGATCGCTACCATTTAATTGCTTATTTTTATCAGCATAAACAGAAAGTCATGAAAAAACTGATCTTAGGAGCGAGCGCTGTATTACTCTTCGCGGGCGCTGTATTGGCCCAGGAAAAGACTAAGGACGCTTCCTGCTGTAAAAAATCAGCGACTGCTGCTGCATGCTGTAAAAAAGACCAGGCAGCAAAAAGTAGCGCCTGCTGCAAACAACCCAGTAAAACCGCTGCACTGCGCACGGCTGCCGCAAAACCGGCAAAACCAGCGCAGACTGCTACTGCTGCCGCAGTAAAACCATCCGGAAAATAGAATCAGTATAATAACAGGAAGTCCCATCTTCATTGCAATAAGCAGTTGAAGATGGGACTTCCTTATTTTAAGCAGCTGCCGTCTTTACAGGATCGTTTTTAGTTCGTGCAGGCTGTTGATGACAAAGGTCGGCTTCAAATCGCCGGTAGCTGGTACCAGCGGGTTGAAATACACCTGGTCAATGCCCGCATTAAATGCCCCGATAATGTCAATATCCAAAGCATCCCCGATCATGATACTGCTGTCTGCTGTAGCGTCTGCCTTCGTAATGGCATAGTCGAAGATCTCCCGGTAAGGCTTCAGGCTGCCGGCAGATTCAGAAGTGATCACGTGTGTGAAAAAATGATCTATCCCTGAACTTTTCATCTTACGCAGCTGGGTTTCTTCAAACCCGTTGGTGATCATATGCAGGGGATAATTCTTTGCCGCCAGGTATTCCAGTACCTCTTTCGCATGCGGAAAGAGGGCCGTCTGGGTAGGCAATTCCTCCAGGAACTGTGTGCCCAGCGCTTCGCACAATTTCTCGTCGCCGATCTTAAAATCCAGTAATGTAAGCCGGAAACGTTTACTGCGGAGATCATTCCGGGTGATATATCCCTTCCGGAAACGGTCCCAGAGTTTCTCATTATACACCATGTACACCTGATGAAATTCCTTAAAGGATGGCACCCCGCGGCTTTCCAGCTTATGTGCGTGGTATAGTTGCTCTAATACCAGGTAGGCATTGGTTTCAAAATCCCATAGGGTATGGTCCAGATCGAAAAATATATGTTTGTATTTCATTTTCCTGCACTTCCTTAATCAGCTACAAAGATACTCATTACGGGGGGATGCACATTTTTTACTATTTTCCGTATCCCTTAATCACAAAATATGAACGCAGTAATTACCGGCGCCAGTAAAGGAATAGGAAAAGCAGTTGCGGAAAAGCTGGCCAGAGAAGGATTTAACGTAGCCATCTGCGCCCGGAACGCAGTCCACCTGGAAAAGGCAGTAACAGATATCCAGGCGGTAAACCCCTCGGTCGAAGTACTTGCCCGTTCCGTAGACATGGGGCAGAAAACGGCTGTACTGGCATTCGCAGAAGAGATCAGGAATACTTTCAACACTGTGGATATACTGGTCAATAATGCCGGCATATTCATCCCGGGCGGTATGCAGGACCAGGAAGACGGATTATTGGAAAGCATGATGTCTGTTAACGTGTACAGCGCCTATCACCTCACGCGGCAACTATTGCCGGGAATGAAGGCCAATGGAACGGGGCATATTTTTAATATGTGTTCTACTGCGAGTTATACATCATATTCCAACGGAGGGGCCTACAGCATCACAAAGTTTGCTTTGCTTGGCTTTTCCCGGAACCTGCGGGAAGAACTGAAACCTCATAATATCAAAGTAACATCCCTGAGCCCCGGGCCAACCCTGACAGCTTCCTGGGAGGGTTTTGACGCTCCCCCGGGCAGAATGATGGAGCCGGAAGACGTAGCAGATCTCCTATGGGGTGCATATACCTTGTCAAAACAGGCCGTTGTGGAGGAAGTTATCATGCGGCCAATGCTGGGCGATATTGCATAAACCCTTTACCAGCAAGCACTTCCACGATTATATTGATTATTTTTTTAACTAACTTTTAACTGGCTATTCAGCACCAACAGGGCTGGCTTTGGCTAAATTTGTTTTGCATTATGAATGTCACTACTGTTAGTATAAAGAAGTTTGTATTATCCCTGCTCTTTTGCCTGGGCGCAGTTGCCTGCATACAGGCACAGGAATTCAGGTTCACTACCTCTGTCAGCAATAACAGGGTAGCGCTGGACGAGCCGTTCCAGATACAGTTCATGCTGGAAAATGCGCCTAATGTTACCAGTTTTACGCCTCCGTCATTTAATGACTTTGAAATACTGCAAGGGCCATCCCAGATGCAGGGTCAATCCATTATGAATGGCCGGCGCTCGGAATATATAGCCCTTATTTATGTGATACAGCCTAAAAGGGTGGGTAACTTTACCATTGCCGGCGCCACTGCGCGTTCAAACGGGAATGTTGTCCGTTCCAACCCTGTTACCATAGAAGTTGTAAAGGCTAACCGTGGCGGGTATCAGCAAACACCTCAGCAGTCAACGCCGCAGAGCGGCTTTCCGCCATCCCGTTCACAACGTCAGCAACAGCAGGATGAAATGGAAGGTGTATTGAGGAATGGGGAAGACGTGAATGCCAAACTGCGTAAAAATATTTTCGTAAAAGTAGATGTGGATAAAACCACTTTATATGAAGGTGAGCAGCTGACTGCTACTTATAAACTATACACCCGCCTTCCCACTAACTCCAGCGTTACCAAGGTGCCGGCATTCAAAGGCTTTTCCGCGAAAGATATTGAGCTGCCCAATCCTCCGCAGGCGTCTGAAGAAATAGTGAACGGCGTACGTTTCAAGGTGTTCACCATCCGTAAAACGCTGTTGTTCCCTTTACAGTCAGGCACCCTGGAGCTCGATCCGGTGGAAGTGGATAACCACGTAAAACTGGTTAAACTCGTTAAGAACGGTAATAACAAGAAGGCACGCGATCCTTTTGCGGACCTGTTCAATGATCCGGGCTTTAAAGATCCTTTCGATGATCCTTTCTTTGACGACTTTTTCAATCGCCCGGAAGTAACCTACGAAGATGTTCCCTACAAAGTCCAGACAGCGCCACTGAAAGTAACCGTTAAGCCGCTGCCTGTGGATAGTCGCCCGGCCAGTTTTACCGGCGCTGTGGGTAAATTCAACATGACGGCAAGCATCGACAAGCGGAATCTCACCACAGACGATGCCCTTACGCTGAAGGTTGTAGTGTCCGGCCAGGGTAATGTGAACCTGCTGAACGGGCCCAAAGTGGATATACCTGCCGGTTTTGAAAAATATGATCCTAAAGTGACTGACAATATCGAGAAGAACAGCAATCCGCTGTCCGGCTCACGTCAGTTCGAATATGCGCTGATGCCCCTGGAAGCAGGCGATCAGACCATTCCGGCTGTGGAGTTTTCTTACTTCGATGTAGCCTCCAACAGCTATAAATCGATCCGTTCAGCACCTTTTTCCGTGCATGTCACTCCGGGAAAACAGACGAAACGCGATAAAGAAGACTTCAGCGTAAACAGGAATACTATTACCTCCAATTACAACGGAGTGCTCAACTGGGTGAAGGAAGGCAGGTTCCTGCTGGTCAGCCCGTTATTCTACATCCTTTTGCTTGTGCCAGTTCTTTTACTGGCAGGCGCCCTGGTATATCGCCGCAGGCTGAACTATCAGCAAAATAATGCAGCGTTCCTCAAACACCGTTATGCTAATAAAGTGGCACTGAAACGACTGGAACTGGCGGCGCGTTATCTGAAGGAAGGAAAAGACAAGGCTTTCTATGAAGAGACTTCCCGTGCTATATGGGGTTATCTCAGTAATAAATTGCATGTTCCTTTTGCAGACCTCAGCAAACAGCTTATACAGGATAAACTGACCCGGCAGCAGGTGAGCGTACAATATACGGCCCAGCTGTTTGACCTGCTGGACGATTGCGAGATGGCGCTATATACACCAATGCATAACAACGATAAAATGCAGGGTACTTATCAGCAGGCCGTATCAGTGATCAGCCATCTGGAAGATGAACTGCAAGGTGTAAAAAGTGTTGTGTAAACTCAGGTAACTATAACGGATGAAAAGAACATTAACAGCTATCTGTGCTTTCTTTGTGCTGGTATACAACGTTTCAGCTGCTGCTCCGGAACAGCAACAGCAGTTTGAAAAGGCCAACCAGCTTTATAAACAGAAACAATACACTGAAGCCGCCGGTATCTATCAGCAACTGATTGACGAAGGCTATCACCAGCCGCAATTGTTCCTTAACGCCGGCAATGCCTGGTATAAAGCCAATAAAACCGGCCTGGCAATATATAACTATGAGAAAGCGCTCGGAAAGGATCCTTTCAATAAATCCGCCCAACATAACCTGTCCGTTGCCAATCAAAGGGTAGAAGGATATGTAAATGACCTCCCCCTGTTGTTCTTTCAACAGTGGTGGCTGCAGCTGCAACATTTCCATAGTCCCAATGGCTGGGCCACCGGCGCCGTTATTTTCTTCTGGGTGCTGATAGCGGGCATTATTGCTATGCTGATCGCTCCATCTGTTAAACCCTCATTGCTGCGGTGGGGGACAGGGGCGGCATCGCTGCTGTTCTTCCTTTACCTTACAATGGGCATCAGCACCTACGTCACTGCCAATGCACACGACGAAGGCATTATCATGGGTGCTGCTGTGAAAGTGAAAGCGGCTCCGGACCAGGGAAGTAAAGATATATTCGAACTGCACGAAGGCGTAAAAGTGCAGGTAACCGATGCTACACAGGAATATTGTAAAATATTGCTGCCGGATGGCAAGACCGGCTGGCTGGCTTGTGCAGAGATTAAGAGGTTGTAGAGAGGCTGCAAACTATAGGCTACAGGCACGTAGGGCAACCTCTTCTCCTGAAGCCCGTAGTTTGCGGCTAAAGCTTTTCGATCCTTTCCATAAACTCCTGCTTGCGCTGACGGGAAACGGGTATACAACTACCGTCAGTCATAATGATATCTCCTCCATCGCCCTTGATATACCTGTCCATATAGTTCAGATTGACCAGGTAACTGTGATGCACCCTGAAGAAGCCTTTGTTCTTCAGCAATCCTTCCACTTCTTTTAAAGAGCGGCATACAAATGAAGGTTCGGCGCCATTTATCAGGTGAATACAAGTGCTTTCCCCTTCGGCTACGCAATAAAGGATGTCTTTTACCAGCAGCATTCTCAGGCCTTCGGGGCTTGGAAGTGCCAATCTTTCGCCGGGGTAAAGATGCTGATGCAGGAATTCCATCAGGGAATCTGTTTTTTCCTCTGACTGTCCCTTTTGCCTTTGCCGCATCATTGCCTTATCAACGGCGTCTACCAGGTCTTCCCTGATAATTGGCTTGAGCAGATAGTCCAAGGCATTATGGCGGATCGCGTCCAGGGCATAATGATCATATGAAGTGGTAACAATAACGGAAAACGAAGCCTCCCTGCATTCCTGCAGGACTTCAAATCCATTCAATCCCGGCATTTCTACATCCAGGAAAACCAGATCCGGTTGATATTTTTCTATTGCCTCCAGTGCAGAGATCCCATCAGCGCAAACGGCCACTATATCTACTGCAGGGCAATGTTTCTCCAGCAAAAGCTTTAATACACTTCTGCTAAGTTTTTCATCATCCACGATAATGGTGCGCATGTTTTTCTAATTCTTGTCCCCAAAAGACTCTCCCTCAGTCAGCATAAGAAAAGCACAGGCGAGAGTCTGATATAATATACAATATTCCGTGTAAAGATGTGAAAGTTTATTTTAGGCAGATGCCGTTTTTATGTCTTACATTACGGCCTCTCTGGCAGCGATTTGCTGCATACTAATAATAACAAGATGACCGCTTGGTTGTTGCATTTCATTGTAAAGTTCCTGCTCTGTTATACCCGCACGCATATTATACCGCTCGTTAATAGCTTCCAGTCTGGCTGCAGCGATCGTGATTCCCTGGGAAAGATGGGCATCATCGCCGGAGGGGGCCTGATGGATACCATTATCTTCGATCCGAACGGAAAGCATTTCATTTTCCCTGCTTATACTGATCCGCAGGCAACCTCCCGTCTTGGCCGGGCGTAACAACAACCTGCGCCAGATGGCTTCCTGGATGTAAGGCTGAATAATGAGAGGAGGTACAAATGTGACCTGCTGGAAGACGTCGGGAGCGATTTGCAGCTCATAGTCGAACTGGGGGCCAAAGCGGAGCTGCTCCAGCTGTAAATACAGTTCCAGCGCCTCAATGTCCTCTTCTAGGTTTATCCATTCCCGGTTACAGTTACGGATAATAAGGCGCATCAGGCGCGCAAAGCGGGTCAGGTAGAGGGAAGCCAGATCTGTACTGGTAGTAAGGATGTAGTGATGTATAGCGTTCAGGCTATTGAAGATAAAATGAGGATCCATCTGCGCCTGGAATGCGTGCATTTCCAGGTGTATCAGCTGCTGCCTGCTTATCTCTTTTGTTGAAGCCTGCTTTATATGCTTCTCGCGTATATAAAACACACAGCAGATCATGATCAAACTCAACAGAAAAAACACCCAGTACGGCCAACCTACTGCATTGAGTATGTTAGAGCAAAAGACCAAATTTGAAAAGGTTTACGAAAGGATACAAATTATAAGCACCTCACAAAGTCGCACATTCCTTATAGCACGATACTAAATACGGAGTTAAGACCGTGCTAAATATCCATCAAATCTGGTTCCCGGGAAAGGGGCAATTAATACAAGGCAGCATTTGCAGAACAACCGGGGGAAAACGAAGGGTAAGTGGCGGTAAATGGCTATTCCGTGAACTTGTATCCCACCCCTCTTACTGAGTGAAAGTACCTGGAATTCCGGCTATCCTCTTCAAAATATTTACGGAAATTGAGAATAAAGTTATCAATTGTACGGGTGGTAGGGTAAACATTATAACCCCATACTACCTGCAGGATCTTTTCACGGGTTACTACCTCGCCCTTATTTTCGATGAGCAATTTCAGTAACATCGTTTCTTTCTTGCTTAGTTCATAGTGTTTTCCGTCTTTACCGATGCATTCCTGTGCGGCAAAGTCGATCTCGTTGCTTCCGAAACGATATACGGTGGATACACTGTCCTTATCCTGTATGCGTTTATTTTTGACGATCAGCTTTTCCACGCGCAGTAGCAGCTCTTCCAGGTTAAAGGGCTTGGTCATATAATCGTCCCCGCCCTTCTTCAGGCCCAGTACACGGTCTGCGCTGCTGTTCTTCGCACTGAGGAACAGGATGGGGACTTCATTATTCTGGATACGGATGTTCTCACAAACGGCAATACCGTCCATTTCCGGCAGCATGATATCCAGGATGATCAGGTCAAAATATTCGTTCTTTACCGCCTTTAAAGCGGCGGTGCCATTATCTACAGCTGTTACTTCATATCCCTCCAGCTCCAGGTTCAGTTTCAGGGCCTCCTGGAGGTTTTCTTCGTCCTCTACCAGTAGTATGGATGCCTTAGTAGCTTCCTTCATAGTTAATAATTGCAATCGCTAATTTACACTCTTTGAATGGAATATACGGGCCAGGTTATCTCAAAACTGGCGCCCGCAGGTACGTTATCTTTCACGACAATCGCACCTCCATGCTGCTGTACGATCTTTCTGCTGAGGAACAATCCGAGCCCGGACCCTTTTGCTTTACGCGTATTTTCATTGCCTATACGATAAAACTTGAGAAAGATCCTGTCCCGCTCATCCACCGGGATGCCAGGCCCCTCGTCTGTTACCTTCAGTTTCAACATGCTTCCGCTGCATTCTTCCAGCGTTACATCGATCACAGTATGTCTGGGAGCATATTTAACAGCGTTTTCGACCAGGTTGCTCAGCAGGATCTGCAGCATGAATTTATCTCCATTGATCCACACATCTGGCAAAATATGTGCCTGTATCGTATGTGTCGAAATGCGTGATTGCATTTCCCTGATCCCCGTTTCCAGCAGATCGGAGAAATTAATGTCCTCACGGAACAGCTGATATCGTTGCGCTTCCATCTGGGAAGCCAGCAGAATATTGTTGCAAAGCTGGTCCAGACGGTTGGTCTCCCGGATGGTGTTATCCAGTAGCTTTAGTCGCTTTTCCTCATCCAGCTTGTGTTTACGGAGCGTTTCCAGGTTTAGTTTTGCGGCAGCGATGGGCGATTTCAGTTCATGTGTGACCGCCATCATGAAATTCTGCTGCTGCTGGGATAAGCGCATCTGCTTCCAGATAGAGCGGTATACGAAGAATCCTCCCAGCAAAATAATAGCCAGAAAGATAATACCTTCTCCAAAGAACATGACAGAACGTCTCTCTTCGGTGGTCTGTATACGGTCTGATTCCTGGTGAAATTCCACCGGATGTGCAATACTGTCAGTCCGGAGCATCAGGTTCTGCATTTCAAAGCGGGTGATCTGTTCACTCTGGTTGAACAGGAGTACCCCCCACCATACCAGCGCGAGGATGGTATATGCCAGTACAAAAAGATATACGAAGTGGATACCACTTCTTCCCTCCATTTTACGGAATAGCCTTTTCATTTTTTCGCAACCCGGCTTTCTCAATCCGCAGGCCTACATTCATGATGTCCGGCAACGGATTTTGCCGCATGTTTTGTTCAAAAGTAAACTTGTATGTACCCGGCTTGTTCAGGATGGCATTCTGCTGGATGGGGATCTTATGCTCATAAATGTCATCCAGCCCGCTACCCAGCCATTTGCCGCTCATATCTGCCAAAGGTAGTTCTACCCTTTGTGTTACCGGTTTTTCTCCCGGGAACTGGGTATGTACCTGCAACCATATATTGCTGAAAGGGTAGGAGTCTTTATGCCGTACATTTACATAGATATTGTAAAGGTATGCCGTGTCCTGAGGCTGCACGGTAACCTCAAAAACAGGTTTATAGGCATAGGACCATTCATGCCCCGGAATATCCAGGTTCTTTTCATAGGTGTCCATCTTCAGTGGCTGACAGGCCGCTGTTACCAGCATTCCCGCTGCCACAATAATCCGGCAGAGTTTATTCATATTTTATCGCAATACGTTTTATATCTGAGGAACCATATCGTTGCCTGATCACAGTACATTCAGCACCTGTTCTTTTGCCTTTTCCAGTTCATCTTTCATGAGCACCACCCATTGCTGAATGTTGGCATCATTCGCTTTGGAACCGGTCGTATTGATCTCGCGTCCAACTTCCTGGAGCACGAAGCCCAGTTTCTTTCCCTTTGAAGGATCTGCCTCTGCCAGGATCTCCTTGAAATAACGGCAGTGGTTTTCCAGCCTGATAAGTTCTTCGGAAATATCGAGTTTCTCCAGGTAAAAGATCAATTCCTGTTCCAGGCGGTTCTCATCCACATTTTCCTTCCCCACATGTTCTGCCAGCAGGGCTTCCAGTCGCTGACGCACCCTGTCTTTACGCAGCGGATCCAGTTCTCGGACCTTTATACAGTAGGATTCTATGTTTTCTATACGCAGCAGCAGGTCTGCCGACAGCATCTGTCCTTCATCCAGGCGATGGGCATCCAGGTCGGTAACTGCCAGATGGATCACCTTTTCCACCTCCAGCCATTCTTCTTCAGAGATCTGTTCTGTAGCCGGCGATACCACTTCGGGCAGCTTCATCAGTACATTCAGCATGTCTTCCTGGGGAAGATTCAGTTCTGTAGCCAGAGAAGTAATAGTGCTATGGTAATATTTAGCCAGATCAGTATTAATGACCACCGGACGGGTAGCCCCGTTTTGCCTTATATTTACCGTCGCATCCAGGGTACCGCGCAAGAGGGTTTGCTGCAGCTTGTTACGGATATCAAACTCATAAGGCTTCAACAGCGGGGAAATCTTCAGGTTTACCTCAAATTGCTTACCATTGAGCGATTTTACTTCAACCACTATTGTGGTCTCGCCCTTGGTAGTTTCCGCCCTTCCAAAGCCGGTCATTGATTTCAGCATAATAGAGATTTGTAGGCAACAAACCTACCTAAATTAGCCCAAAGCACAAAGAATAGGTGCAAGCAAACAACAGCAGGACACCATATAATGCGCCGGGAAACCACGTCGGGGCATCTCCGTAAAAGTTACCTGAAGAGCATATCATAGAGTTCCTTTTGCCCCATTTCCCGCATCTGTCCTGGCTCCAGCCCATCTACAGTGACGCGGCCTATCCGGTAACGGATAAGTCTCAACGTAGGAAAACCCACAGCCGCTGTCATCTTTCTGACCTGCCGGTTTTTACCCTCGCCGAGCACTAACCTGATCCAGGGAGCAGGGATAAGCTTACGGAAACGGATAGGTGGATTACGTTCCGGTACAACAGGATCGGTTTCAAATAAAGCGGCCTGGCAACGCCGGGTTAAATATTGCTTGCCGTCTACGGCGATCTTTACCCCTTGTTTCAGTTGTTGCACTGCTTCGGGTGTCACCGCACCATCTACCTGGACCCAATATTCCCTTTCGTGGGCAAATTTCGGATCCAGCAACCTGTTTGTCAGCGACTTATCGTTGGTAAGAATGAGCAGGCCCTCACTGTCATAGTCGAGCCTGCCAACCGGATAAACATCCGAAGGAACTTTAAAGTAATCCGCCAGGCTCTCCTTTCCTTCCTCCTTCCCGAAACGGGTCAGCACCTGGAAAGGCTTATATATAATAAAGTATTTAAGTGACATGCTTGAAGTAGTAAGGGAACGTACGCTTATTTTGGCTGTAAATTAGTAATTTTGCAGACTGAAACTATGTGTACGCCTTTCCATAACGCTTCATGTACGAATTGCCAGGACCGCTTTGGATCAATTTTATTCAAAGCGGAGAAGTGCAATCTGGAAGAGATCGAATCTGCCAAGGTGTGTACTATGTACAAAAAAGGCCAGATCGTATTCCAGGAAGGCGCATACCCCTTCGGCATTTACTGCGTGAACACCGGCAAGATTAAACTGTCACATTGTGGCGATGATGGCCGGGAACAGATCGTGCGTCTATGTAAACCAGGCGACATTATCGGCTATAAGGCGCTCCTCAGTGCAGAACGTTACACCGCTTCTGCGATTGCCCTCGACGATTCTTCCGTATGTTTCATTCCCAAAGACCTTTTTATGAGCGTATTGCAGAAAGATGCCAGCCTTTCCCTCGAAATGATGCGCATCCTGGCCAGTGAGCTCAGAAAAGCAGAGATGAAGATCACCCACCTGGCCCAGAAACCCGTACGTGAGCGCCTGGCAGAAACCCTGCTTTTCATAAAAGAAACCTATGGCGTGGAACAGGATGGTTATACGCTCAACGTCCGCCTCTCCCGCGAGGAAATCGCCAACCTGGTAGGTACCGCTACAGAATCGGCCATACGCCTGCTTTCCGAGTTCAAAAAAGATGGGCTGATCGAATTGCAGGGTAAAAAGATCCGCCTCCTGAACCCTGAAGAGCTGACCCGTACAGCCAACCTGCAGGATTGAGTCCACTTCGGGTCCGCTCAGATCCACATTAAGCCCGGGTCCAAGTCGCTTCGAACGCTGCATTCATTCCACCCGTAGCTAATTCAAAACCCTGCCGAAACAGCTTCACAAACCTCTCTTTCAATCTGCTTTACTGTAAAGCAAATAATGAATTTACAATAACACCTGTAAAGTAAATTCTGAAGCTCCGCACAAAAATGTAAAGTTTTTCTGTACTAAGACATAGGCCAATAAATACCGTCCTGATACCGCTTTGATACCGCTAATCTTACGTTAAAGTTACGTTCAGGGACGTAAGATTAACGTAAGATTAGCGGTATCAAAGCGGTATCTGGACGGCATCTGGACGGGGAAAAAGCACAAAATGTTGATAAGGATCAGTTCCGCTTTTGACACCCATCATTGTCCTCCCGCAACGATGCAGGTAGTTTTGCAAAAATCCTTTATCATGGCAACAATAGCTGTCGCGCCCGATACCAAACTGAAATGTGCTCACTGTGGGGAAGACTGCCCGGACGGGAAAATACTACTGGACGACAAGCATTTTTGCTGTGAGGGATGTAAACTCGTATACGAGATCCTGAACGAAAACGGTCTCTGCGACTACTATACACTTAATAACAATCCTGGCCAGTCGCAACGGATCCCCGTCAGAAAAGATAAATTCGCCTTCCTGGACGATAACAAAATACAGCAACAACTGATTCAGTTCCAGGATGATACCCAGACACATGTCACTTTCTATATTCCGCATATCCACTGTAGCTCCTGCCTGTGGCTACTCGAAAACCTGCACCATCTCGATGCCGGCGTTCAAAGGGTGAATGTCAATTTTGCCAAAAAAGAGGCAATGATCGTATTCCGGCAGCAGGAAACCTCGCTCAGGCATATCGCAGAAACCCTGACCAGCATTGGTTATGAGCCATATATCAGCCTGCAGGACCTCCGGCAGCAAAAACCCCGTATACAGCGCGATCTGGTCTACAGGCTGGGGGTGGCCGGATTCTGTTTCGGCAATATCATGTTGCTTAGTTTCCCGGAATACTTTTCCCACTACGGGTATGCGGACGTAAAAATGAACCACATCTTCCGCTGGCTCAACCTCACACTATCGCTACCCGTCTTCTTTTACAGCGCGCAGGTATTCTTCCGCTCCGCCTGGGGCGGTCTGAAAAGCGGCTTTCTGAATATCGACCTGCCCATCGTGCTGGCAATCATCGTCACCTTTGTCCGCAGCCTGACAGACGTTCTTACAGACAGTGGCGGCGGGTATTTCGACTCTATGACGGGCATCGTTTTCTTCATGCTCGTAGGGCGTATCCTGCAGGATAAAACCTACCAGGGCCTGTCTTTCGACCGTGATTATACCGCCTATTTCCCTATTGCCATTACCGTACTGAAAGACAAACAACAGATCCCGACCGCACTGCCGGACATCAAAACCAACGATACTTTACTGATCCATAACCAGGAACTGATCCCTGCTGACGGGATCCTGCTAAAGGGCAATGCCATTATAGATTACAGCTTTGTAACAGGAGAAGCCGTTCCCGTACAGAAAAGCACCGGAGAGATCGTGTATGCGGGAGGCAAACAGCTGGAGGGAAATATTGAAATTCTTACCATCAAAGAGGTTGCACAAAGTTACCTTACCAGTCTTTGGAACAGGGAAGAGCTCAAAAGGCCGCGGGAGAAAAAACCATCTTTTATTCACCTGCTGAGCCGCTATTTTACCTGGGTAGTACTGACCATCGCGATTATTACAGCTACATACTGGTGGGCGTACGATCCATCACGTATATGGCCTGCAGTAACCGCAGTGCTGATCGTTGCATGCCCCTGTGCCTTGTTGCTGGCGGCATCTTTCACCAATGGGCATATCCTCCGCATACTGAGCAGGCATCATTTATATCTCCGGAATGCCGATGCAATAGAAAGGCTCGCAGACGTAGACCACATTGTGTTTGACAAAACAGGCACCTTAACCGGCAAAGCCACTTCCAGCGTGTCTTACCAGGGCATGCCGCTCACTAAGGAAAAACTATGGGCCATTGGTACGCTGGCAGCACAATCCACACATCCGCTCAGTAAAATGATCGCATCTTTTTGTGGCAAGGATGAAAATCTGCCGGTGAGGAACTTCAGGTCAGTAGCAGCAAACGGTATCAGCGGCTGGGTACAGTATAATTTCATTCAACTGGGCAATGCAGCATTCACAGGCACAACCAGTAAAATAGAGACAGACGGCAGCACCGTGTATATTACTATCGACGGGCAACAGACCGGTTGCTTTATCATCCGCCATCACTACAGAGAAGGTATACCTGCACTGCTGCAACACCTGCAGAAGAAATATGCATTATCATTATTGTCCGGCGATAATGATGCTGAAGCAGCCTATCTGCAGGAAATGATGGGATCTTCTGCCAGCCTGCATTTCGCGCAGAAGCCGGCAGACAAGCTCGGCTATGTGTTATCTCTCCAGAAACAAGGCCATCGCGTACTCATGATCGGGGACGGGCTCAATGACGCAGGCGCATTGAAGCAAAGCGATGTAGGCATATCACTGACGGAAAACAGCAATAATTTCACGCCTGCCAGTGACGGCATTCTCGAAGCTGATCAGTTGATACAGCTGCCTCGTTTCATCAGGACCTGCAAGAACAACAAACGTATTATAGTCGCCACTTTCATCATCTCTCTCTTATACAATTTCATCGGCTTATTCTTTGCCGTACAGGGCATCCTCTCTCCGTTAACAGCTGCCATACTCATGCCTGCAAGCTCCATCAGCATTGTGCTGCTTACCTATGGCCTGAGCGAATGGCTGGACAGACCATGATATGAATCAGTGTCCCGATTGAGCGGCATCATCGTATCCGCATACGCGACATGCTAGCTTTGCTCATGTAATTTAAACCCACATACTATGAGCGTGATCATCATACTTCTCGGAGCCAGCCTGTTGGTGGCAATCTTCTTCCTCGCTGCATTTATATGGTCAGTCAGGAACGGACAATTTGAGGATGATTTTTCCCCTGCACACCGTGTGCTGTTCGACACAAAGCCAGCTGAAAGCGGCTGCAAATCGGGGAATGCATGCAGTAACAAGGACTGCAAGTCACGCATCTGCAATCATAATTGATTCTCCTTTCTATACTATCAACTCATCTCTTATCATTCGTAATTGAACAAACATGTCTCTCGAAAAGTTTTCGTACGATAACCGTACCGTGAAATGGTTTGCATACGCCTGTATCGGCTGGGGGCTGATCGGTATGCTGGCCGGGTTGTGGGCTGCGCTGGCGCTGGTGTTGCCCGACCTTAACCTGGGTTATGCACCTACAACATTTGGTCGTCTAAGACCCGTACACACCAATGCTGTCATTTTCGCCTTTGTAGGTAATGGCATCTTTATGGGTGTGTATTATTCATTACAACGCCTGTGTAAAACACGCATGTTCAGCGATGTACTGAGTAAGATACATTTCTGGGGATGGCAAGCCATCATTGCCGGAGGCGCTATCACATTATTCATGGGCTGCACTACCGGTAAGGAATATGCAGAGCTGGAATGGCCTTTCGACATCGCCATTACACTGGTCTGGGTCGTGTTTGGAGCGAATATGCTCGGTACCATCCTCCGCCGTCGTGAAGCGCATCTGTATGTGGCTATCTGGTTCTACATCGGCACATGGGTGGCTATTGCCATGCTGCACATCGTGAACTCGTTCGAGATGCCGGTATCTTTCCTGAAAAGCTATTCCTGGTATGCAGGCGTGCAGGATGCACTGGTACAATGGTGGTATGGACATAATGCGGTGGCATTCTTTCTGACCACTCCTTACCTCGGACTGATGTACTACTTCGTACCGAAGGCTGCCAACAGACCGGTGTATTCGTATCGCTGGTCCATCATTCACTTCTGGGCACTGATCTTTATCTACATCTGGGCGGGACCTCACCACCTTTTATATACAGCCTTACCTGAGTGGGCGCAATCCCTGGGCACTGTATTCTCTATTATGCTGATCGCACCATCCTGGGGCGGTATGCTGAATGGCTTGCTTACACTGCGTGGTGCGTGGGACCGCGTAAGGGAAGACGCCATCCTGAAATTCTTTGTAGTAGCGCTGACCTGTTATGGTATGGCTACATTCGAAGGACCGATGCTGTCACTGAAGAATGTGAACGCCATCAGTCACTATACCGACTGGACCATCGCACACGTACACGTAGGTGCCTTGGGCTGGAACGGATTCCTGACATTCGGTATCCTGTACTGGTTATTACCTCGTCTTTTCACTACTGAACTATATTCCCGTAAATGGGCCAATACGCACTTCTGGCTGGGCACACTGGGTATCATTTTCTATGTGATCCCATTGTACTGGGCTGCGTTCACACAAAGCATGATGTGGAAACAGTTCACACCGGAAGGACAGCTGAAATTCCAGTTCCTCGAAACAGTGAATACCATCATTCCGATGTATGCGCTGCGCGGCCTGGGTGGTATATTGTATATCAGCGGTGTGATACTGATGATCGTGAACCTCGCCAAGACCGTACGCCGTGGCTCTTTTGTAGCAAATGAACCTGCTGAAGCAGCGCCATTGCCAAAAGTGATTCAGACACATGGCAAAGCTCACTGGCATAACTGGATCGAGCGCAGGCCTATACAGCTGGCCGTTTTCAGCCTGGTAGTAGTAGCAATAGGAGGTATTCTCGAACTGATCCCTACCTTCCTTGTAAGAAGCAATATTCCTACCATCACCAGCGTAAAACCATATACACCGCTTGAACTGCATGGCCGCGATGTATATATCCGCGAGGGTTGCTATACCTGCCACTCACAGATGATCCGTCCTTTCCGCGATGAAGTAGCGCGTTATGGTGAATATTCCAAAGCTGGTGAATTCATTTATGACCATCCTTTCCAGTGGGGTTCAAAAAGAACTGGTCCGGACCTGGCCAGGATAGGAGGAAAGTACCCGGATTCATGGCACTACAACCACATGCTGGATCCTACGTCTATGTCTCCCGGCTCTATTATGCCACAATATCCCTGGTTGTTCGATGATAAAACAGACAAGGCAAAGACACCTGCTATGATCAACGCTATGCGCAAGCTGGGCGTACCATATCCTGCAGGATATGAATTGCAGGCCAATGCAGATATGGCTAAACAGGCACAGGAAATAAGCGCCGCATTAAAGAAGGACAAGCTGGAAGTAGCGCCGGATAAAGAGATCGTTGCGCTTATTGCTTACCTGCAACGCCTGGGCGCCGATATCAAAAATCCTGTGGTGGCAGAGAAAAAATAATGTGATCAAACAGTAAATCTTACGAGATATGAAATTCATCAATTACCTGCAATCTATAACAGGTGTAAGTATATACCCGCTGGCATCTTTGTGCATATTCACCCTGTTCTTTGTGGTGGCCGCATTCTGGGCATTGAAGGCTGATAAAGGCATGATAGACCATATACGGAACATTCCGCTGGATGACCGCTGATCACAGCATGCTTATTTTATCATCTCCTAATCGCAACATTATGAACAAGAAATCAATCACTATAACCGGCTTATCCCTTTTTACCCTATGCCTGCTGCACAGTATGCCGGCAGCAGCACAATACAAGCCTACCCCACCATCAGAGCTGGGGCATCCGGTAGCTATTGTACTGCTGACGGTTATTGTCGGCCTGCTGATCGTCATCGCTATCCTGGGCAGTGCTGTGCTTAACGCCATGGACGTTTACAGGGAAAGAGTAAAAAGCGAAAAAAGTAAAGCGATCGTTTCCATCGCGATCCTGGTGGCAGGTATCCTTTCTTCCAACAGCCTGCTGGCGCAGGAAGCTGCGGAAACAGCCAAACCCGTTGCTACTAATATTATCAGCGGATTGTCCGACACGTCTTTTTATATACTGGCGTCTGTCATCTCACTGGAGATCCTGATCATTATATCCCTTTTGTATACGCTGCGCGTGCTGTTGGGTATAGAAAGGAAAAAGAAGGTGGCGGCTCCCGGCAAGCCGGTTATACACTGGCTTGAAAAGCTCAACAAGACCAGAACACTGGATGCTGCTTCAGAAATGGAGGAAGATATGGGCCATGATTATGATGGCATCCGTGAGCTGAACAACCCTACACCTCCCTGGTGGAGATGGGGTTTCTACTTCAGTATTGTGTTTGCCGTTGTTTATGTATGGCGCTTTCAGATAGCACATTCCGCTCCATCGCAGGTTGAGGAACTGGCCATTGCAGAAGCTGCAGCAGCGGAGGCAAAAGCAGAATATCTTAAAAATGCGGCCAACAATATCGATGAAAACAGTGTGACACTGCTGACAGGTGCTGATGATATTGCTTCCGGACAAAAGATCTTCTCTACCAGCTGTGCACCATGTCACGGTCCCCAGGCGCAGGGTGTGGTAGGTCCCAACCTGACGGATGACTACTGGTTGCACGGAGGACAGGTGAAGAACGTATTCACCACTATTAAGTATGGCGTGCCTGAGAAAGGGATGAAGTCCTGGAAAGACGATTTCTCTCCCAAACAACTGGCACAACTGACCAGCTATATCAAGAGCATACGTGGTTCAAATCCACCTAATCCAAAAGAGCCGCAGGGCACATTAGAAAAAGAGTAGACAGATCAAGTAAACATATTCGTGATGGAAGAATCGTTCAGAGACAGCCTGGCGACTGTTGACAAGCAAGGAAAACGCAGCTGGATATACAGCCAGAAGCCGAAAGGTAAACTCTATAACGCGAGGAGTGTGCTAAGCTTCCTTTATTTCCTTGCGTTTTTTGCCGGCCCATTCATTCAAGTGAATGGCCGGCCCTTGTTTTTGTTTAATGTAGTTGAAGGCAGGTTCATATTGTTCGGCGCCATATTCTGGCCGCAGGACTTCTTTATATTCGGCTTAGCCATGGTGGCTTTTATCCTCTTCATTGTAGTATTCACCATGGCCTTCGGCCGCCTGTTCTGCGGATGGGCATGTCCACAGACCATCTTCATGGAAATGCTCTTCCGCAAAATAGAATACTGGATAGAAGGTGATGCATCTGCCCAGAAACTTTTGAACAAAGCGCCATGGAACACGGACAAGATCGTGAAAAAGACCAGCAAGCATATCCTCTTTTACATGCTGTCTTTCCTGATCGCCAATACGTTCCTGGCTTATGTAATCGGCATAAACAGTTTGCTTGAAATAATAACCGGTCCGGTTACAGAACATACAGGTGGTCTTGCCGCAATGATCATTTTTGCAGGCGTGTTCTATGGCGTATTTGCCTTCTTCAGGGAGCAGGTATGCACGGTAGTATGTCCTTACGGCCGCCTTCAGGGTGTGTTGCTGGACAGGGACTCTGTGGTGGTAGCATACGATTATACCAGGGGAGAGCCCCGCGGGCATTTTAAAAAACAGGCAGACAACAACCTGGGCGATTGTATCGATTGCCTTCAATGTGTAAAGGTATGTCCAACCGGCATAGACATCCGCAATGGTACACAGTTAGAGTGCGTGAACTGTACCGCCTGTATTGATGCCTGCAACTTCATGATGGAAAAAACAGGACGCCCCCTGCATCTCATCCGCTATGCATCAGAGAACGGGATCGCCAACAAACAGCCCTTACACTTTACCACAAGGATCAAATTATATAGTTCCGTGCTGGTGATACTGCTCACCGCCATCACCTGGATGCTGGTAAGCCGGAAACCGGTAAGTGGAACGATCATCCGGACAGCAGGCATGTTGTACCAGGAAAGAGGTGCTGACAGTATCTCCAATCTTTACCGGATTAAGCTGGTCAACAAAACAGCCAGCGATATTCCACTCAGCCTCCGGCTGGAAGATGCACCAGGCAAAATAGAACTGCTTGGTCATCAGCAGGTAACTGTAAAAGGGGAGCAACAGGGCGAGGGTATCTTCTTCGTTATATTGCCCCGTACCGCCATCAAAAAGCGTAAAACAACCTTACATATCACGCTGTATACAGGCAACAATAAGGAGGGCACCATCGGCACCACCTTCCTGGGACCTGCGCAGTAATTGTTATATCCTTCATCAAAATATCCGAATCATGAACTGGGGTCATAAAATCATTATCGTATTCATTCTTTTTGCAGCGGGCATCCTCACGCTGGTAACCAAAAGTATGCGCACCCGCATAGACATGGTTACGCCTAATTATTACGCAGAAGAGCTGAAATATCAGCAGGTGATCGACGGCAGGAGAGAAGCCCTTTCCCTTTCTGCGCCTGTCAGCATCAATCAGTCAGAGAAGTCAGTTGGTATTCTTTTTCCCGCTGAAATGCAGGGCGTTCCTCTTGAGGGCAACGTGTTGTTCTACCGTGCCTCAGATTCCCGCCAGGACGTCTCTCTCCCTTTACAGCCTGATGAGAACGGGCTGGTGCTGGTTAGCAAGAAACGATTTCAGAAAGGCAATTACCGGGTACAATTACAATGGGAGGCAAAGGGAAAATCTTATTACCAGGAAAGTTTTGTAACCGTTAACTGATACAGATCATGCTCCTGACGTTTTTATATGCCTTGTCGCTGGGCTTCATCGGCAGCTTTCACTGTATCGGCATGTGCGGGCCCATTGCGCTCACCCTCCCGGTGCAACACCTGGACGGCGTCCGTAAGCAGGTGGGCATTCTGTTGTACAATGCAGGAAGGGTTACTGCCTATGCCGGCTTAGGCCTTGCTTCCGGATGGCTGGGCAGACAATTCTTCCTGGGAGGCCTGCAGCAGTGGTTGTCTATTCTGCTTGGAACTGGCATGTTGCTGCTGATAGTGCTGCAATATGGTTTCCGCCGGCACCGCTTCCAGCTGAATACGGGCTTTTATACACGTCATATCAAAACAATGCTGGGCAACCTGCTTCGTCGTCAGCAACAGCATACCCTGTATGCGATCGGCTTCCTGAACGGCCTATTGCCCTGTGGCCTGGTATGGTTTGCCATTACCGGGGCTGTAGCCACCGGCAGCTCCCTGCAGGGCGCCCTTTTCATGGCAGCCTTTGGTACAGGTACACTACCTGCTATGATAGCGCTAAGCTGGTTCAACGATCTTATCAGTATCCGCCTGCGTAACCGTTTACGCAGCTGCATCCCATATGTTCTCACCGTTATGGCCATTCTGCTCATCATGCGCGGGCTTAATCTGAATATTCCATACGTCAGCCCCGCATTGACTGCACCGGGCGAAAAAGTCTCATTACACTGCCTTAAACCATCCTGATCATGCAACTCATTAGAAAATATAACACCGCTGCTCCCCGCTATACAAGTTACCCGACCGTTCCTTACTGGGATGAGCAGCAGTTTGATATCGATACCTGGAAGCAGGCTTTACTGCAATCTTTCCGCGCCACCAACCACACGGAAGGGATCAGTATCTATATCCATCTGCCTTATTGTGAACAATTGTGCACTTACTGTGGATGCAATAAACATATTACCGTCAACCATGGCGTAGAAGCCCCCTATATACAGTCTATACTCAATGAATGGGAGCTGTATCTGCAGCTGTTCAAAGAACGTCCGCGCATCAGGGAGATCCATCTTGGCGGAGGCACACCAACATTTTTCAGTCCACAGAACCTGCACAACTTACTTTCCCGTATATATCTGCATGCCGATCTGTTGCCTGATGCCACACTTAGTTTCGAAGGCCATCCAAACAACACGACAAAGGCGCATATGCTGACGCTGTATAATCTTGGCTTCCGCCGTATGAGCCTGGGTATTCAGGACTTCGATCCGCGCGTGCAGGACATCATCAACCGGATACAACCCTATGAGACGGTGGCAGAAGTCACCGCCACTGCAAGAGCTATCGGTTATACCTCCATCAACTATGACCTGGTATATGGCTTACCCCTTCAAACCATGGAAAGCGTAGGAGATACGATTAATAAAGTAATGCAGCTAAGGCCGGACAGGATCTCTTTCTATAGCTATGCGCATGTACCCTGGGTAAAAGGTGTTGGTCAACGGCGTTATTCTGAGGCAGATCTTCCAAAGGATGAAGAGAAGAGAGCGCTCTATGAGCTGGGTAAAACACTGTTCGCTGAGAACGGGTATACAGAGATCGGGATGGACCACTTTGCGTTGCCTCATGACAGCCTGTATCATGCCTGCAATCAGGGATCATTACACAGGAACTTTATGGGATATACCGATCACCATACATCGCTTATGGTGGGCCTGGGTGCGTCTTCTATAGGAGACAGCTGGTATGCATATGCACAGAATGAAAAGCGGATCGCTATATGGCAGCAGCTTGTGAACAGCGGACAGTTCCCTGTAGTACGTGGTCACATCCTGGATGCGGAAGACCTCCGGTTGCGTCGCCATATTCATGACCTTATGTGTAGTTTTAAGACAGCCCTGAGTGAGGCAGACAGGAGAAGCCCCGTTATTGCAGAAAGCCTCGAAAGGCTTGAGGAGCTTGAGAAAGACGGGCTGGTAGACATAACGGAAAATGCAGTATCTGTTACCGGGAAAGGCGGGCCTTTTATCCGCAATATCTGTATGGCTTTTGATGCCCGCTTATGGAGAAAGCTGCCACAATCTCAACTGTTCAGTACTGCCATCTGAGTTCTTCCGCAGCTTATTCACTTCATTCTTATCACTTTATACCCTTTGAAATTATGTTACTGAAAGGCAGTGTGCTTTTCCAGAAATTGGAATTTAGAAAGGTCCGGTATACAGGGTGATAAAAAGTAGTTCCCTGTTCATATCTGAAGAGATAAAACCAGGCTTGAAAGATCAGCGGAAACACTTGCGGGGAAAGGATTTCACAGGGCATTAAAAAAGTCTGACCGTGTTTACAATCAGACTTTCTTGTTATGTGAATGGGTTAGTAAGTACAGGGAACAAAAATTCCCTACACAATATTAAAAAGAATTTCATCACAAAAGAAAAAAAATGCAAACTTTTTTATTCACACACTAAAAAAAATGTGGATAACAACAGTTACAAAGAAGCGTTAAAACTTCATTTCTCTTCTTGATGAAACAAAAACGGGTGAACAATCGTATCGTATTCTCTACTACCTTTGCTCCACTAAACAACAGAAAACATGAAGTTTAATGAACCGATCGCGGTAACGGAAATAGCGGCATTCATAGGCGCAGAGCTGGAAGGCGACGATACGCTGATGGCCACCGGCATCAATGAGATCCATAAGGTAGAACCGGGTGACATCTCGTTTGTGGACTTCGCAAAGTACTATGATGCCTGCCTGAGATCAGCAGCTACGATTATCATCATTAATAAAAAAGTGACTTGCCCTCCGGGAAAAGTATTGCTCGTAACAGACGATCCGTTCAGTGCTTATGTGAAACTGGTAAAACGCTTCCGTCCTTTCGAACCAGCCACCAACCCCATCAGCGATTCTGCTGTGATAGGCGAGGGGACTATCATACAGCCGAATGTATTCGTTGGTAATCATGTTACTATCGGTACCAATTGTATCATTCATCCCAACGTAACTATTTACGACAATTCCATCATCGGGAATAACGTGATCATCCATGCAGGCACTGTTATCGGTGCGGATGCCTTCTATTTTAAGAAACGGGCCGACAGGGAGGTGATGTACGATAAACTGGAAAGCTGCGGAAGGGTGATCATTGAAGATGACGTGGAAATAGGCGCTGGCTGTACCATTGACAAGGGTGTAAGTGGCGATACCATCATCGGCCGTGGCACGAAATTCGATAACATGATCCACATAGGACATGGCACTGTCATCGGCCGTAATTGCCTCTTTGCCGGTCAGGTAGGTGTAGGCGGTAAAGCACATATAGAAGACAACGTGATCCTCTGGGGCCAGGTAGGTGTTTCAAAAGACCTTACTATCGGGAAAGGTGCTGTTGTGCTGGCGCAAAGCGGTGTACCTTCTTCACTGGAAGGAGGTAAGGTATACTTTGGCTCTCCTGTTGAAGATGCCAAGGTTAAGATGAAGGAAATAAACTGGATTAAACGTATTCCTGAGATCTGGCAAAAACTGTATGGCCATTGATATATTATTTCACAGGCTCCATGCAAACCATGGAGCCTTTTTGTTTAAAAGTCTCTCTATGCCCCGGCATTTTCTTACACTTATATTTCTGATCACCTTCAGTAACCTTGCTTTCGCCCAGGACGGTCTTTATACCTCCACGCAGGAATGGCCCGTCAGCATCAGTGACGGATGGTTTACAGCAAAAACCATCTCCTTCGGCCAGTACACCACCTCCTCCCGGAAAAACGGGATAGCCGATGCGGCAGCGGTCAGCTTCATCAAAGATCCTGTAAACCCATTCAATATCCGGGTTAGCGGCAGGGAGGAGAACATACTCACACAAGTCATACAGGCTGCACATATTGCTTTTTCCGGGCATTCCCTGCCCTCATTTCTGGACAATATGCCGGCAACTGCACTCTTCTCCTACATATTGATCAACGGGACCAAAAATGAGCCCCTAAAACGATGGGAGATGATCCTGAAAGATGTGAATTACCTGGAATTGAATGAAAATAAACCGGCAGGCATCCTGCGCTCGGCAGACGATGAGGTGCGTGTTACAGCCCATAACCGCTTCGGCACTAAAAACTCTTATGAGAATATCTGTTATGAATTTCACATCCGCCGGCAGGTAGTGGCGGCTGTTGTTACAGGAGCCCATCCAAGGGTATGGATGAGCGCGGAGATGGAAGGAAAGCCGCTCCTGCCGGTATTAGCAGCGGCCATAGGAGCGCTCCTTGTCAGGTAAGCGTTATCCCTGGCGGCGCTTCTCCTCCAGGAAAACCCGGCACATATCGGCAATTGTTGTTTGTAAGGGTGTAAAAGAGAATCCCGGCAATGCTTTCAGGATCTTTTCATTGCTGTAGTATACTTTCAGCTGTGCGGTCCGGGACGTTTCCTTGGTCAGCAATGCCTTTTTACCGGATAGCTTGCTTTTTATTGCCTCCAGTCTCCATACGATTTCCGCCATCCAGGGCTTTACAGCAATATGAGGTGGCTTTTTTCCCAGTTGATGTGCCATTTCTTTAAACAGGTCGTAGTACTTCCAGTTATCGGTTGTCAGCACGAAACGTTCCCCTTCTATATCGCTTTCCATCAGCCTGAACATGACTTCTGCCACATCGCGTACATCTGTGAAACCGTTGATGCCTTCTGTATAATATGGAAATTCTTTCCAGGCGTTTTTTATCAGCATACCGGAGCTATCCTCCCAATATCCGGCGCCCAGTATAATACCCGGGTTAACAATGACAACATCCAGGCCTTCTGCCATACCTCTCCAGGCTTCCATCTCTCCCAGGTGTTTACTGACACTATACCTGGAATTATTACTGCCATCCCGCCATTCACTTGATTCATCAAGCACGCCGTCTACCCTTGCCCTGCCCAGTGCTGCGGTGGAACTAACATGCACCAGCTTTCTGACACCTGCATCAATAGCAAGATTAACTACGTTGGCAGTTCCCTCTACATTCACTTTCATTATCCGGTCCTGCTCACCGGGACTGAACGATACCACGCCTGCACAATGATAGACTTTATCTACGCCCTGCATAGCGTCTTCCAATGCGCTGACATCCAGCACGTCGCCCTGTACCCATTCTATCTTATGCCGTATATCTTCTACCTGAGGAGGAATTGCTGTGCGGTACAAAGCCCGTACCGGCTGTCCGACATTCACCAGTTTACGTAATAAATGACTGCCTAAAAAACCTGTGCCGCCCGTAACTAAATTCATGAAATAAGTCCCGTTTGCGTCAAAGATAATTATAAAATCCCTTCCCGCTTTTCTTCCCCAATGCACCTTCCTCCACCTTTGCTATCTGTAAGGGGCTGGGAGCGAAGCGGGGCGCCCCGTTGTATGCGTCATAAAGGGAGCGCGTCACCGCCAGGTTAACATCGTTGCCGATCAGGTCCATCAATGCAAAAGGCCCCATACGGAACCCCGCGCTTTCCAGCAGGCGGTCTATGCTTTTGTATCCTGCAACCCCTTCTGCGGCTATCTGCATCGCTTCCAGGTAGTAGTGCCGGGCCACCCTGTTGACGATAAATCCGGGGGTATCCTGCACCATTACAGGCGTTTTTCCCAGCCTTTGGGATAGTGTGTATAAGAGCGCTGCAACATACGGTGCTGTATCTTTTCCTTTAACGATCTCCACCAGTTTCATTACAGGCGCCGGATTAAAAAAGTGCATCCCGGCCACCCTCTCCGGGTGATCTATGCCGGCAGCAATACCGCTCACCGGCAGGGATGAAGTATTGCTGGCAAGTATGGTAGCGGGCGTATTGATGGCCGCCAGCTGATTGAACAGCGCCGTCTTTATCTCCAGCTTTTCAACAATCGCTTCTATGACCAATTCCGCCCGGCAGTCTTCCACATGAGCGGTAAAAGTGATCCGCTCAAGCATCGCGTCTTTCTCTTCAATGGTCATCTTCGCTTTCTTTACGGCATTGTCCAGCTGCAACGTGATCTGTTGCTGCGCTTTTTCAAGCATGGACGCCTGTACATCAAACAATATGGTACGGTAACCGCTTGCTGCTGCTACTTGTGCAATACCGGCGCCCATTGTGCCGGCGCCACATACAGCAATCGTTTTGATCTGGTCAGCTGTGATCATACGGGGAATTTATCGGGGTAAAAAAGACAAAGGAGAAAGCGGCGGTGATACAAACGCACGTTTTCTCCTTTGCAACTATCTTATTTTAAGTCGTCAGAGCGCTCCTTCAAACTGCTCCAGGAACCGGGTATCGTTCTCAGAGAACAGTCTCAGGTCCTTGATCTGGTAATTCAGCATGGTAATACGCTCTATACCCATTCCGAAAGCGAAACCGGTATATTTTTCAGGATCGATCCCACAATTCTCCAGCACTTTCGGATGCACCATACCACAACCCAGGATCTCTACCCAGCCGGTATGCTTACATACATTACATCCTGAACCGCCACAGATCTGGCAGGATATATCCATTTCAGCACTTGGTTCAGTGAAAGGGAAGTAGGAAGGGCGGAAACGGATACGGGTGGTGTCTCCGAACAGTTCCTTCACGAAGTGGTACAGTGTCTGTTTCAGATCAGCAAATGATACATTCTCATCAATGTACAGCCCTTCCACCTGGTGGAAGAAGCAATGCGCCCTGGCGGAGATCGTTTCATTACGGTATACACGGCCCGGACAGATGATGCGGATAGGCAGCTTACCTGCTTCCATGGCTCTTACCTGTACGGAAGAGGTGTGGGTGCGCAGCAGCCAGTCCGGATGCTTACTGATGTAGAACGTATCCTGCATATCCCTTGCAGGGTGATTTTCCGGCAGGTTCAGTGCCGTAAAGTTATGCCAGTCGTCTTCTATTTCCGGTCCTTCTGCAATGGCAAAACCCAGACGTTCAAATATGCTGATGATCTTATTTCTGACAACGCTGATAGGATGGCGGGTACCCAGCCGGTGTGGTTCCGCCGGCAGTGTGAGGTCTGCATCGGAGGTAGCGGCGGCATTGCCGTCTTTCAGGTGCTCGAACTGAGTATACCTTTCTTCCGCCAGTTGTTTAAACCCGTTCAGTACCTGTCCAAACTCTTTTTTACGCTCGTTTGGCACCTGTTTCATTTCGCCAAACATAGCCTTTACGATTCCTTTTGTTCCAAGGAATTTAATGCGGTATTGTTCAAGATCCGCGGCCGTAGCTGGCTCGAATGCTAATATTTCCTGTTTGTAGGCAGCTATTTGCTGTTCTATCTGATCCATAGTCAGCAAAGATAATTAAAAGATCAGTTTATACCCTACCCCCCTTATATTCACGATCTGTACCCGCGGATCATCTTTCAGGTACCTTCTCAGCTTGGTGATAAACACGTCCATGCTGCGGGCATTGAAGAAGCTGTCATCTCCCCACAGATCGAGCAGTACGGTCTTTCTTTCCATTACCTGGTTCAGGTTTTCCGACAGGCGCCGCAGTATCTCTGCTTCCCGATGGGAAAGGAACTCCGTGTTATTGTTCCGGGTAAGGGTCTGTTTCGTATAATTGAACATATACTGCCCGATCTGTATGACGTCAGCGCCCGCCTGAGAGGGTTCAGATGCCGGCATTTCTTTGAACCGTTGCAGCAGGGCCTTTATACGCACGATCAGCTCATCCATGCTGAAGGGTTTTTTCAGGTAGTCGTTCCCTCCCAGTTCGAACCCTTTTACCACATCAGTGGTCTGGGATTTTGCTGTCAAAAAGATAATAGGCGTGGTCTTATCCTGCCGCCGGATCTCTGTCGTGACCGTAAAACCGTCCATATTAGGCATCATGATGTCCAGCACGACTACATCCGGTTTATGTTCCTGGTATAAACGAAGCCCTTCTTTGCCGTCGGCGGCATAAAGCATTTCGAATCCCCTCATTTCCAGGCTGTCTTTCACTATCTGTCCCAGTTGCCATTCGTCCTCTATCAGTAATACTTTTGACATTGTGCAGGTGTTAAACGGGTATTTGTATAATAAATTCACTTCCTTTTTCCGGTTCGCTGTGCACTTTGATGGTACCGCCGTGCAGCGCCACGATCTTTTTTACATAACTAAGGCCCAGGCCGAATCCCTTTACATTATGCAGGTTGCCGGTGGGCACCCTGAAGAATGTATCAAAGATGTTCTCCTGGTATATTTTCGGTATCCCGATCCCATTATCCTTTACCCGGATGATGAGCTTTCCGCTTTCCAGCATGGTTTTGATGTATACGGACGGATGATCTCCGGAGTACTTGATCGCATTGTCTACCAGGTTGCTGATCGCGTTGGACAGGTGGGTCTTGTCTACATCCACAGATTGCTCTCCCAACAGGTTATCATAGCGGAATTGAACAGGGCGGCCGGCTTTCAGCTGGTGATTGGTAATGATACTGTCTATAACCTCTCCGATATCTGTATCTTCTTTGAACAATTCGATCTCTTCTCTTTCCTCTGCCGCGATCTGCAGTACTTTTTCCACCAGGTCGGACAGTCTTTGCAACTCCTGCTTTGAAATGTCGAGATAGGTCTGCGTCTTGCGCTGGTCGTTCAGGGCGTTGAAATTCTGCATAGCCTCCACCGCTGCAGATACAGTAGCGATAGGTGTTTTCAGCTCATGCGTCATGTTATTGATAAAGTCATTCTTCACTTCAGAAAGCCTTTTCTGCTTCAGAATGGTACGAAGCATATATACAAAACAGATGGTGGTGAGTACCAGCAGCAACAATGAACCCGCCAGCGTCCACATCATCTTCGCCAGGATATATTGCAGCGGCGACTCAAATTTGGCCTGCACAAAGAGATTGCTGGCCGGGTTGAATGGTATTTTAGCCGTTTGTAAAGGTGGCCTTTTCCTCAGGCTGTCCCTGAACCCTTCCCGGTTGTACCCGTTAAAGCTGATATGAAAAGTATCCAGCTGGTAGGGTGTCAGTATCTGGCGGGAATGCAATTCGGCAGTGAATACAGAATCCAGTTTGATCAGTTTCACACTGTCGCTGGTCAGGTTGTTCAGCAGGATGAGGTCAGAGATCTGCCTGGCCAGTGTATCGGCATACTCATTACCAGCGTGCAGTTCGCGCCTGCGTTTAATCGTATCTGTTAATGTTCCTTCGCGCATGCCGGCTCCGCCATGTGCCCTGGCCGTATCGCCCGGCGGAGGCATTTCGCGGGGAATTCTGAATGAATCGCGGTCTCTGCGGAAAAAGCGGCGCACATCAGCAAACTGCTTATTGAAAACAGCTGTTCGTAAAGACTCGTTGATGTCTTTATTGAACTGATCGAGTTGTATGTGGTAGGAATTGTACAGCCAGTATCCCTGGAAGAAATAGATGCCAAGTATACATACACACATTAGTATCAGGATGTTGCGGATCCGCTGACGCATAAATTGCCGGTTTTTCGCTGTTAAGTACGCTCCCGCCGGGGAGGTATGGTACAAAGCTATTGGTTCCTTCCGTACCCGCCCTAAGCCCTTAACAATAATTAACAGTAAATAAAGCTATTTAACCAACAAATGAGCACCGAATAATGACTTTTGTATCAGAAAAAACTCAGAGCATATGAAGAACTTTTCAAAAACACTCCTTAGCCTTGCCCTGGTTACCTTCTCGGGTATGACGGCCTTTGCGCAGGATAAGAATACCGGCGTGATCGATTATGAAATAAATGCAAAAATGCCTCAGCGTGGCGGTAATGAAGGTGATGGGGAAGAACAGGTCATTACATTCAATCAACACTTCTACTTCACTGGCGGTAAGGGCAAGCTGGAGACAGACCGCCCTGATTTTGGCGGTCGTGGTTTCGGCGGCGGACGTCCTGAGGGCTCACCTGGTGGTGATGGCAATGGTGGTGGCCGCGGCGGTCGTTTTGGTGGTCGTATGCGTGGTAATTTCGGTGGCGGATATGTAGACCTGAGCGGCAAGAAATACCTGCAGGTATTCTCAAAGCCCGACGATAGCACCAAAACTTACTATGCAGAAGAAGCATACGCTTCTGCAAAAGACGCGAAACTGGGCGACAAGACTAAAAAGATCGCCGGTTACAATTGTAAAAAAGCAACTGTTACCGTACGTAATGAAGAATACACCGTATGGTATACACAGGACCTGCCTTTCAGCTACAGCCCTGTCAATGGCCTCCTGCCTGATGGCAATGGCGTGGTGCTCTCTGCAGAAAGCAGCAGACGTTCCTTTACTGCTACCAAAGTGGACTTCAAACCGGTAACTACCAACGTTTCATTACCGGCAAATGCAGAAAAAGTAACGGAAGATCAGTTGCGCGACATGCGCCGTGAAGCGATGCAAAAATTCCGTGAACGGCAAAACGGGAATTAATTAACAGACTAACTTGCATCGTTTCCTCCTTACCAATTCCCTTTTCATGAAAAGATTTACCCTTGTTGCCACTTTACTGTTCCTGTTTGCGCTCTCCACACAAGCGCAGCAGGGGCAGATCAAAGGATTACTGACCGACTCTTCTGCAACACATCCTTTACCGGATGCAACCGTAGCCCTGCTGAACGGCAGGGATTCTTCCCTCGCGGCCACCACTTTTACCGATAAAAAAGGGGCATTCTCGTTCACCGGTGTTGCCCTGGGCAACTACAGGGTGTACATCACTTTCCTGGGCTACCAGCCGGTTTTTAAAAGCGTCACGATTTCCGCAACCCAGCCAGTACTGGATATGGGCGCCATACATCTGAAAGGTAAAGGCCTGCTGTTGAACGAGGTGGAAATTATCCAGGAAGTGCCGCCCGTTGTGGTAAAGCTGGATACACTGGAATTCAATGCGGGTTCTTTTAAAACAAGAGAGAACGCAGTAGTGGAAGACCTGCTGAAAAAGCTACCGGGCGTATCAGTAGATAAAGACGGCGTGATCACAGCACAGGGGGAAACCGTGAAAAGGGTATTGGTAGATGGTAAACCTTTTTTCAGCGACGATCCTAAACTGGCCACTAAGAACCTGCCGGCAGATATCATCGACAAGATTCAGCTGATAGACCGTAAGTCTGACCAGGCACAGTTCACCGGCATTGACGACGGCAACACAGAGAAAGCGATCAACATCACGATTAAAAAAGACAAGAAAAAAGGCTTCTTCGGCAGAGCTTCTGCCGGTTATGGCGATAATGACCGCTTTGCAGTCAATACAAGCCTGAACAGTTTTCGCGATAACAAACAGTTGTCCTTCCTGGGAAGTGGCAATAATGTGAATAATCTTGGTTATACCTTCAACGACGTCTTCAACTTCAACGGCAACACCGGGGGAGGAGGAGGCGGTGGTGGTGGCCGCGCCGGCGGAGGCGGACGCGGTGCGGCACAATCCACCATCAGCAGTCTTGGCGGCAACAATACCACGGGTATCACCCGTAACTGGAATGCCGGGTTTAACTACAACCAGGACTTTGGTTCGAAGCTGAAAATAAATGGCAGCTACTTTATCAACGATACACGGACCGAAACAAACAGGCGCAGCAACAAGCAGACCTTTCTGACTGACACCACCTACTATTATGACCAGCAGTCTGGTTCCCTTACCGACAACAAGAATCACCGGCTGAATATGCGGGTTGAATACCAGATAGACTCTATGCATTCATTGATTGTTACCCCCAGTTTCAGTTATTCCAACGGCTCTACCAACACGCTCAATCAATATGAATCACGGGACGAGAATAAGGTGCCAACAATAGACGGAGAATCCAGGAACAGCAGTCATGCTACTTCTCCCAACTTCTCCACTACTGCCCTGTTCAGAAAGAAGTTTAACAAGATCGGCCGCACACTCAGCGCCAATTTCAGCTTTGGTTACAATACGACGGACAGGCAGAACTTCTTTAAAACGACAGACATTCACCTGGCAACAGCTACGACAGATTCCTTCAGCACCGGCTACGACAGGATGACCAATGCGGATAATATGGGCCGCAATATGGGCGTACGACTGACTTATACCGAGCCGCTGATGAAAGACCGTTTCCTCGAGCTGTCTTATGCATGGAATAATAACTATAGCGATTCCAGGAACCTCACTTATGATGTCAATGGCACCAGTGGTAAATACGATAAACTGAATGATAGTCTGACCAACATATTTGAGAACACATTTACCACACAACAGGCAGGCATAGACATCCGTACGCAGAAATTAAAGTATGATTATACGTTTGGATTAAACGTACAGTTCAGCAGCCTGCTGAACGACAACGTCAGCAGAAAAACACGCATTGATCAGCATACTGTCAATTTCTATCCATCAGCGTCATTTAACTATAATTTCCAGAGAGGCAAAAGGCTGCGTTTCCGTTATAATGGCAGCACCGCCCAGCCTACAGTCACGCAGTTGCAGCCATTGCCAGACCTGACCAGTTCATTGTATGTTCAGCAAGGTAATCCTGATCTGAAGCCATCCTTTTCACACAGTATCAACATGGGCTATAACGTATTTAACAACAGCACGTTCCGTGGCTTCTTTACCAACGTGAACGCCAGCTTTACAACTAATAAGATCGTAAATGCCAACCGTGTTGATACATCAGGCAAACAGTATACGAAACCGGTAAACGCCAATGGTGCATACAATCTCAATGCCTTTGCCGTAAATACCATTCCCATCAAAAAGCTGAAGACCTCCCTGAATCTGAACACCAATCTGAACTACAGCCGGGATGTAAGTTTCACAGGCACTCAAACAGGCTTTACAAAGCTGCTGAGAAATTATACCAGGAACTTTGGCATTACACAGGGATTCAACTTTAATTATACACACAAAGAGTTGTTTGATATCTCTGCAGGTGCCAGTGTTAACTATAGTGGTGCACGATATGATATTCAGCCAATAAACAACACAGACTATTTTAATTATGCATTCTCGTTTGATTATAACGTCAACCTGCCACATGGTTTCATAATAGGAAGCGACATTACTTATACCCTGAATGCGGGCAGGGCTGAAGGTTACAACGTTGACGTAACTATGCTGAATGCGTTTATTTCGAAAAGCGTATTCAAGGATAAAAGAGGTTTGATAAAACTGAGCGGCTATGACCTCTTACATCAGAATGTAAGCGTGGGACGTAATACAGGCGAGAACTATATTGAAGACGTGAACAACATGGTATTACAGCGGTATTTCATGATCAGCTTCACTTACTTCATCAACAAATTTGCGGGTAGCAACAACAATAATGGCGAACGCCGCAGAATGGGCAATCCGGGAATGCGGATGGGCAATCCGGGATTTATGAGGGGAGGTTGACAACATAATACTCAAATACAAAAGGTCTCACATGTTGTGAGACCTTTTTTTATTGATAAATGTAAAATGACTCCGGATCCGATAATTTCTTGAAAGGTTGAAAGGATAACAAAGGTGGAGACGTACTTCCTCCTTCATGCCTCCAGCTTTGAAACCTTACAACCTTAGTATTTTTCTGCTGATGCTTATGGCACTATAGCCCGGCTACTTTGTATCTGCGTACTTTCTGAGCCGTCTTGCGTTCCCTGATGCTCTGTGTCACTTTTCTTACTACCCAGCTCAGTGTAAATGTTGGGATAAAATCCAGACCAGGAAATAGTTCTTCCATGAAGTTGAAAACACTTCCGAAAGCGCCCAGGCTACTGCCAAACATCCGGTAGAATATAATGGCAGAAATGGGGGCCCAGATCACATCACTTACTTCTCCTAAAACCGGCACAGTATAACTTGCACATCCAATCAGGTCCATTACAACACAAGTCCATAATGCAGGGGTAAATCTTCTTTCCATGCAGACCTCCGCTTTAAATGTTATCTAAGTATAATCAAATAGCTTACCAATTTCAATTACGGTTGAGCGGTATGGGAATTACGATGCGGCGTTGTGGCGTTTTTTTATAATAAATATCTGTAACACAATCTCTTAAAAAAATGCTGATTTACTGGTCTGTATATTCGTAATTCTGTTAATCAAACATAACTGTCCTCTAAATATTAGAACGTATTGGCGCACTATAAAGTTACGAACTATTTAAGGTAACAGCTGTACGCAAATTTTAAAATGCGTAGTTTCACGGTCAACAGTAAACAATTTACCAACATGCTTAACCAAAATTCCCGCCGCGATATGATCAAAAAAGCCGCTGCTATGGCGTTTGCGTCTACTTCTCTGGCCTCTCTTTCCACCCGTGTAATGGCTCACGAGGGGAAAATGGATGAAAAACTGAAAGGCCAGATCAATCACTCCGTATGCGCCTGGTGCTACAACGATATTCCACTGGAAGAACTGTGCAAGGCAGCTAACAGGATCGGCCTCCAGTCTATAGACCTCCTGGATCCGAAAGATTTTGCGACTGCAAAGAAATACGACCTCACCTGCGCCATGGTGGCCTCTATCAATAAAGACTGGAATATTTCCCGCGGCTGGAACAGGGAAGCGCATCATGATCAGCTCGTTACTTACTATGAACACCTGATAGATGAGACATCGAAAGCCGGCTTTACAAACCTGATCTGCTTTTCCGGCAACAGGGACGGGCTTGACGACCAGGCGGGCATTGAGAATTGTGCAAAAGGCCTGAAGCGTATTATGAGCTATGCCGAAAAGAAAAAGGTGACTATAGTAATGGAACTGCTGAATAGTAAAGTGAACCATCCAGATTATCAGTGCGACCACACAAACTGGGGGGTTGAATTGTGTAAATCTATTGGCTCAGAGCGTTTTAAACTTCTTTACGACATTTATCACATGCAGATCATGGAGGGAGACGTGATCCAGACCATTCGTAATAACCACCCATATTTCGCGCACTATCATACCGGTGGTGTTCCGGGCAGGAATGAGATAGATGAGACACAGGAGCTATATTATCCTGCTATCATGAAGGCTATTCATGAAACAGGTTTCAAGGGTTTTGTGGCGCAGGAATTCGTGCCTAAACGCGCTGACAAGCTGGCCTCCCTGAAACAGGGCGTAGAGATCTGCGATATTTAATATTTCCAGTCCTGCCTTAAGATCCCCATCACCACTGTGTCTGCATACTGACCATGGAGTTTGGCGCTGTGGCGGAGAATACCCTCTTTGGCAAAGCCCAGGCGGATGGGGATCTGGGCACTCTCAATATTCTGCAAAGCAAAACGTACTTCTATCTTATTCAGTTTCAGTGTCTGAAACGCAAAAGAGACCAGTGCTTTACAGGCGCTTACTGCAATGCCCTTACTGCGGAATTGCTCCCCCAGCCAGTACCCGATCTCTGCTTTGTCCAGCTGATGATCCCAGCAATGCAGGTCTATTACTCCACACAATTGCGCCTGGTACCAGATGCCAAATGCGATGGCTTCCTGGTCTTCCGCCTTCCTCAACATCATTTCAATAAAACGTAGTGTATGTTCCTCATTGGTATTGTAGTCTACCCAGGGTAGGAACCGACGCAGGCTCCTCCGTGAAGCATCCAGCTGGTTAAAGAGGGTTGGCGCATCCCCAGGCTGCAATTGCCTGAGGGTAATTGTTTCATTAACAGGTAATTCCAGCATAAAAAAATGAGGTTTGGCGAAATGCCAAACCTCAAAAGTAACAAAATCCTAATTTTTTGCTATCAGCTGCTGCTTCTGCATATCCTTTACGATCTGCTTTGCAAACAGATAGGCCTGCCTGTATGCGGTTGGAGGGTCTACCGAATCTGTCTGTGCATTATAGATCAGTTTCTTTTCTTTCAGGTCATACAGGTTAGTATCCCACTGATACTTTGTATTTACCTGGTAATAACCGGGATCGTACATACGTCCGTACCACCCCCTGTAATAAGGCCAGAAACCGCCATAATACGGATATCCGTAAGGACCATAGTTAGGCACATAGGTCTTCTCACGGGACTTGTCCACCATTGCGATCGTCATCACCTGCGCCACATCGCTGTTCCGGAATTTCCTGAGGGCTGCTTTTTCATCGCCTTTACCCAACTCGTCGTCCGGCCCATAGGTAGCATAAGCAGAGACTGCATTGTAGCCTTCTTTCTTCAGTTCGGAAACCAGATTATTCTCCATCTGTATACGCAGATTGCGTTCCTTCGCAGGCACCAGCGCTATCACCATGATCTTATTGTCCTGCTGTAACCGGGCTTCCGGCGTTTTCCAGGACGAAGTCAGCTTAGTACTGGTACACGCTGTCACCGACAGCAGTCCAAGGGCCATCAAAAATAATCCTAACTTTTTCATATTTCCTCCTTTTAACTACCTGTTAGACGGCGGCAGGAGGGAAGAGTTACATGAGAAGAATAAATTAACATTTCTTTGATCCTCAGGCAGTAGTGCAATTCCAGATCCTGGAATTTTTGTCCGGATACTGGAATGTTATATTCCTGGTTCAGGGGTGCTTCGTAAAAAACAAGGCCCGGAAATCATGCGATCTCCGGGCCTTATTTATGTTGATATGTCAGATTAGTAATTGATGACCTGCTCCTGTATTCCCTGCGGGATGTCGCGGAACTCGTACAGCTGGGTACGCAGTTGTGGCTCGAATCCTGCCTCGCGGATGGCCTCCTGCATAGAGCGGTAAGTAAACCTGTGCGGAGCGCCGGCAGCACTTACCACATTCTCCTCGATCATGATGGAGCCAAAATCGTTCGCACCTGCGTGCAGACAGATCTGGGCAACCTGCTTGCCTACTGTCAGCCAGGAAGCCTGGATGTTCTTGATGTTAGGAAGCATGATGCGGCTCATTGCGATCATACGGATATACTCTTCTGACGTGGTCATATTGTGTACGCCACGGATGCGGGACAGCAGCGTATCTACATCCTGGAACGTCCATGGAATGAATGCCGTGAAACCGTAGTGGCCTTCCGGCTTTTCACTCTGTACCTGCCGGATATCGGCAAAATGCTGGAAACGTTCCATTAATGTTTCCACATGGCCAAACATCATAGTAGCTGAAGACGGAATATTCAGCTTATGGGCGGCCCTCATCACATCCAGCCATTCCTGCGCACCACATTTTCCTTTGGAGATCAGCCTGCGCACGCGGTCATTCAATATTTCCGCTCCTGCGCCGGGCAGACTTGCCATACCTGCTTCTTTCAAAGCAGTCAGCACTTCAATGTGGGTGCTCTTTTCCAGTTTGGTGATGTGCGCTACTTCGGGGGGCCCGAGTGCATGCAGCTTAACGTTCGGGTATAACTGCTTCAGCTGCCGGAAGGTATCTACATAAAATTTCAAGCCCAGCTCCGGGTGGTGACCACCCTGCAGCAGCAGCTGGTCTCCGCCAAACTTCAGCGTTTCTTCTATCTTCTTTTTATATTCGTCGATGGTGGTAATGTAGGCTTCTGCGTGACCAGGTACCCGGTAGAAATTGCAGAATTTACAATTAGCCGTACACACGTTGGTGGTGTTCACATTACGATCTATCTGCCAGGTCACCTTTCCATGTGGCACCTGTTGCTTACGCAGCTCATTCGCAATGTCCATCAGTTCTGCAAGCGGAGCCCTCTCAAATAGATAAATCCCTTCTTCCGGTGTAAGCCACTCGAAGTTTAATGCTTTCCTGTATAGATCTTTCAGTTCCATGATGGACAAAGGTAGGAATAATGTTAAATTTATAGCATCGTTATTCTGTCACGCATAACTGTATGCAAAAATCTACGCTGTTGAAGCACTGTTGGCTTATAATAATTGCCATTACTTGTTTATTCCACGTTGCCGCCGCGCAAACGCCACCTACAATTGCCAGCCCCCGGAAGCCAGGGGAATTGATCACCCGTTTCCCCTTCAAACAATACTATGGAGGAGTCGTTGTAATACGCGCCTGCCTGGCGGGCATCCCCGATACCCTGCAGTTCATTCTCGATACCGGCAGCGCCGGTATTTCCCTGGACACGAATACCTGTGTCCAATTGGGCATCCATCTGACGCCGACCGACAGGATCGTTCGCGGGGTAGGAGGGTCCAAAACTGTTGCTTTTGCCATGGACAGGACCTTGCAGTTGCCTGGTTTACAGGTAGATAGTCTTGATTTTCATGTCAATGACTATGAGTTGATCAGCCAGGTGTATGGGTTACAGGTGGATGGCATTGTCGGTTACAGCCTGCTGAGCAAATTCATTGTAGAGGTGGATTATGATACCGAGATGATCTCCATTTACGAAAAAGGGCCTTTTTCCTATCCCAAAGGCGGGCACCTGATGCGCCCTTCACTAACCCTGATCCCTATTGTGAATGCCTTCCTGAAGAATGGCAAAGCGCAGCATTATAACCGTTATTATTTTGATACCGGCGCCGGTATGTGCCTGCTGCTTTCCCAGCAGTTTGTAAAAGACAGCGCAATCCTCTCCTCCCGGAAAAGGCAGCGTAAAGTGATACAGACAGAAGCACAGGGACTTGGCGGAAAAATGACCATGGACATCACCACCATACAGGAGTTTAAACTGGGTAGCTATGCCTTCCGGAACGTGCCTGTCTATATCTTCGATGACGTCACCAACGTCACCGCTTATCCCTTCCTTGGCGGTATGGTGGGCAACGATCTGTTACGCAGGTTCAACCTCATCCTGAATTATGGCAAAAAGGAGATCTACATGATGCCTAATTCTCATTACAAAGATCCCTTTGACTATTCCTATACAGGATTGATTATTTACCTGATAGATGGCAGGATCGAGATCACCGATATCATTAAAGGCTCTCCCGCTGAAAAAGCCGGCCTGCAAAAGGGTGATGTCATTATTGCCGTCAACAATATTTTCTCCAACAATCTTCAACAGTACCGCGACATTCTCAAAAATGTGGGCACGCGTCCCAGCTTATTGATAATGCGCAATAAGGAACTGATGATAAAAAAAATCCAGATCAAAAGCATATTATAACTGCCTGAAATAATACATTGCACAATCCTCCGTTAGAAACAGGGAGGAGGGAAATCCCCGTCCGGGAGACTTTATAAGGAGACAATGTTTATCGTGAGACAGTATTTTATTGCCATACTTGTTTGCCTGCCGGCAATTCTTCAGGCGCAGGATGCCGCCAGCCAGAAAGCGGTTGCTACGTTGCCATTCCATCTGTACGACAGGTATATGGTCATCAGTACCACCCTTTCAGGCACTACACCTTCCGGGTTGCCCCCGGACAGCCTTCATTTCATCTTCGACACCGGGGCCGAAGTAACTACGCTGAAACAACAAACTGCCGATCAGCTGGGCTTAGAGGTCAAGGATAACGGAGGACTGAGTGGTACGGACGCCGTGGTGGTAAGGGTGCCAACAGCCACCCTCAATGTATTGTTCCTGGATAAAACCCGCTTACCCTTCGTGAAGGTATACATCGAGCCGCTGGATGAATTCCAGGACCTGAGTATAAAAATAGACGGCATTATCGGGGTGGACCTCCTGAAATCCTTCATTGTGAAGATAGATTACGAAAAACAGGTGTTGCAGCTGTTCCGTTCAAATAAAACGCCGGCCAATACTCCCGGCCAGCGTCTGCCCCTGAGCATGAACTTCAAGACCCCGGTGATAGAGGGCACAATAAACTTACCTGACGGCCAATCACTTAGCAGCCGTTTCCACTTCATTTCCGGAGGGGAATACGGTATTCTGTTCAACTTCCCGTTTGTGGAAAAACACCGGCTCAATACCCGGTTGCCTGTGCTGAGCACGGATATCGTCAAGGATCTTTACAAAGAATTAACTTATACCAATACCAGCCTGCCCAGCCTTGACCTTGGCACCATACACCTGGACCTGGTGGCTGCCAGTTACTGTAAAGATGTGAATGATGCCGGCTCTGTGCATGAAATGGCCGGATCTATCGGGTTCATGGTCTGGAGACAATTCCGTAGTATTACCATCAATTATAGCGGGCGCGAGCTGTTTCTCGAAAAATAAGACCCCGCCTATTCTCCCATTCTTTTAGTTAAATTGCATCTTTCATAAACAGGAAATATGATTCATTACAATAAATTCACCTTAGCCAACGGATTGCGCGTGATTGTGCATGAAGACCATACCACTCCTATGGCAGTGGTAAACGTGATGTACGATGTAGGCGCGCGCGATGAAGATGCCAGCAAGACCGGTTTTGCTCACCTGTTCGAACACCTGATGTTTGGAGGCTCTGTCAATATCCCGGAATATGACGAGCCATTGCAAATGGCCGGCGGCGAAAACAATGCTTTCACCACCAGCGACCTCACCAACTACTATATTCAATTACCTGCTGAAAATATAGAGACTGCCTTCTGGCTGGAAAGTGACCGTATGTTGTCCCTGGCATTCAGCGAAAAGAGCCTGGACGTACAGCGGAAAGTAGTGTGCGAAGAGTTTAAAGAACACTATATCAACAAGCCCTATGGCGATGTATGGCACAAAATGAGAGAACTGGCTTATGCCGTACATCCCTATAAATGGATGACTATCGGCAAGGAACTTTCCCATATTGAGAATGCACGCCTGGAAGATGTGAAGGAGTTCTTTTTCAAATATTACCGTCCTGCCAACGCGATACTGGTAGTAGGGGGCCATGTCACCACTGCACAGGTAAAGGCACTGGCCGAAAAATGGTTTGGCGATATTCCTTCCGGCCAGCGCGTACAACGCAAACTGCCGGTAGAGCCACCACAGACCGCCGCTCACAAACTTGAAGTGAAAGCGAATGTCCCGCTGGATGCATTATACAAATGCTATCATATGCCCGGACGCACAACGAAAGAATATTACGCCATAGACCTGATCTCAGACATCCTGGGGGGTGGCGCTTCTTCCCGTTTGAACCAGGTGCTGGTAAAAGAGAAAAAACTGTTCAGTAATATTGACTGTTATCACTTCGGAACACTGGATGCCGGCCTGCTTACCATTGAAGGTAAGCTCGTCAAAGGCGTGAAAATGAAGGACGCAGAAAAGGCTGTTCAGGAAGAAATAGATAAAATACAGCAAACTGCTATTCCTGAACGGGAATTGCAGAAGGTGAAAAACAGGGTAGAAAGTATGCTGGCCTTTGAAGATATGGGACTGCTTAACCGTGCGAATAACCTGGCATTTTATGAGCTGATCGGAGATGCGGCATTAATGAATGAAGAATTCAGCCACTATGAAGCGGTGACTTCAGCTGATATGCACCGCGAAGCGCAGCATCTTTTTGACGAGAAAAATTCCAATACGATTTACTATTACGCTGGATAACGCTGTCCGCCTGAATTACAGACAGTTCTTCCTTTGTAAATAAATATGATTTAAGATTGATGATAAACCGGAAAATTGCCCCTAAGATAAAAGATGCCACCGAGTTCGATATCACGTTGAAACCTTATGAAAAGGTTACACTGGACAATGGCATCCCAGTATATATCATAAAGTCTGATGAACAGGATACCCTGCAGCTGGAACTTGTGTTCCCGGGCGGCAGCTGGTATGAAACCGAGAACCTGGTAGCTTCCGCAACGAACTTTCTGATGAAGAACGGCAGCAGCAAACATACTGCGCTTGAGATCAATGAAAGTATCGACTATTATGGCGCTTACCTGAACCGTAACAGTCATCATGAATATGCTACTTACACACTGCATTGCCTCACCAAACACTTCGGGGCTTTAGTGCCTGTATTGCAGGAGGTGATCCTGGATCCGGCATTCCCTGAAGAGGAACTGGCTATCTTCCGGCAGAATATGAAGCAGCGCCTGGCGGTGAACCTCCAGAAATGTGACTTTGTTGCCAACCGGCATATTGACAAATATCTCTTTGGAGAATTCCATCCATATGGAAGGGTGAGCAGTATGGACGCCTACGATGCATTGCAGACATCTACGCTCCAGGCCTTCTATAAACAGCATTATACTTACAACAACTGTAAGATCTTCGTAGCCGGCCACTTGCCAGCCAATCTTATTGAGTTGCTGAACCAGGCTTTCGGCAAGGAAAAATGGAACGGAGAAACTTCCATCATCCGGCCAGAAATGACAATACTGGCGGCAGAGGAAAAGAAATTCCGCATCTTCAATGATGAAAATGGCGTACAGGGCGCCGTACGTGTAGCACGTCCCTTCCCGAACCGCTACCATCCCGACTTCCCTAAGATGCTCGTGCTCAACACCATTCTGGGTGGATACTTCGGCTCCCGCCTGATGAGCAACATCCGCGAAGAAAAAGGATATACCTACGGTATTCATTCCCAGTTGTATAATTTCCGGCAAAGCAGTGCCATCAATATTCAGACAGAAGCGGGCAGAGATGTGTGCGAAGCTACAATAGAAGAGATCTACAAGGAATTGCGCACCCTGCAACAGGAACCGGTTCCCGAAGAGGAACTGCACCTGGTCCGCAACTTTATGATCGGCTCCATCCTGGGCGACCTCGATGGCGCCTTTGAAGTAATCCAGCGCTGGAAGAACCTGATCCTGAACGGACTGGATGAAAATTATTTTTACAACAACATTAAGGTCATCAAGACAATTACCGCCGGAGAGCTCCAGGAACTGGCACAGGAATATTTCACTCCTGAAGATTTCTATGAGCTGGTTGTAATCTGATAACGCTTAAAAAACAGATAAAAAAGAAAGGGTTCTGCAATCAGAACCCTTTCTTTTTATTTATACATCACATATTATTATTTTACTATATTTGCGACCCTAATTGTTCAATCCTATGAAACGTTTTATCCTATGCTTGCCATTGTGCATATGCATGAATGTTTTCGCACAAACCAGTAAATCTGCTGTCGACTCTCTGGAGAAGCGTTACCAGCTTTGCCTGGCAGAAGGTAAAAGCCAATATAACTGCGCGCTTCAATATTATACCCAAATGGACAGCCTGCTGAATACAGTGTATCGCCAGCTGTACGATAACCTGGACAACAATCGCCGTGCAACTTTACAGATCTCCCAGACCCAATGGGAAGAAAGGAGACAAACATATTTTAAAGACATTGATCTCCGCGTTGAAAAGAAGCGGCCACAAACGCTGGCTGGTCTCGATGATGATATGATCGTGACCGACAATAAAGCCGCTTTCCTGAAAACACGGGTAATGGAACTTTTGGCAAGCAAACATTCCTGATACTGAAGAAGGAAAGGAATGGTATATAAGGCAACATACACTTAGTATGTTGCCGACGTATATCTTGCAGGAAGCATGCGGGAGATTATACATGATAGCAGCAGGAAAACAAGGGGTGTGAACGGGCAGGCGAAATTAGCCAGGCAATAAGGCAGGTGTTAGTGATGTGTGACCCTGCGTTTGATCATACCGCCCTTCGTATCGTTGATATTGTGTTGCACGATGAAGGCCTTTTCATCTATTTTTTCTATTTCATCAATGATCTTGTGGACTTCCAGGCGGGTCACTACTGTGTAAATGATGTCAATATCCTTATCTACCGCGCCCCGTTTGCCAAAGCCGCTTTGCCCTTTGAACACGGTCACACCTTTCTTTAAAGATAGTGTCAGTGTCTTTCTTATTAGTTCACTTTCGTTGGAGATAATGGTCAATGCTATATATTCTTCAAAACCCTGTATTACAAAGTCAACCGTTTTTGATGCGGAGAGATAAGTGAGCATTGCATACAACGCTGTTTCAACATTGATCAATACTGCGGCAATACTGAATATCACGATGTTGAAATACATGATCACTTCCCCCATAGACAACACTGTTTTCCGGTTAATGTAGAGTGCCAGTACTTCAGTGCCATCCAATACAGCACCTCCTCTTACAGAAAGACCGATACCGCCGCCCAGGAACAATCCGCCAAAAACGGCGATCAATAATTTGTCGCTGGTGATAGTTGGCACCTCAATAAACAGCAATGCGGCGGCGAGCCCAAGGATAGCGCAAAGCGCCTTCACGGTAAAATTGAAAGATAACTGCCTGTATGCCAGCAGGATGAATGGACTATTGATCACGATCAGCAACACAGAGATAGACCAGCCTGTGAGCCGGTTAATAAGGAGGGAGATCCCGGTAACACCGCCATCCAGGAAACCATTTGGCAATAAAAAACCTTTCAGCCCTACTGCGGCCAATAAAACACCTGCGACTATCAGCACGATATCCTGCACATTCTGGATAAATCCAATGCGGGCGCGTGTCTTCCTTGTCTGTGACATATAATTTTACTATAAGCTACATTCTCTCCTGGTGTCTCAACCACCTTTCAGGAATCTCATTATTGCTTGCGGTTACATAATCGCTATAGGTGCAGGGAACGAAGTCTTTTCCTTTACCAGGCAACTGCATCCACCAGCGGCCCGTTTTTTTACTCTTAAGGAATACGGTATCAATATCTGCACAAACAATATTGAACTCATAAAAGGCTTCCCTTTCATTCAACAGAGCCTCCTTGTTCTTTACAGAACAGCCATCCACAAAATACCACAACATTTGCGCAATCTGTCTCGCTGTCAGGAAATCTTTATCTTTTTCCGGACGGTATCCGTAAATGCCATAGGTACTAAGCCTTCCGCTCATACCGGCATAGCGGGAGAGGGCGCAGGCTTCATCACCTCCCAGTCCGTTAGGGGAAAGTGTATTGGCCGGTGCGTCATTATGTTTGATGATGTTGATATCAAGGCTCAACAGGTCTGTGTTCCTCAATACCGGCTCGATCTCTTCCAGATTTTCTCTCACTTTACCTAAGCGGTAGCAATCAAAGCGAAGTTTATCCAGCGTTTCCAACATGCGCGGATGTACGAAATAACTCTGGAATGCAAGGTGGTTGTAATGACGGATATAGTTAGGCTGTTCCGTCAGCATATCCATCAGAAAGCTATCCGCCGGAATAGGGGATTCTTCTTTCAGATCTATCAAAGCATCTGCAACAGTCACTTCGATCACATATTTCTGCGCAGCATACGCTCTGTATTGCGCATAGGTAAGGTCATGCGAGCCGCCGAGGATGATGATGGTCTTGTTTGAGTTGATCAGTTCTGCCAGCACCGTTCTCAAAGCGGCATATGTATCTGCCAGTGAAACGCCTTTACGCAGGTTTCCCATGTCGGCGATCTTTACATCTTTATGCCAGTAAAATAAACTGTAAAATTCTCTTCTTACAATATCCGCTGCATCGGGGCCTTTTTTACCGGGACCATAACCGCGGTCTTCATTCACGCCCAGCAGGATTATATCTGCGATATCGAGATTAGGTGTATATCCTTCTTCATACAGATCTACGATTCCCCCAATCTGGAATTCATCGTATTCCTGATCATCATTCAGACTTGCTTTGGAAATAGGAAGGAGGTAATCATGGAGGAGTGTAAAGTCTGCCATCACAAGTGTTTTTGTTTGCCGGCAAACCTACGAATCAATTGCGAAATATGTTGTTTCGGGAAGAGATGAATTACGGATTAATATTTCTTTTATGCATCAGGATGCCGCATGATCAATTGCTGGTCATGGATAAGCGGCCTTGCTTAGCTGTTAGTTCTTGTGAACAATGAATTCGAATGCTTTATGCTCCTTCCTGGAAAATGCCCGCTGTAGTACAGATCTCTTGCTTGTGACACGGTTTTTGTTGCAATCAGCAACTTCCATAACATTACATAGGTACTCCATGGTCTCCACCATTGTAAGCATATCGCTGATCTGCTTTACTGCATACTGGATCTGTTGTTCGCTATACCGATCTTCATGCAGTAAGATCAATAAATCCCTCTCTACCTGTTTCATTTGAATAATTTGACTGTTCCCTTAAATTTGTTAAAGGTGTTCTCATATAGGAGTAAGCGGCTTGGCGTGTATTCAACAACTGGATGTTACAAGTAGTAATGTTTATCCTTCTTTCTTTCGGGAACTCAACGGCTAAAAAACCGGTACTTAATTTAGTGCATCCGTTTTTTATTCATGGTAGGGCACCCGCAATCGTTCTTCTTCAAAATCTTACAACCCTGACTCATAATGCTTAGGCTACTGCACACTAATAAAATAGTCAGCCATTTTCTTGTTATCATACTCTTAAGTTCTGTTCGCTTTTGATAGATGCCTGTCTGTACGAGAGTTTACCTTTTCTTAACAGTGCGCATTTCTAAATTAAGCTAATTTCGTAAAAATTTCAAATATTTGTCCACAATTTCTACGCGCAAAACGATTCTGATAGTCCCGCTCGACTGGGGATTAGGACATGCCACCCGCGACATCCCGCTTATCCATGAACTATTAAACGCTGGCTGTAAGGTAGTTATTGCAGCAGAGGGCAAACATGCTTCACTTTTACAGCAGGAATTTCCCGAACTGACCATGCTGTCCCTGCCTGGTTACCGTATCCAGTATACACAAAAGGGCTGGCTGTTTGGCTGGAAGATCATTCAGCAGATCCCCAAGATCCTGAATGCTATTAAGTATGAACAACAATGGCTGCAGCAGGTAGTAAAAGAGCACCAGATCGACGCCGTTATTTCAGACAACCGCTTCGGGCTTTATCATAGTACAATCCCTACCGTTTTTATATCTCATCAGCTACTGATCAAAACGCCTTTTGGTGGTATCATCGAAAAGAGCCTGCAGTGGCTGAACTATCGCTATATACGTCGTTATGGCGCCTGCTGGATCCCCGATTACGCAGATGCCAACAACCTCTCGGGTATATTGGGCCATCCTTCCGTATTGCCACCCAATACGACTTATCTGGGTTGCCTCAGCCGCTTTGAAGACCGGCCTGGTACACCACAACAATACGACCTGCTGGTGCTTATATCCGGTCCGGAACCGCAGCGCTCCAACCTGGAAAAGATCGTGCTGGACCAGATCAAGTCCCTGCCTATCAGCGCACTGATCGTCAGCGGTAAACCCGGCACACCGGAAATGCAACAGATCACTCCCCGGGTACAGCAGGTGAACCACCTCAATGCGAAAGACCTCAACGAAGCGCTGCTGGCATCAAAAATGGTATTAAGCCGTTCCGGCTATACCACGTTGATGGACCTGGTGAAGCTGAACAAAAAGGCAATCCTGATCCCAACTCCCGGACAGTCGGAACAGGAATACCTGGGTAAGTTCCTCATGAAGAAGGGCTATTTTTATAATATATCCCAGCATGTATTTAATCTGAAGGAAGCACTGGACGCTGCAGAGAAATTCGAATTCAAATCATTCGAACACGAACAGGATATGGAGCAGTACAAAGGAGTGGTGAGGACGTTTGTGGAAAGCCTCGGCTAACTACTTATCCGCAGCTGCCAGCAATCCTTCTACCGTTTTTTTATCGCTGCCCACGAAGATCTGCTTTCCGACAATTGCCACCGGCCTTTTCAGAAAGGTATATTCCTCCAGGATCAGGTCGCGGTAGTCTTTTTCCGTGAGCTCCTTTTCGTGTAAACCCATAGGGCGGTATTTCTGTGACCGGCGACTGAAAAGCGCCTCATAACTTCCTGCCAGTTTGTGCATTTCATCGAGTTGGGCCGGCGTAATCTTTTCGGTCTTAATGTCCTGCAGTACAAATCCGTTCTCTTTAGCGTTTATTTCCTCCAGGATGCGTTTGCAGGTACTGCAGGTAGATAAATGATATATTTTCTTCATGTTATACACTTTCGACGCAAATATCCGCCGGCGGAAGGAACTTCCAAAATATCGGGCCGTCATTCTCCCGCAAGCGATCTTATCCAGGAGAGATAATCTGCATTTGTTTATGCGTAATTCATCATTCATAATTACTTTTGGCGGATGCAAAAGAAATTGTTTTTACTGGATGCAATGGCGCTCATCTATCGCGCCTATTATGCATTGATCAGAAATCCACGCCTCACCAGCACCGGGAGGAATACCAACGCGCAGTTTGGGTTTACTTCTACCTTGCTGGACCTTATCAATAAAGAAAAACCCACCCATATGGCAGTGGCGTTCGACACGCACGCGCCTACAGAAAGGCATTCCACCTTTGTCGATTATAAGGCTAACCGAATGGATGCTCCGGAAGACATTCTGGACTCCCTCGACGATATCAAACGTATTATCACCGGGTTCAATATTCCCGTCGTAGAGCTGGACGGCTATGAAGCAGATGACGTGATCGGCACCCTTGCCTGGCAGGCAGCAGATGCCGGTTACAGTGTTTACATGGTAACGCCGGATAAAGACTACGGGCAGCTGGTAAGGGAAAATGTTTTCATCTATAAACCGCCCTACATGGGTAACAAGGAAGAGATCCTTGGCCCTAAAGAGGTGTGTGAAAAATGGCAGATCACGGATGTACACCAGGTTATAGATATATTGGGCCTGATGGGAGATGCGGTGGATAACATCCCCGGCATTCCCGGCGTAGGAGAGAAGACCGCCATGAAACTGCTTTCCCAGTACGGCTCTGTAGAAGGAGTGATCGAGAATGCTGACAAGATTGGTGGAAAGATGGCGGAAAAGATCAAAGCCGGCGCAGAAAGCGCTATCCTTTCCAAACAGCTGGCCACCATTATCACCAATGTACCGGTTAGCTTCCATGAGGAAGATTTCTGCATCAAGCCAGCCAATAAGGAGCAATTGTCAGAAGTATTTACTGAACTGGAATTTAAAACCCTCGGGAAACGTATACTCGGAGATGGCTTTGCTACCGCAGCCACTATGGAACCGGCCTCTCCGGCCAAAGCACAGCTGGACCTGTTTGGCAATGAGATCCAGGGCGCCGCGCCGCCTCCTTCTGAGGAAGCCCAGGAAACACCTGTAAGCGTGCTGGTTGCGGAAAAAAACATCAACAATACGCCGCATAACTATCTGCTGGCCGATACGCCGGAAAAAAGGAAGGAACTGCTGGAACTGCTGTTACAACAGCAGGAGGTCTCTTTCGATACGGAAACGACAGGTACTGATGCCAATGCGGTTGAACTGGTCGGTATGAGCTTTTCCGTCAAAGCAGGAGAAGGCTGGTATATACCCGTACCATCAGATAGGGCACAGGCACAGGAAATAGTAGATAGTTTCCGTCCGCTGTTCGACACCACGCATATCCTCTTCATCGGTCAGAATATCAAATACGATATGATCGTGCTGAAATGGTATGGTGTTGAAATAAAGGGCCCTGTCTTCGATACCATGCTGGCCCACTATCTCATAGAGCCGGAAGGCCGCCGTGGAATGGACCTGCTCAGCGCTCAGTACCTGCAATACGAGCCGGTGTCTATCGAGACGCTGATCGGCAAGAAAGGAAAGGGGCAGGGTAATATGCGGGATGTGGAAATCGAAAAGATCAAGGACTATGCAGCAGAAGATGCCGACATTACCCTGCAGCTGAAGGAGAAATTCGCGCCATTACTGCCCTTGAAAGCGGTGGAAAAAGTGTTCTATGAAGTAGAAAATCCGCTGGTGAAAGTGCTGACCGATATGGAATATGAGGGTATTGCCCTCGATATACAGGCACTTTCCGATTACTCGCGCGAGCTCGAAAAAGAGATCAGGCGTGCAGAAGAAAGCGTTTATACACAAGCCGGGGTTCGTTTCAACCTGGCCTCACCGAAACAATTGGGAGAGGTACTGTTTGAAAAACTGATGCTCGATCCTAAAGCCAAAAAGACCAGAACAGGACAGTATGCCACCGGTGAAGATGTGCTGGCGAAATTATCCTCCAAGCATCAGATCGTAGAAGACATCCTGGTATTCCGTGAATTGAGCAAGCTGAAATCAACTTATGTGGATGCGCTTCCGCTGATGCTGAACAAGCGGACCAACCGCGTGCATACCTCCTACAACCAGGCGGTAGCTGTAACCGGGCGTCTCAGTTCCAACAACCCTAACCTGCAGAACATTCCCATCCGTACCGACAGAGGCAGGGAAGTGCGTAGAGCTTTCGTTGCACGGAATGAGGAATATGTATTACTGTCTGCCGATTACTCCCAGATCGAGCTGCGTATTATTGCCGCCATCAGCGAAGATGTACACATGATCGAGGCCTTTCAGCAAGGGCTCGATATTCACGCGGCTACCGCCGCAAAGGTATACGGTGTGGAGCTGACGGACGTAACACCGGAAATGCGGCGTAACGCCAAGAGCGTAAACTTCGGTATCATCTATGGTGTAAGTGCCTTCGGGCTTTCCGAAAACCTGGGCATCGCCAGGGGAGAGGCTAAAACACTGATAGATAACTACTTTGCACAGTATCCGTCCATAAAACAATATATGGACAACCAGATAAAGTCTGCACAACTGAATGGTTATGTAGAAACATTGCTGGGCCGCAAGCGCTGGCTGAAGGATATCAATTCCTCCAATGCCGTAGTCAGGGGCTATGCAGAACGAAATGCCATCAACATGCCGATACAGGGTACCGCTGCCGACATGATCAAACTTGCCATGATCGCCATCCATAAAAGGCTGAAACAGGAAAATCTCCGCTCCCGCATGATCCTGCAGGTGCATGATGAGCTGGTCTTCGATGTGTACAAAGATGAACTGGAACTGATCAAGCCATTAATAGCAGAAGGTATGCGCAACGCCCTGCCACTGGCGGTACCTGTCGAAGTTGAAATAGGTACTGGCATCAACTGGCTGGAAGCGCATTAACGCAACCAGTGCCTTAAATAATTAAAAACCAGGGACTAACGCGCACAAGCATGCATCAATGTGTGCGTTAGTTCCTGGTTTCTTACTGTTTATCCAGCTTCATGGCCGCCTCTTGAAAAGTTCATATCGAATCCCCCCGGTAACTCCATTGCAGCTACTGTTTTTCCCGCCGATAATTGGTGCTTTTTCCCTTGTTCCCCCTATTGTGTTTTCCAAAATCCTTTACTAGTTTTCGCCCATGATCCTGACGCCTCGCCTTCAATTATTACCATGTACCCTGCAGTATTTCGAAGCACTGTTACAGGGAGAAGAGGTATTGGGTGAATTGCTAAACATCCATATCCCCGAATCCTGGACAGAGTTTCCGGAAGTGATACTTGTAGCATACGACAAACTCCGTAATGACCCCTCCATGCTTGGCTGGTTCTTTTACCTGGTGATACACCAGGAAGACAAACGCCTCATGGGCGCCGGAGGTTTTAAAGGCCGCCCCGACCGGGCAGGAACCGTAGAAATAGGGTATGAGATCTCATCTCCCTACCGAGAGCAGGGATATGGCACAGAACTGACACAGGCGCTGGTCCGCTTTGCATTTAACCATTCCTACGTCAACAAGGTGATTGCCCATACGGAAGAAGAATATAATGCTGCCGTGAAAGTGCTTCAAAAATCGGGCATGCACTTCGTAGGGGAAGCCCCTGAACAACTGTGGAGATGGGAGATATCCCGGGAGGAATATCTTGTTCACTGTGTAAAATGATGCTCCTGCTTTCCCCCGGGACCGCAGGTTCCGGTACTGCCGGAAGATTGTTTTAACGGCAGCCTGCAATCTATTGCAACTCCCACTCATCATTCTTTATTCATTAAGAGTGCCTGTTTTAACTTAGATTCGGCCACTATTTTTTTAAATCTCCGAAAAACATCATTACAATGAAGACATGGGCGCTATGCCTTGCCGCTTTTTTTTCCACAGCGGCTATCGCACAAACAACCAATAAGGAAGGCAGTAACTATAAGTTCACTGTTATAAAAAACCTCGACGCAGGTGATGTAGAAAACCAGGGCAATACCGGTACATGCTGGTCCTTCTCCGGACTTTCCTTCTTTCAGGCCGAAGCGCTTCGCATCGGAAAAGGCAAGAATGTTAACCTCAGCGAGATGTATGTAGTTAGAAAAATGTATCCCCTGAAAGCATCTAACTATGTTCGTATGCACGGTAAAGCCAATTTCGGAGAGGGCGGCGGATTTCCTGACGACCTGCTCTGCCTCCGTGAATATGGCCTTGTACCACAAAGCGTATACGACGGCAATCGCGTAAAAACTTACAACCATGCCGAAATGACATCCATCCTGGAAGGAATGGTGAAGAAGATCGGTGCTACCGAATCTACCATCAACCCTAACTGGAGCAAAGCTTTTGATGGTGTATTGAACGCCTATATCGGAGATGCCCCTGAAAAATTTGAGTATAACGGCAAGAGCTATACCCCCAAAACTTTCGTCAAGGAACTGGGATTGGATGCGGATGATTACGTGTTTATCACCTCTTTCACTCACCATCCTTACTATCAACAGTTTGTACTGGAAGTCCCCGACAACTGGAACTGGGATAAAATGTACAATGTTCCTCTCAATGACCTCACAGCCATCACAGAGAATGCTATCCAGAATGGCTATACTGTTGCCTGGGCTTCTGACGTAAGCGAGAAAGGCTTCAATTTCGGACAGGGCCTGGCTATCGTTCCCGACGTTGCAAGCCTTACACCTGATCAGCTAAGCAAAGCCTTCACTGAACCGGTACAGGAATTAACCATCACTCCCGAGCTTCGTCAGCAGGCTTTTGATAATTACGAAACACAGGACGATCATGGTATGCACATCGTTGGTATGGCGAAAGACCAGAACGGAAAAGTTTTCTTCCGTGTGAAGAATTCCTGGGGAACTGCTAATCCCGGCAACGGCTATTTCTATGCTTCCGAACCTTTCTTTGCGTACAAAACGACCAGCATTATGCTGAACAAAAAAGCAATTCCGGCGGACATTGCGAAGAAGTTAGGGATCAAACAGTCTTAATTATCTCTCTATTTCATAGTGTGCGGCTGTCTCGTTTGAGACAGCCGTTCTTGTTTTCAGATGAGTGTTCCATAAAGTCTAGAGCGTACATCTTTTTTGGCGTTGGGGATACCGCGCGGTTTCAGGCTGGGATTACTGCCCATAATTTCGCGCCGCGAAACATTTTTAACCTTCAGAATTGAGTTTGTTCCATAAGTCAAAAGCGTACATCTTTTTAGGGTGGGGGATACTGCGCAGTTTCAGGCTGGGATCACTGGCTATAATTCTTTGAAGCTGCGCAAGATGAAGCATCGGGAATCGTATTTAGCTTTGGATTTTCTATTAAACCCCCATTAAGCGTACCGGCCGGCTTCAAATAATTAAGGCCAGTGATTCCCACCTGAAAACCCGTCGTATCCCTACACCAAAACATATTTGACAAAGTCAATCATCACAGCATGACGCGGCCCATTTCGATGCGGAAATGATGAGAATAAAAGCCTCACCTGGAAACAAAAAACGGGAAATACCAGATTCCAAAAAAGGAGCGATTTTCCGCTCCAATATTTATTTGACAAAGGCAATTAATTTAATTGACTACGTCATTTATATTTAACCAAACTCAATACTACGGCACCTTAGAAAGAACATCACCACTTACCTTCCAGCCGTTGCGCCTCCTGGTAACTCCCCAATCGCACCTTCACCGGCAACTGCGTCTGCTTCTCCCAATTCCACTCCTTTTTACAGAAAAAACCGAAATGTTGCTGGTAGTAATCATTTGGCGCAAATGGTGCTTTTGCCCCCGGCATCTCCTTGTTATCCGCAACCTGGAAAGAGGATAAATAAACCGGCGCAAGGACCTTCTTTGGAGCCGCCATCCACAAGTTACTTGACTTAGTCAAAGGATAAAGCGGCGCTACTGCAATCCTGCTCTGGGCAGATAAATGCGACAGGCAAGTAAATGTAAGCAATCCTGCTATGGACAACAGTTTCTTCATAATCAACTCATTTATACGAGGGCCTCCCAGCTGCCGGCGCCTTCTCTGATCAGCTCCGGTTCGTCGCCGGTACAATCTACGACAGTAGAAAAGGTGAGCCCACCAATTCCACCATCCACTACGATATCCACAATTTTACCAAACTTCTCATGAATGATCTCCGGGTCTGTGTATTCCTCTACGTATTGCTCTATCGGAAGGGAGGTACTCATTACAGGATTACCCAACTCTTTCACGATGGCCCTGCATATATTATTGTCCGGAACACGGATACCAACAGTATCTTTCTTTGCCTTTAACATGCGCGGCACCGCCCGGCTGGCAGGGAGGATGAATGTGTAAGGACCCGGTAAGGCCTTTTTCAGCATGCGGAAAGTTGGCGTATCCACACTCTTGGCATAGTCTGACAGATGGCTCAGGTCATAACAGATAAAGGAAAACTGGGCTTTCGCCGGGTTAATATGTTTGATCTGGCAGATCTTTTCTACAGCCTTATGCTGACAGATATCACAGCCCATACCATACACGGTATCGGTAGGATAGATGATCACACCGCCGTCTTTCAAACATTCCACAATCGTTTTTAAGTGACGTGGGTTCGGATTGTCCGGATGTAAGGTTAAGAGCATATGTACAAATTTACGAAAGTACTTCCGGATGCTGTCCCAATTTCCAGGCCAACGCATTTTCCACATTAAATAATCTTACTATCTTTCCAGCCAATTTGCAAAACCGATCTGGATGAATTTAAAAGGGATTGTTCCGAGAACCTGGAGAAGGCTGAAGAAGATTGCACTCATTCTATTCATTGCTCAATTTGTTTACATCATCATATTAAAATGGGTCAATCCACCGATCACCCTTACCATGATATCCTCCTGGTTTAGCCTCATTGGAACAGATAAGCATTTCCATAAAACCTGGGCAGACTATGATGAGATCTCTCAACATGCCAAGCTGGCAGTACTAGCCAGTGAGGACCAGCTCTTCCCTGATCATAACGGATTTGATTTTAAATCCATCGAGAAGGCGATGAAGCACAACCAGAAAAGTAAAAAGATCCGTGGCGCCAGTACCATCAGTCAGCAAGTGGCAAAAAATGTATTCCTCTGGCAGGGACGCAGCTGGGTGCGTAAAGGGCTGGAGGTCTATTTTACTTTCATGATCGAAAAGATATGGGGCAAAGAACGGATACTTGAAATGTATCTGAATGTGGCACAGACAGGCGATGGCATTTTCGGAGTGGAAGCTGCTGCACAGCAATATTACCACAAAAGTGCGGCCAGCCTCAATCGCGAACAGGCTGCCATGATCGCTGCCTGTCTGCCGAATCCTATAAAATATACCGTAACGCCGCCGGCGCGTATCACTTCTTACCGCCAGCGAAAAATCTTACAGCAGATGCGGTTTATCGCTCCGGATCCGGACATCGCTGAACTGGTGAGCAGTAAATAATATCAGCTTATTGTTTTTCCAGCAGTTTATCCACAGCTGTTACCGCCAACAATTTCCTTTCTTCAAAATTGCCTTTGATCTCCACCCAGGGTACACCTGACGCGGCAACAAGGTCTCTATAGATATTGTAAAAATACTCCCGCATGGCAGGATCAGGATATTCCCGCTGCGGATCTTCCTCCCAGGGAATGTCGATATAGGTTAACAGGTACAGATCATAGGGGCGCTTAGCTATCTGCGCTAAGATATGAGGGTCGCATGTCCCATACTTATACTCACTCCATACCTTGATAACATGCAGGTCTGTATCGCAGATCAACAGCCTGTTGGCGGCCGCTGCCAGATCATCTTCCAATGCCAGTTGTCCTTCTGCAATGGTGAGCAGGTCGTGTTGTTCATAGGACCGGGGCAACGCTTCCAGGTACTGGCGTGCATACTCCGGCACCCATACCGTTTGATAATGTGCCGCCAGCTGCTCACTCAACGTACTCTTTCCGGTAGACTCCGGCCCTATAACAACTACTTTCAACATATATTATAATTACTTTGCCATTCCCGCAGTGTGTTGTTCCCGCCAGATCCTTCTCCAGCTGAAATAGCCCAACACAGCAACAATGAACAGGAATATTGTCAATATTGCCGTTGGCAACAAGTGTTTGTGAAACAATAAGGGGATCGCGACAAGGTTAGACACATTGAGCACCAGCCAGTTCTCTATCTTTCGCTTCGCCAGCAGCCACATACCGCCGCAGGCCGTAGCAGATACAAATGCATCTATTAATGGTACGTCAGAGTTGGAATAATTACTGAGCAGGTATGCAAAAACGCCCCAGCCGATTACGGTTATCGACACCGTAACGATCCATTCCCGGCGATTGGCCCATTCCACCGGCGTTTCCGGTTCGCTGCCCGCTTTTTTGGCCCAGTGATACCAGCCATATACGCTCATCACAAAATAGTAAACATTCAGGGTGGCTTCCGCATACAGGCGGAACTGCTCCCTTGACAGGAGATATGCATAGATACCTGTGCTCACCAATCCCGTCGGATACAACCAGATGCTGTTCTGTTTACTGCAGATCACACTGATGGCGCCAAACAGGGCCGCCACTATTTCCAGCCAGCTCATTGCCCGTATTCCTTCCTGTAATCCCTGATATAGTGCGTCAAAATTCATGTCCTAAAGTTATGCCCCTTATTTTTCCCCTATTAAACAGCCCGAAACGTTCCAGGCGCTGAAGCTATTTCCTTCGCGCTCTCCCAGTGGGATCGCCACCTTAAAGGTATGTTCTCCCGGTGTGAGATCGGGTAGGGGAATAGTGATCGGTTCTGTCACTCCTCCCGGACACCAGTTAGACCGGCTCAGATCTGAAGATGCCAGACCATTCACAAAATTGGCTGTTGCCGGGTTTGACAAACGGAAGTTGCTGCAGTCTGTACGCCATGGAATAAAATGATATACCCTTTTTCCATCTACGAAGATCTCGTTCAGCTTCTGATTGAACTCATCTCCACCTCCCCAGCCACCATGGCCGGTTGCAGTATAACGTAAGCGGAGGTTCTTTAATCCTTCCGGTATGTTCACAGTAACGGTTAGCGAATCCTTTCCGAACATGGTACCATATTCCTGTTCCGCCATTTCCATGAGGTTGGTGGTATTAAAGACAGGCATTATCCAATGCTCCTCCTTTGTTCCTTTCTGGTCGCTGTCTGCAGGGTAGTATTTCAGACGAAGGCTTACCTTATGGCCGCCCTTGTCATAGTTACCAATGTACATGCCCAACCATACTTCTCCCTGTAAGCGCGGTAGTAATTCCGTAATATCCTGGCGATAGACGGCGGAATCAGCCCATTGGTAGCCTTTTATTTTCACCTTCTCATTATAATAATTGATACCGAAGGGAGTGAAAAAACGCATCAGCTCCATGGTGGGCAGATAGTTATCTGTCGCTACCACTCCACGATACTTCTCATGATATACAGGCAGTTCCTTTACTCCCTTTTTCAAACCGTCCAGGAAAGATGTCTTTTTATCTACGGGTACCATAAATACCGAACCCGTACGGTCGTAGGAGTCGCCGTTGGAATACTCCGCAACTTCTGCAAACAACGTCACTTCGGTCGTCTTTGGCAACTTTACTTTCTTAAGGATAACGGTTCCTCCGGCATAGTGGTAAGTGACGTTTTCCTGCTCATCTGCCGGGTCATTGAATTTATTTCCCCAGCTGATCTGCTCCTGGTTAAAGACATGCAGGGTCGTGAACCGGTTCTCGATAACCTGTCGCAGGTAGGTGGCATCGTCTACCATCGATCCCATGGTAACCGGCCATTTTAGTTCTTCGTCTTTAATATCACGCAGGTCTACTTTTGTTGCGATGTATTCGGAGGTGCCATTACGCAATGTTCTCAGTATCAGGCCCAGCCCCGGAGCAAAGTTCAGCACCGGCGTTCCTTTCATTGGCAGGGCATCGGTATACCAGATCTCAATAGTATTGGAGCGGACCTTTACTTTCGCCTTCTTGCAGGCATACCCCAGCACAGTATCGATACCCGGCAACAGCTCGGGCTGGTCATAATTGCTGAATGGCTTTTTGAATGTCAGCAGTTCCCCTTCTTTGTTGGTGATCATCTGGTAGGTGGCCTTTCCTTTGTTGTCGAGGAACTGCCGTTCTTTCTGTGCAACAGCATCCAGCGGCTGGTAGCTGGCCCTGTTCCCCTGGATGATCAGTTTCAGATTTCCTTCAGGGACGTCCTTGCCATTATATCGAAAGCCGTAGGTGATCTCGGCCCCTGGCTTTTCTTTCCCTGATTGTGCCTGTATTCCCCCTGTTATCAATAGGGCGATCCACAGCAATGAGTGTTTTTTCATAAGTATAAAATGTTTCCGAATAAGGGCTAAAGATATACCAGGGGACAATAAAAAAGCACAGTCAAAAGACTGCGCTCTTTTTTTAACACTATCATTCTCTCAACTATGGCTTATTCTGCTTCTGCCACCACTTCCTTCACTTCAGGGATCATACGCTTCATCATGCCTTCAATGCCGGCTTTCAGCGTGATCATGGAAGATGGGCAACCTGAACAGGAACCCTGCAACATCAACGTCACAGTACCGTCGTCGTAATCTTTGAATTGAATTGCTCCGCCATCCATCTCTACTGCCGGTTTCACGTAGTTCTCAAGTAATTCCTTGATACGTTTTACCACATCAGTGTCATCTGCACTTACTTCATTGCTGGCGGCAGCTTTAGTCACCACTATTTCCTCTTCGTTGATAACGGGACGGTTGTCTTCCAGATATTCCTTCAGGAAGGCTTTTATAGTAGGTATAATATCGTTCCAGTCAGTGTCCGGGGTCTTTGTCAGCGTAATGAAATTAGCCATAACAAAAACACCCCTTATGAACGGGAAGCTGAACAGCTCGACTGCCAGGGGAGACGGCTTAGCGCTGGCCTCATCCGGGAAATCGATGTGCTTACCTGGATACAACAGCTTGTTAGCCACAAACTTCATTGTTTCCGGGTTCGGCGTCATTTCCGTATATATGCTGATAATAGGATTGCCTGTTTTAATCATGGTACTCTAAACTTTTTGATGCAACAAAGGTAGCAACTTTCGTCCACATACCCAGTGGAATCAGCCGCTTTCCATATCGAATTTTACAATGGGGATATAGAGATTTTTTAACTCACATGTTTTTTTTATCTTGTTTATCCCCATTCCGGCACCGTTTGTGATGCATTATCAACTTCATGGCCGGCAGTCTGTTACTCCGGGTTGCTTAAATGAATGGTTTTGTTATTTTCGCAGTTTTTCAGGTCTTAACCTACATCTAGATGGTCAAGTATTTATTGGGAGTTGCGCTAATGCTTACCGGTGTTTTTAACCAGGTAAAAGCACAATTGCCACCCAAGAGGGAATTTCGTGCAGTATGGATTGCCACGGTGGAAAATATTGACTGGCCTTCCAGGAAAGGATTGCCGGTTGAAATACAGAAACAGGAATTTATTAACCTCCTCGATAAGCAACAACGTAACGGCATGAACGCCGTTATTGTTCAGATCCGTCCGGTTGCTGACGCCTTTTATGATTCTCCTTTCGAGCCATGGTCTGAATACCTGAGCGGTGTACAGGGACAGGCGCCCAATCCTTATTATGATCCTCTCCGCTTTATGCTGGAAGAGACCCATAAACGGGGCATGGAATTCCATGCCTGGTTCAACCCTTACCGCGCCGCTATCAGCACAGGCAGAAATAATGTCACGGCCAACCACATTACCCGCATGCGGCCGCAGTGGTTCGTTAATTTTGACGGAAAAAAATATTTCGATCCCGGTATTCCGGAAGTACGTGAATACGTCACCCAGATCATCCGGGACGTTGTACGTCGCTATGACATTGACGCCGTACACTTCGATGATTATTTCTATCCATACCCTGTGTCCGGTAAGGACTTCCCCGACTTTAACTCCTATCGCCAGTATGGCCGTAACATGCAGAAAGATGACTGGCGCCGCTGGAATGTAGATACCATTATCCAGATGGTGAGCAAAATGATCAAGGAGGAAAAGCCATGGGTGAAGTTCGGGATCAGTCCCTTCGGCATCTGGCGGAATAAAAATAAGGACCAGGATGGTTCCTATACTACAGGACTTGCCAATTATGACGACCTGTACGCGGATGTACGCAAATGGCTGAAGAACGGGTGGATTGACTACGTAGCTCCTCAGCTATACTGGGAACGTGGGCACCGCGCAGCCAACTATGAGTTACTACTTAACTGGTGGGCGCAGCACGGCTATGGCCGCAATGTATATATAGGCCATGGAGCATACCGCCTCCGCAGTAATGCCGCCTGGAGCGTTCCGACAGAGCTGCCCATACAAATCACAGAGGCCAGGACGCTTAACACTATCCAGGGCAGCGCGTTTTACAGCGCTAAATCATTCAATGGCAACCCTTTAGGACTGGAAGACACCCTGCGAAATTATTTTTACCGCTATCCCGCGCTACGGCCGGCAATGCCCTGGATAAACCTGCCCGCACCATTACCTCCTTATTTTATAGACGCTTTTGAAAGAGCTGATGGTCTGCACCTTCATTGGGCTGATGACGATACATCAGGCCGCACAAAACAATACGTATTATACCGTTTCAACGCCAGTGAATCTATTAATCTCAATGACCCTACCAAGATCCTGGCCATCATACAACAGATGCCAGATCCGCAGTTCATAGATTATTCCTATGTAAAGGGAAACCTTTACACGTATGTAGTTACGGCATTGAACCGCCTGCAAACTGAGAGCCTGGCAAGTGATCCCTTATACATGAGGAAAAACGGAAGGAAGACTTTATTTATGTTCGATCCTGAACCGGCCAGCAGGTATTAGTGACATACCGGGTTTAAAGAAACGGCTGCTCAATACTTAAAGCGCCCCAACAAGTGTCTAACTTGTTGGGGCGCTTTAAGTATTGAGCAGCCGCTTTTCATTCGGTACCTTAAAGTCAGGCTTCGTTAAAGACCTGCTAAAGACATTTTTTATTACTGAGACCTCTTCTTTTGATGAGATCAATTATTTATACACCGCCTGCACCGGTTTACCCACGGCGCCGTTAGGCATCTGGATACGCAGCATAGCCGCAATGGTTGGTGCGATATCAGCCATACTTACCATATCGTTGCTCGTTCCGTGTTTCACATGCCAGCCCATGAATACCAGCGGCAGGTGCGTATCGTAGGGGTTCCAGTTGCCATGAGTGGTGCCCTTGTCCGATCCGGAATACCAGCCTGGCTCGGGAATGATCGCGACCGAACCGCAACGCTTGGGGTTGTACCCGTTGGCGATCATCGTCCTTATTGGCTCCGGTATAGCACTGTTTCCCAGGTTATCCACATCTGCAGCAAACTGTACGCCCGGCAGCTTTTGCAGGTATTGTACTGTCGCCTTCCTGATCGCGTCATAATCCAGTTTTTGTGCAGAGATCATTTTGAGGTCAAAGCTGATATGATAATTCTCTGTGCTCAATGCCAGTTTATCCACACCAAAACGTTCTTTCAATGCCGCATTCAACCCGCTTAACATTCTCCCGTCGGGCAGGCCCGCAGGGATCTGATGCTCTTCCATAAAGGCTACGGAATTGGCAGCGCCATGGTCGGCAGACAGGAACACCAGGTAATTGCCCTTGCCTAAACGCTGGTCCAAATAACGGAAGAAGGCCGACAGGTCTTTGTCCAGCCGCAGATAAGTATCTTCTACCTCGATAGCATTGGGTCCATATCTATGTCCCACATAATCTGTTGATGCACAGTTGATAGTAAGGAAATCCGTCACTGTATTGCTGCCCAGTTGATATCCTTCAATGGCCGCTTTGGCAAATTCCAGGGTAAGGGTGTTACCGGAAGGCGTGGAGCGCAGGCTGCCTTTGTCTTTCTGGTAGATGTCCGGCATGTTATGCGGAAATGTAGCCTTTGTCTCCCCAATGAAAGTGCCTTCCCATTTCATATCATCCGCTGTACTCTGGATGTAGGTATTGATGGGATATAGTGTTTCCCAGGGCTTCGACATTAATTGCGCCGGCAATTGCCGGGCGTTAAACGCCTTTACCCATTCCGGCAGGTCCTGCATATAAAAGGTACTGGTCACAAAGCTACCATTACTATCGTCCAGCCAAAAGGCGCCGTTCGCTGCATGTCCGGCCGGCAGGATGGACGCCCTGTCTTTCAGGGACACGCCCACCACCTTTGAGCGGAAGTTGGTGGCTATTTTCAGCTCGTCGGTGATCGTAGAGGCCAGCAGGTTACGGGGCGACATTCTGCCGGCATCACTGCTTGTACCCACAGGTTGAACTGTAGTATCTTCCGTGCAATACCAATGACGGCCGGTCACCTGGTCAGTCCAGTCATTGCCGGTAATACCGTGGATGGCAGGTACAGATCCGGTGTAGATCGTACTATGCCCTACTGCTGTAAAAGAAGGTAAATGGGTAATAAAGGTGTTTTCGCAGGAAAAGCCTTCAGACAACATTCTCCTGAATCCGCCATTTTCGTAGCGGTCATAATACCGGTACAGATAATCCCAGCGCATCTGGTCAACAACAATACCTACAACCAATTTCGGATGGTCTACGGGCTTCTGGGCAGAAACGGCAACTGTCTGCAACATGGCGCCGGCGAGCACCAGTGCAGACAGTGATTGACATTTTTTTCTCATGAAAGATAGTTTGGATAACAAATAAGACCTGATTATTAACGCTTTCGGCTATTTAAGGTTGTTAAATTATCTATCCTTTCAAAATTTGAATTGTACAAATATTACCAACGGGAATATAACAGGATAAACACCCGGCTTCTTGTCGCCGGCTTCTCTGCTTATTCTCTCAGACAGGTGCGGCCTCCCGGGTGCCTTTTAAACTGATCATTACTTTATAGCCGGTTGCAGGCATAAGTATAATACTGCGGCAATAGCCGCCCCGATAAATGGGCCAGCCACGGGAATCCAGGCATAGTCCCATCCGTTGCCGGCCTTCCCTTTTACCGGCAGGATAGCATGCATAATACGGGGTCCCAGGTCCCTGGCAGGATTAATAGCATAACCGGTAGTGCCTCCCAGCGAGAGCCCTATTGCCAAGACCAGCAGGGCCACCGGTAAGGCGCCCAGGGAGCCCATTCCCACCGGCGTTTTCTCTTCCCCCAGTTCAGCCCCGGTAAAATAAAAGATGGTGAACAACAATACGAAGGTGCCGATCACTTCACTGCCGAGATTGCGACCGTTGTTCCTGATAGCAGGAGCTGTACAGTAACAGGCTTGTATCAGGCCAGGGTCTCCGGTAATATCCATATGATCTTTATAATAGAACCATACCAGGAAGGCCCCGGTCATTGCCCCCAGCAACTGAGCAAGGATAAACAGGGGAACAGATGCCCAGGCGAATTTTCCGGCTATAGCCAGTGCCAGTGTCACAGCAGGATTCAGATGTGCGCCGCTGTAAGGGCCGGCTACCACTACACCTACAAATACGGCAAGCGCCCAGCCGGTCGTGATCACGATCCAGCCGCCGCCATTGCCTTTTGTTTTATTGAGAATAACATTGGCTACTACGCCATTGCCCAGCAGTATCAGTAACATGGTTCCCAGGAACTCTGCTAATAAAGGGTGCATTGAAGATTATTTTTATCAGTTAGTCATTAAGTCGTGGCGCGGAAATGATCCTTCAGATCATCCGCAGGTATATTACTGGCTTACAACAGCGTCTTCCTGTGCCGAAAGTTTTGCCCAGGCTTTCACTGCCTTTACCGCATGGCTCCATCCCCTGATCCATTTGTGCACCTGCTCTTCCTTACCGGCCGGAGTAAACAAGTGATCCACCTGCCACTGGCGGGCAATTTCTTCCTGGTCTTTCCAGAAACCTGTTGCCAGCCCCGCCAGATAGGCAGCTCCCATTGCAGTGGTTTCTGTGATCTTGGGGCGTATTACCTGTGTACCCAGGATGTCGGCCTGGAACTGCATCAGTAAATTATTGTTGGTAGCGCCGCCATCCACCCGCAATTCCTTGATGCTGATACCGGCATCTGCCTCCATGGCACGCAGCACCTCCATAGTCTGGTAAGCAATACTTTCAAGCGCCGCCCTTGCTATATGCGCCGACGTTGTTCCCCTTGTCATGCCGACAAGTGTTCCTCTCGCATGCTGGTCCCAATGTGGAGCGCCCAGACCGGCGAAGGCGGGTACCAGGTACACGCCATCATTGTGAGGCGCTTTGGCTGCCAGGCTTTCCACTTCAGCAGAGGACCTGATAATACCCAGGCCATCTCTCAGCCATTGCACCACGGCGCCGGCAATGAAAATGCTGCCCTCCAGGGCATATTCCACCTTCCCGTTTATTTTCCATGCAATAGTAGTAACCAGGTTGTTTTGAGAAATGATCGGATGTTCGCCGATATTCATCAGCATAAAACATCCTGTACCATAGGTATTCTTTACCATTCCGGGAGATGTGCACATCTGTCCGAATAAAGCGGCATGCTGGTCGCCCGCAATACCGGCAATAGGAATCGTCACAGAGAAAATAGACGGTGTTGTTTCGGCTATCAGCTCACTGGACTGTTTTACTTCCGGCAGCATGGCAGCGGGAATATCGAAAAGGGACAACAGTTCTTCGTCCCAGCTTTGGGTATGTATATTAAATAACATCGTCCGCGATGCATTCGTAATATCGGTCGCATGCGTTTTTCCGTCAGTAAGGTTCCATACCAGCCAGGCATCGACTGTCCCGAAGGCCAGTAGTCCCCTGGCCGCCTTTTCCCTTGCTCCAGCAACATTGTCCAGGATCCATTTCACTTTTGTTGCGGAGAAGTAGGCATCAATTACGAGACCGGTCTTTTCGCGGATCATTTGTCCGTGGCCCGCCGCTTTGAGCTCGTCACAGTAGGCGGCCGTACGTCTGTCCTGCCAAACGATGGCGTTATGAACAGGCTTTCCCGTATGGCGGTCCCACACAATGGTCGTCTCCCGTTGATTAGTGATCCCGATCGCCGCGATATCTGTTCCTCTCAATCCGGCTTTGGCTACTGCTTCTGCAGCAACGCCCAGCTGACTGGACCAGATCTCGCTGGCATCATGTTCTACCCGTCCGGGGGAAGGGAAGATCTGCCTGAATTCTTTCTGGGCTACAGAAACGATAGCGCCGGCTTTATCAAAGATGATCGCCCTTGAACTGGTGGTACCCTGATCCAATGCCAGGACGTACCGGGTTATTTCCTTTTCCTTCATAAAACTTACACGTGAAATTTAAGGGATGTGGAACGATGGTTTATGCTGTTGATGGTTTATTAATGCAGTAGATAATGTGCTGCTATGGCGGTAAAGGCTTTCACCTGCTCATCTTCCCAGGCCTTGTCTTTTCCCAGCTCCGTTGCCAGTATATTGGCAACGGCAGGCGCCATTTCCACAGCGGCCCTGGCATCGAGCAGAAGGGCGCGTAGTCTTCTCGACAAGACATCGTCTACCGTGCGGGCCATTTCCTGGCGTACCGCCCAGACCACCTGCGCCTTAATATACGGCAACCGTGGGTGCAGCTGTTCTCCCAGATCGGGATTGGCTGTTATCAGGGCACTGATCTCTGCAGCATCACTGCCATATACGTCCAGCGGGGCGGGAGCGGCGGCAGCCGTCGTATAGCCATGGATATGCAGGCTTTGTGTAGCACAGGGCACAACGGCCAATCCTCCTGTAGCGATGGCCGTATCCACCGTATCTTCTGCCATCTTACGGAAGGTGGTCCACTTACCGCCAGTGATGGTAATAAGCCCCGAAGCGGCTGTGATGACCTTATGGCTACGGGATATTTCCTTGGTGCTATCGGTATCTTTCTGCGGCGCGGCCAGGGGTCGCAGGCCCGCATATACGCTCAGTACATCCGCACGGGTAGGTGCTTTTTGCAGGTAGCTACCGGCAGTCTGCAGAATGAAATTGATCTCTGTTTCAAGCGCCTGGGGTTCCAGGCTATGGTCGTTAAGTGGCGTATCGGTTGTGCCCACAAGCACTTTTCCGTGCCAGGGCAGGGCGAACAAGACACGCCCGTCAGCGGTTTTCGGGATCATCAGGGCGCTGCTGCTGTTCAGGAAGCTGGCGTCCAGTACCAGGTGTACTCCCTGACTGGGACGGATAGTAGGCCTGGCGCCCGGTTTATCCATCTGCAGCACTTCGTCGGCAAATACGCCCGTCGCGTTGATCACCGTTTTGGCCTGCAGGTCATATGTTTCTCCTCCTTCCAGGTCTTTTGCTGTCACGCCATTGATCTTTCCGTTTGCATCTTTCCGGAGGCTGGTCACTTTGAAATAGTTCAGCAGCACCGCGCCCTTTTCAGTCGCTGTCTGGGCAATATTTACCGCCAGGCGGGAATCGTCAAACTGCCCGTCGTGATAAACAATGCCTCCTTTCAGGCCATCCTTTCGTATAGCCGGCAAGGCGCTGATCACGGCCTGCCGCCCGATAACACGGGATGGGCCCAGGCTGAGCCTTCCCGACAGCAGGTCGTACAGTTTCAGCCCTATACCATAGAAGGGGCCCTGCCACCATTTATAATAGGGTATGATAAACTCCTGGTCATGTGCCAGATGCGGGGCATTGGCCAGCAGTAATCCTCTTTCGTACAGGGCTTCTTTTACCAGTCCGACATCTCCCTGGGCCAGGTAACGTACCCCACCGTGTACCAGTTTGGTACTACGGCTGGAAGTGCCTTTGGCAAAATCCGACTGTTCCAGCAGGAGCGTGCGGAAGCCCCGCTGGGCAGCATCCATAGCAATGCCCAATCCGGTAGCGCCGCCACCGATCACAATTATATCCCAAACGACTGTTGCCGTATTGCCTAGCTGTTGTTTAAAGGTTAACCTGTTCATTGTGAGGAATATGCTTTATTTTCTTTTAATTAGTTTCAGTTTATTTCATTCACACCGGACGAAAAAGTAACGGGCGCTGGCCGTCCCGTAAACCGAAAATAAATGTTTTGTTTGTTCCTTTTCAGGAAGTTAATGTATTAACGCGCATTTATACATGATATTCCTCACTTTTTACTAAATATTTTTTCTGATGCAATGTGTTTAATTCAACAACATGAAAGTACTTTTGTAACGAATTGGAAGAAGGCATAAGTGTATTTGTTCCAAATCTCCTTAAAACATGTAATGCTTTTTTCTACAACTGCTAATTTTTTGCGCGTATGTCAATGATCAATATTGCAGAAAGACACAAATACATTCTTGACCGTTTAGCTGAGAAAGGATATGTGAATGTAGTTGACCTCTGCAAAGAACTGGATGTTTCCGGTGTTACCATCCGTAAAGACCTCAAACTGCTTGAAGACAAATCTCTCTTATTCCGCTCTCACGGGGGCGCCACTGTCAATAATCCGTACATTAACGACAAACCCGTTAACGAGAAGGAGAAGCTGCGCCGGGATGAGAAGAATAATATTGCTATCGCAGCTTCTGCCATGATAGCCCCCAACGATGCCATTATAATTTCTTCCGGAACAACCGCGCTGGCCCTGTCCAGGAATATCCATCCGAAAGGGCACCTTACCGTGATCACCCCGGCCCTGAACGTAGCGCAGGAGCTGTTACGTCATCCGGAGATCGAGGTATTGCAATTAGGAGGCATTGTGCGCAACAGTTCATCCTCTGTAACAGGCACTTATGCCGAAAGGATCCTGGCCGATTTCTCCGTTTCCAAGTTATTTCTCGGACTAGAGGGTATTGATATCGAATTTGGCCTCACCACTACCAACCTCCTGGAAGCCCAGCTGAACCAGCGCATGGTGGCAACTGCCCAGAAAACCATTGTGCTGGCAGACTCCTCAAAATTTGGGCGTCGCGGTTTCGGAAAGATCTGTGACCTCGAAGAAGTGGATGAGATCATTACCGATAGCGGTGTTTCAGCACATATTGTCAAGGCACTGGAAGAAATGGGCATCAACGTTACGATCGTGTAGCCGACCTGCCAGCTTGTACTCCTTACTATAGTTCGGTCGAGGTAGCCTCATCCTCCCTTAATCTTCCGTTCGGGAACGGAAGATTAAGGGAGGATGAGGCTACCTCGACCGAACCTGTACTATACCTATACCAGATCAGGAAGCCCTGTTTTGTCTCAATTCCCCCGGGAAGGGGTGAAGATTACCCCCTCATTCTCTTTAAACCCCATTTGCCCTCAACACATTAAACATTTTCATTACCCAATAAGCTTCCTCCGGGGCCAAATATGGTCACTTATTACCTGTCCTCTTATTTAATTCTAACGAATGCATGTACTTTTTTAATCTTTTCTAATTTTTTGGGGTTATACAAAAACTTTCGTAAAAAATACCGGTTTCCTTTAGTATCTTTATACCGTTCCCGAAAAATTACGGTACCTCAACCGCCTGGAGTAAGCGGGGAAGGTGTGCCAAGGTCAAAAAATCTAAACGAATGCAAGAAGTGAAGCAATTGCAAGGACTGTATCACCCGGATTTTGAGCATGATGCATGCGGAACAGGCTTTACAGCCCACATTAAGGGCCGTAAATCGCATCAGATCATCCGGGATGCGTTGACCATGTTGGAAAACATGGAACACCGCGGTGCATGTGGTTATGAGCAAAACACCGGTGATGGTGCTGGTATCCTGATCCAGCTGCCACACGAGTTCCTGTACGACGAATGCCTGAAGATAGGCATTAGCCTCCCTGAATTTGGAAAATACGGGGTAGGCATGATTTTCTTTCCGAAAGAGCCTCGCTGGCGCGAAGAGTGCCGCGAGATCCTGAACCGAGCGGCCGAGAAACTGGGATTGGAAATACTGGGTTACCGTAAGGTGCCGGTACGTCCCGATGGCATTGGTGAGGGCGCACTTTCTGTTGAACCGGAAATTGAACAGGTATTTATTGCCTGTCCTTATCATATTACGGACAATGACACTTTTGAGCGTAAACTCTTTGTGCTGCGTAACTACGTTTCTAAAACCGTTCGCAACACTGTTCCGAAAGAGAAAGCGCTTTTCTACATTCCGTCCCTTTCTACAAAGACTATTGTATATAAAGGTCAGTTAACAACTTACCAGGTACGTCACTATTATGCTGACCTCAGCGATGAGAAGATGGTATCTGCGTTTGCACTGATCCACTCCCGTTTCGCCACCAACACGTTCCCAAGCTGGCGCCTGGCTCACCCGTACCGCTATATTGCGCACAATGGTGAGATCAACACGCTGAAAGGGAACCTGAACTGGTTAAGGGCAGGAGAGAAGGACTTCGTTTCCAAATACTTCTCACAAGAGGAAATGGATATGATCCTCCCACTCGTGGAGGAAGGACAGTCTGACTCTGCCAGCCTCGACAACGTTGTGGAACTGCTCCTGCTCACCGGCCGTTCACTGCCGCATGTAATGATGATGCTCATCCCGGAAGCCTGGGATGGCAACGACGACATGGACCCGGTGAAGAAAGCCTTCTACGAATACCATGCTTCCCTCATGGAGCCATGGGATGGTCCGGCATGTATCTCCTTCACAGATGGTAAGATCATCGGTGGCACCCTGGACCGTAACGGTCTGCGTCCTGCCCGCTTCGTCATCACTAAAGATGACCGCGTGATCATGGCATCTGAAGCAGGTGTATTGCCAATAGATCCTAAAAATGTAAAAGAAAAAGGCCGCCTGCAGCCTGGTAAAATGTTCATCGTGGACATGGAACAGGGCCGTATCATCGGCGATGAGGAACTGAAACAGAATATCTGCTCTCAGCAACCTTACGGCGAGTGGCTGAATAAATATAAGATCCGCCTGGAAGAACTGTCTGAACCAAGGGTTACTTTCACCCACCTGGAACACGATCAGATCTTTAAATACCAGCGCGCCTTCGGTTATTCTACTGAAGATCTTTATACCATCATCGCGCCAATGGCCCTCGATGGTAAGGAACCGGTAGGCTCCATGGGTACAGATGCTCCGCTGGCCGTTCTGAGCGATCAGCCGCAGCACCTGACCAGCTACTTCAAACAGCTGTTCGCCCAGGTAACCAATCCGCCAATCGATCCGATCCGTGAGAAGCTGGTTATGTCACTGGCTACCTATGTGGGTAACAATGGCAACCTGCTGGACGAAGATCCGCTGCACTGTCATGGTCTGGCGCTCCGTCACCCGATCCTGACCAACTTCGAACTTGAAAAGATCCGTAGTATAGATACCGGCTTGTTCCAGGCTAAAACACTCCATACTTATTTCAGGGCCGACGGTAAACCCGGCTCCCTCGAAAAAGGCCTGCAGCGTTTGTGCCGTTACGCGGTAGACGCCGTGGAAGATGGTTTTGAAGTGATCATCCTGTCAGACAGGGCGATCGACTCTGAGCACGCCGCTATGCCTTCTCTGCTGGCTGCATCGGCTGTACACCACCACCTCATCCGCAAAGGATATCGTGGCCAGGTAGGTCTGATCGTAGAAGCAGGAGATGTATGGGAAGTACACCACTTTGCCTGTTTGCTGGGCTTTGGCGTAACCGCCATCAACCCATACCTGGCACTGAGCACCATCCGCGACCTGAAGCTGAACGACAAACTGGAGACAGACCTGGATGTGGATAAACTGAAAAAGAACTACATCAAGGCCGTTTGTGACGGTTTGCTGAAAGTATTCTCTAAAATGGGTATCTCCACCCTGCAATCATACCAGGGTGCACAGATATTTGAAATATTAGGTATTAACCGCCAGGTAGTAGACAAATATTTCACCGGCGCCGTTTCCCGTATACAGGGTATGGGCCTCGATGAAATTGCCCGCGAAACACTGGCTAAACACTGGATGGGTTACGGCCGTAAGGAAACACCTGTACAGCGTCTGACCACCGGCGGTATCTACCAGTGGAAGAGAAAAGGGGAGTTCCACCTCTTCAACCCGACCACGATCCACCTCTTACAATATGCTACCCGTATGGGCGACTACAGCGTATTTAAGAAGTACTCAAAAGCTGTGAACGACCAGAGTGAAAAAGCAGCGACCTTGCGCAGCCTCTTCTCGTTCAAACGTACCCGTCCTTCTGTTCCGCTGGAAGAAGTTGAATCTGCTGAAAGCATCCTGAAGCGTTTCGCTACCGGAGCAATGAGCTTTGGTTCCATCTCCCACGAAGCACACTCCACACTGGCTATTGCCATGAACCGTATTGGCGCCAAGAGCAATACCGGTGAGGGTGGTGAAGATGAAATACGTTATCAGCAGTTGCCAAATGGCGACAGCATGCGCTCCTCTATCAAACAGGTAGCAAGTGCACGTTTTGGTGTAACAAGTAATTATCTGACAAACGCGGACGAGCTCCAGATCAAGATGGCACAGGGTGCTAAACCTGGAGAAGGTGGCCAGTTACCTGGTCATAAAGTAGATGACTGGATCGCAAAGGTTCGTCACTCCACACCAGGTGTTGGTCTGATCTCTCCTCCTCCGCACCACGATATCTATTCCATCGAGGATCTTGCCCAGTTGATCTTTGACCTGAAAAATGCTAACCGTGCCGCACGTATCAGTGTAAAACTGGTATCCAAGGCTGGTGTTGGTACCATCGCTGCCGGTGTTGCCAAAGCAAAAGCGGATGTAGTACTGATCTCCGGTTACGACGGTGGTACCGGTGCTTCTCCGATCAGCTCTATCAAACATGCAGGTCTGCCATGGGAACTGGGTCTGGCCGAAACACACCAGACACTGGTAAAGAACAAACTGCGCAGCCGCGTAGTGGTACAGACCGATGGTCAGCTGAAAACAGGCCGTGACATTGCTATCGCTACCCTGCTGGGAGCAGAGGAATGGGGTGTGGCAACTGCTGCACTGGTAGCTGAAGGATGTATCATGATGCGTAAATGTCATCTGAATACCTGTCCTGTAGGTGTAGCCACCCAGGATCCGGAACTGCGTAAGCGCTTCAACGGTGATGCTGAAAATGTTGTGAACCTGTTCAAGTTCCTGGTAGAAGAATTCCGTGAGATCATGGCGGACCTTGGTTTCCGTAAGGTAACCGACATGGTGGGCCAGGTAGACAGCCTCCAGGTACGTGAAAACGTTACACACTGGAAATACAAGCAACTCGATCTCTCTCCGATATTATATAAAGAACCAGCTGCTGAAGAAACAGGGCTGTTCAAACAGGAAGAACAGGATCATGGTATTGGTGAAGTGATAGACTGGCAACTGCTGAAATCAGCACAGCCGGCGCTGGAGAAAAAATCCCGTGTATTCCACCAGTATAATATCAAAAACACCGACAGGGCCGTAGGTACCATCCTCAGTAACGAAATATCCAAACGTTATGGCGGAACAGGTCTTCCGGAAGATACGATCCACTACAAGTTTGTAGGTTCTGCCGGACAAAGCTTCGGTGCTTTCAACACGAAAGGTGTAACACTGGAACTGGAAGGAGAGGCAAATGACTACTTCGGTAAAGGTTTATCCGGTGCAAAACTGATCCTTTATCCATCTCCTGAAGCAGGTTTTAAAGCGGAAGAAAACATCATCGCAGGTAACGTAGCCCTCTACGGTGCTACATCCGGCGAGGCTTACATCCGCGGTAAAGCCGGTGAGCGTTTCTGTGTACGTAACTCCGGCGCTACCATCGTAGCTGAAGGCGTTGGCGATCACGGTTGTGAATATATGACGGGAGGTAAGGCAGTAATACTGGGAGAAACCGGCCGCAACTTCGGTGCAGGTATGAGTGGTGGTATTGCTTATATATATGATGTAAAAGGTGTTTTTGCAGGACGTTGCAACAAGGACATGATCGACCTGGATCCGCTGGACCAGCAGGATGCTGCCGAACTGCAGGACCTGATCACCAAGCATCATGCATATACGAACAGTACGGTGGCCAAGTTCATACTGAAAGACTGGGAAAACCAGCTGCGCCACTTCGTGAAAGTGTTCCCGAAAGAGTACAAAGCTGTACTGAGCGCAAGCAAAACGGGAGCACAGCAGGTAGAGAAGTAGTAACATTCTAACATCTAAGACAAGAGACAATGGGCAAACCAACAGGATTCCTGGAATTTACACGGGAACTGCCGGGCAAAACTCCTGCTAAGGAGAGAGTCCAACACTATAACGAATTCGTAGAGAAATATTCAGAAAAAAAGCTGAATGAGCAGTCTGCGCGCTGTATGAACTGTGGCGTACCATTTTGTCACAGCGGCTGTCCGCTGGGCAACGTGATCCCCGAGTTCAACGATGCAGTGTATCATAAAGACTGGAAAGAAGCTTATGAAATATTGACCAGTACCAACAATTTCCCGGAGTTCACAGGCCGTATCTGTCCTGCTCCATGTGAAAGCGCCTGTGTATTGGGCATTAACCAGCCACCTGTAGCTATCGAGGAAATTGAGCGTCACATCATTGAAGTGGCTTTCGACAAGGGGCTGGTGCAGGCTAAAACACCAAGAGTACGTACCGGTAAAAAGGTAGCGGTGATCGGTTCGGGTCCTGCGGGACTGGCAGCTGCCGCTCAGTTGAACTATGCCGGTCACAATGTAACCGTATTTGAAAGAGATGATGCTCCCGGTGGCTTGCTTCGCTATGGTATTCCCGACTTCAAACTGGAGAAATGGGTAATAGACCGTCGTGTGAAACTGATGGAAGAAGAAGGGGTAGTGTTTCAATGTAACGCAAACGTAGGTGTGAATGTAAGTGTGAATGACCTGCTGCGTGAATACAACGCTATCGTACTGGCAGGTGGATCAACTATTCCCCGCGACCTGAGTATTCCTGGCCGTCAGCTGAACGGCGTACATTTTGCTATGGATTTCCTCAAGCAACAGAACAAGCGTGTCGGCAATCGCCCGGTATCCGGCTCCGACATTCTTGCTACCGGCAAGAACGTTGTTGTAATAGGCGGCGGTGATACCGGGTCTGACTGTGTAGGTACTTCCAACCGTCATGGAGCAATAAGTGTAACACAGCTGGAATTGTTGCCAAAACCTCCCGGAGAGCGTACGCCCTATATGCCATGGCCTACCTATCCTATGGTGTTGAAAACTTCCTCCTCACACGAAGAAGGTGCTGTACGTCAATGGGCTGTTGGTACCAAGGAATTTGTCGGCGATGAAAAAGGTAACCTGAAAGGGTTGAAAATAGTAAATCTCGAATGGGCGCTGGGGCCTGATGGCAGACCAGGCGGCTTCAAAGAAGTACCTGGCAGCGAACAGGAGATCCCTTGTGAAGCAGCCTTCCTGGCAATGGGTTTCCTACATCCTCAACATACCGGCCTGCTGGAAGAACTGGGTGTGGAAAAAGATGAACGTGGCAATGTAAAAGCCAGTGAGAAAGCTTACCAGACCACCATACCAAAAGTATTTGCTGCCGGCGATATGCGCCGTGGACAATCCCTGGTGGTATGGGCAATCAGTGAAGGTCGTGAGTGTGCGAGGAAAGTGGATGAATTCCTGATGGGCGCATCACAACTGGAAAGTAAAGATGATTCATTGCAGGCATTGGCCGTTTAAGAACACCAATGCTGCAGAGAACTACTTATAAAAATATCAAAGAGTCTCATAAGCAGGTTTAGATTTTGTTGTAACCTTCAGCCGGGCCGGGTCTTTACCCGGCCTTTTGCTTGCCTGTAAACCGGACTGCCTTTTTTTGCCATATATTTACACAATAATTATCCCTAAACACCCTATGAGAGCACTTTTACTGTCCCTGTTAGCTGGCCTGTTCCTGTTGCCAGCCTATGCCCAGAAAAGAATTTTTTTGCGTTCTTACGAAAAAAAACTGGATAGTGTCAGGCACTATCAGAGGCTTCTCATTGTAGGAGAAGGAGGAATGCAGGCACGTATGTATATGGACAACCTTTCTGCTGAACTAATCAAGGAATTCAAATCCCGGCAGATAGAATGCAAATATGAATACCTGGGCGATCACCATAAAATAGATACAGATCTTATACTCAAGAAAGCTGAAGCCTGGCCACATGATGCGGTACTCCGATTTTCGCCGCTGACGGCATTTGAAAGAGATGCAGCCCGTCTTAACAACTTTGAACCGTATACTTCTAACGTACAGCAGTTCCTGGTGAATGATTTTGATGTTACGCTGAACGAGGGCGAGGGCACGATATGGTATGCGCGGTTGGAGACAACGATTGAATTCGGAAAACTAACTGTTTACAGAAGGATCCGCAAGGTGATCCTGGACGACCTGGAGAAGCAGAACGTACTGCCACACTGATCTTGCTACCTTAAAAACAGTACATTTGTAATCATATGAGGCAGTTGGTACTTTTTATCATGTTATGCACAGGCCTTGTGCAATTTACATCCGCCCAGGTTGGCACTTCGGTTTACGATACCCACCAATATAAAAAAGGGATCTATAAAACTTTCCAGGAATTCAGGGCAAACACGCCTTCTATTACCGGCACCATTACGGTAAAAAACAGGACCCCTGCAGCACAGGTTTACCTCTTGTCGGCACCTAACGAGTTGAATCTGGTAGACTCCTCCGGGAAAGAACAGAAAGTGAAAAAATACTGGGGTTATTCAGACGGTACTTCTATTTACATAAAAGACAATGGCCTGAATAAGCTGGAAGAGATCGGATACTATTGCCTGTATCGCATTCATGCCATTACCTCTGCCGCTCCCAACAGGGCCACAGGTGGTATGGTGTTCGAGAACACGCCTCCTCCCACGGCCGACAAAAGGGTACTGAACCTGGCAACAGGCGATGTATATGACCTGACGCTGTTCAATATGCGCAGGTATATCCTCCCTCAGGACACTGCCTTACTAAGGGAATTCAACGAAGACAAGCAGAACAAGAACAGATTGGTCTATTATATCCAGAAGTTTAACCAGCGCAACACGCCCTCCTGGTAATATGAATATCCGGCATTTTATTTCAAAAGTCCTGTCCATGACGGGACTTTTTTTATACCTTCCGGCTCAGCAGGTATAGTATTTGTTTGTTTAACCAGATTAGCATACATACCCTAAAGTGTTTTATTTCAGTAAATTACTGTATAAGTAACCTTATTTCATAGTGACAGATCCATCTACAAAGGAAGAAATACATCATGGTCGTCCCTGGTGGCGATGGTTATTGTGGGGACTTGTTGTCATCCTGATACTGCCTGTAATGGTCGTATTACTCTTGCAACTGGCCCCTGTGCAGGACTATATTCGCCGGCAGGGAGAGCAGTATCTGCAAAACAAACTCCATACAAAAGTGCGTATCGGGCATCTCCGTATGCGGGGATGGCGATATCTGGAACTGAAAAATGTATATGTTGCCGATAAAGCATCAAAGACTTTGCTGTTTTCAGGTTCATTAAAAGTGCGGTACAATTTGTTGGCTTTTATCAACAATGAGTTGCGCGTTAATGGTTTGGAATGGGATTCTGTACTCGTCAATGTTTACCGCAACCAGGGGGATAGCACCTATAATTATCAGTTCATCCTGGATGCTTTCGTGTCAAAAAAGACTGAACCAGATACCCTATCTGAAGAGACAGGCACTTCACTTCAGTACCGTATTAAAGATGTAAGCCTCCGGCAGGTAAGGCTCCGCTTCGCGGATGCAGAAGGTGGAATGACCGCCATTGTGCATTTTCGTGAATTGCATATTGACCCGGACGACCTGTTGCTGGATCAGGGCCTATATGCCTTTCGGGGTATTGAACTGAATGGCTTAAAGGGTTTATATACACAGGGTTACCGTCCTAAAGCACTGACCAACGCCGCCCCTCCGCCCACACCGGCCGATACCGCCAGTACCCCGTTCCACCTGTTGTTGAAAAAACTGCACATTAAAAACAGCGCCTTCTTATATGCAGATGAGGCCAGTGGCCTGTCCACCGTTTGGCGCATCAGTGACTTCCGCTTGCTGAACTCAAGCATTGATCTGGATTCTACCCTGGTACAGATAGGCGATCTGAAGATCGGCAAAACAGCGGGCGTGTTTACCTTATCGTCTCCTAAAGATACTTCCTCACCAGTGCCTACGGACAGTCTTCCTAACACCTGGAAAGTGCTGGCCACCAAAGCAGAACTGGAACACCTGGATTTCAAATTTGACAACAATGCGGCGCCTCCGCCAAGAGGAGCGGGGAATGATCCGGATTATAATCATCTCCTGCTGTACAATCTCAATACTTCCATTTCCAATATTATTTACAAGCCCGACACCATTAGCGCAGTGCTTAAGAAACTGGAAACCAAAGAGAAATCCGGTTTTGCTGTGCATGAGGCCCGTTTCAATGTGTTATTCACACCCCAATCGCTGGCTTTGCAGAACATGCTCATTGAAACCAATAAGAGCCTGCTCAGGAAACAGATTGCCGTAACAGTGCCTTCATGGTCGTCGCTCTCTGAGAAGAATATGGATCTGTTACAGCTCCGCGCTAATATCGACTCTTCCCATATCTCCCTTGGCGAATGGTTGCCTTTTGTGCCGGATTCACGTAAGAACCCGGCAATGAAACCGCTGTGGGATAAGGAGATAGATGTAACAGCGGTATTGAAGGGCAGCCTGGGTAAACTGATCATAGAAACATTACGTATAGCAGATAACGTTGGAAACCGGATTCATACAAGTGGGGATATAGAACATGCAACAGATGCCAACCGCTTCTTTGCAAATCTGCCTTCTGTATATATTCAGTCGGGCAATAAACAATTAAGGTCCTGGCTACCGGCAGGTACCCTGCCGGATACGCCCCGCTTACCGGAACAGCTGCTTATTACAGGCAAGGTGCTTGGCGGCATGCAGGACCTGAAAACACAGCTGCAGCTTACAAGTAGCTCGGCCAACGCACAATTGTCTGCGCACCTGGTGAATATCATGGACAGCGTCCGCGCCCGTTATGATGTAGCACTGGCTTCTTTCAAAATACATCCGGGTATCCTGCTGTACGATACAAGCATGGGCTGGATCAGTGGACGGGCATCCGCTTCCGGACAAGGTTATACGTTTCCGGGTATGATAGCGCGGGCATCTGTTAACCTGGATGCGGCTACTTACAATCGTTATACCTATCATGATATAGCCATAAACGGCAATATAGACAAACGGCAGTTACAAGCACAGGGTCAAAGTAATGACACAAGTATCACCCTGGCCTTTGATGTCAATGCCTTATTAAATGATACGAGTGTACAGTCACTACAGGCATCCCTGCAAATGGACAAGGCAGACCTGTATACCACCAATTGGTACAGCGCCCCGCTGATACTCAAGGGAAACCTGACAGCTGACTTCAGCAGCCTCGCGCCGCAGCGCCTTGTGGGCAATGCTTTTTTTCATAATTGGCAGATCGCTACAAACGGACAGGTATTTCCACTGGATACCATTGCGCTCATTGCCAAATATGAGGACCAGCAATACCTGGCACTGGAAGGCCCCTTTGGATTTATACATGCCAATGGCAACATCGACTATACGAAAATAGGTGGCGCTTTCGGGCAGTTGATCAATAAACCACTCCAACCTTACGATAGCGCCAGGCTTGTGCAGCTACCTGCCGGACAAACGCTGGCGTGGAATGCCTCCTTAACCTGGCCCCGTAGTTTGAGGAATATGGCGCCCGGACTCCGGATGGAATATCCATTGCTTATTGACGGACGTTTGAATACTGATAGTAGTCTCCTGGTGATGAACGCCAATCTGCTCAAGCTGGCTTATGACTCATTGCTCGTTGACAGCGTAAAACTTGCTGCACGGATACAGGATACTTCACTCAATGCAACGGTGGACCTTGCAAGATTGTATCATAAGATTGCACCACTGAACCATACACAATTAAAAGCCAATGCGGTGGGCGGTAAGCTGGAATGGGACCTCTTGCTGGATGATATCAGACGCAGACCAAAATATAAAGCCGGAGGCTATGTTACTTTCCTGCCGGCCAATGCCATGGAACTATCTCTGAAAACAGACCTCCTGCTCAATAAGCAACAATGGAAAGTGGACGACAATAACCGCATCCACCTGATCAATGGCCATCCGGATACGGCTCAACTGATGCTTTCCTATCAAAACCAGTCCATACAGGTGCAGACACTACGGGATAGTGGCCAGGGCAAACTGCCTCCATTGAAGGCCACTATTAAAGACTTCAAATTATCTACTATTACGGCATTACTTTCATCCGATACTTTACTGGCCAACGGGATACTGAATGCAGAAGCCCAGGTCAGTAACCTTGACAATGCTCCCCTGATAAAGAGCACTTTAAAAATAGATTCCCTCGTTTTCAGAGGCACCCCGGTCGGCACGCTGGATGCAAATGTGGCAACCCCTCAGGCCAACCAATATAAACTTAGCGCTAATCTAAGCGGCAACCAGAACGATGTGAAAGTGGAGGGTACTTATGATAGTACTATCAATGCAAAGGTCGATATCAACAATATCAACATGGCATCGCTCGAGGCTTTTACATTCGGGAACGTAACACGTATGCATGGTAGTGCAGATGGACAGTTCAGCATTACCGGCACTACAGATAAGCCTAAGGTGCTGGGCACACTGCATTTCAACGATGCCGGTGGTACCGTTACGTCTGTAGGTGCCCGCCTGCGTTTGCCGGATGAAACCATCACCATGGACGAGAGGGGTGTTGCATTTAACCAGTTCGTGGTTGCCGACAGTCTTGACAATGAACTGGTGGTGGATGGCCGTATCAATACGCCCGATTTCAGCCAGTACAATTTCAATCTCAATATCAATTCAGACAACTTTATGATACTGGGCGAACAGCAGGATCCCAAGCAGTTATACTATGGTCCCGCGTTTATAGACACCCGTATCAGGGTACGTGGCAATCTTGATCTGCCCAGAGTAGATGCCAGTCTGAAACTCAGGGATAAATCCAAAATTACGGTTACCCTACCTTCTGAGGAACCCGGCGTTGCCAACAGGGAAGGTGTGATCGTGTTTGTTGACAAGTCAAATCCTGTGGATTCCAGTTTATTTAAAACGGTAGATAGCCTCCGTTTCCAAAACCCACGTTTGAAAGGCATCAACTTTTCCGGTAACGCGGAAATTACACCGGAGTCAATTATCAAGATCATCATTGATCCTGTGAATGGCGATTTTGTAGAGGCGCAGGGAACAGCGAATATCAATGCCACCCTGGATGCCAGCAGTAAGATGACCCTCACCGGACGTTATGAGATCAGTGAGGGAAAATATGAAATGTCCCTGAACCAGCTGATCAAACGCTCTTTCAGTATAGAAAAGGGGAGTACCATTACTTTCAGCGGCGATGCGATGGACGCAGACCTGAATATTACAGCGCGGTATACAGTCAATGCAGCAGCGGCAGACCTGGTACAAGACCAGCTGACTAACATGTCTCAAACCGATAGGAACAGGTATCGACAAAAATTACCTTTCTACGTATACCTCCGTATTAAGGGCGCCATGATGAAACCGGAGATCTCTTTCGAGCTGGACATGCCGGAAGCAGAACAGAATGCTTTTAATGGAAGTGTGTACAATCGCCTGAAACAGATCAACCAGATCCCTTCCGAACTGAACAAACAGGTAATGGGACTGCTGGTACTCAACAGTTTCATTCCCGACGATCCTTTAGCGAGCGATGGTGGCGGCAGTGGCGATTTTGGCGTGCGGAATATGGCGCGACAGAGTGTAAGCAAGATCCTCTCGCAGCAGTTGAATAACCTGGCGGGCAATCTTATTAAAGGAATAGACCTGAACTTCGACGTTGAATCAAGGGAAGATTATTCCACCGGTAACGCACAGGAAACCACCAATCTGAAAGTAGGCGCCTCAAAGAAACTGTTCAACGAAAGGCTCTCCGTATCTGTAGGCTCCAACGTAATGTTGCAGGGAGAGAACCAGGCAAACCCTTCTTCCCTGGTAGGTGATATTTCGATAGAATATAAACTGACAAAGGATGGCCGTTACCGGGTAAGGGTGTATCAGCGAAACGATAACAGTACTGTTATTGAAGGCCAGGTAGTGGAAACAGGTGTGGCTTTTGCGCTTATTATGGACTACGACGAATTCCGCGAAATATTCCACCGTGTCAAATCACAGGAGAAAAAGAAAAAACTCCGCAATAAGAAAACTGTCAGCAACAAAACAAAATGATCAGAAGCAACCAGTATATATCATTCACTGTTATTACAGCGCTTTTTGCCCTGTGCATAAGTGCCTGCAGTACCACGAAAACTGTTCCTGAAAACGACCGCTTGTATACTGGGGCCAAGATAAAATGGGAGGGAAAGAAACCCAGGGACTATGGTACGCTCTCCGTCGGCATGGAGAGCAGGATCAGGCCTAACCGTAACCGGAGATTTGCCGGCATGCCTATCCGGCTTTGGTTATACAATCTTGGCAAAGAGCCGAAAGGAAAGGGACTGAACTATCTGTTAAGGCGTAAATGGGGCGAACCGCCAGTGTTGCTGAGCAGCGCCAAGCCAGATTATACAGCTGATGTGCTGGAGCAGTACCTGGTAGACAATGGATTTTTCCAGGCCGATGTTGTATCTGCAGTGAATAACAAAGGAAAGAAAAAAGCCTCCATTACTTACACTGCTACCCCTAACCACAGGTACCGTATAAAAAGTGTTACCTATGAAACGGACAGCAGCGAACTTGGTAAGGCCATTGCTGCAGCACAAAAGGGCAGTTCCCTTAAACTCAGGCGGCCATTCCGTTTAGACAGTGTAGTGGCAGAACGTCAGCGGGTACATAACATTTTAAAGGAACAAGGCTATTATTACTTTACACCGGACCACCTGCTTGTGGAAGTAGACAGCACCAACAATGGCATGGTAGACCTTTTCCTGAAAATGAAAGATGAAACCCCCTTAGCGGCACGTAAGCAATACAGGATGAAGAATATCACCCTGTATCCGAATTACTCGCTGGATAACGATTCCATCTCCCGCAGAGGTAAGCCCGATACATTCCAGCATGTCAGGATCGTCGATTCCACTCATAAATTCAGGCCCAGCGTACTTGCACGTTCCGTGTTCCTGAAACCGGATAGCTTGTATACACTCAGTGCTCACAATACCACCCTGCACAGGCTGACAGACCTTGGTACCTTCAAATTTGTAAAGGGGCAATTCCGGCCGGCCAGAGGAGATAGTTCAAAATTAAACGCCAGTTTTTTCCTGACGCCCTATCCGCGGAGAAGTTTATCGGCCGAGTTAAGAGGAACTTCGAAATCCAATAACTTTGTCGGTTCTGAAGTACGGATCACCTCCCGCAACCGGAACTGGTTGCATGCAGCCAACCTGTTTGAGATCACATTGTCGGGTGGCGTGGAATGGCAGGTAGGAGGAACGCAGACGGCCAATAATACCACTTTAAAAGGAGGCAACTCCTACAACTTCAAAGCGGAAGCTGCTGTTACCATTCCCAAGTTCTGGCAGCCGTTGTTCAATTTCAATGTGCGAACCCCTTATGTGCCACGTACGCGCATCAGCCTGAGTTATGAACTGTTCAGCCGCAGTCAGTTATACAACCTGAACGCATATTCTTTCCAGTTCCAGTATATCTGGCGTCAGACTCAGTACCTGGAACACAAATGGTCGCCCATCGCCATCACATACGTATTGCCTACCAGTACTACGCCCGGCTACGACAGTATTCTGCGGAATGATCCCAGTCAAAGGGCGGCTATTGAAAAGCAGTTCATCCTGGGAGGAAACTACAATATCACCTACAACAACCAGGCAGATAACAGGGAACATAGCTTTTACCTGAGTGGAGATCTGGACTATTCCGGCAACCTGGCAGGGATCGTTATACCTAAAAAAGATAGTGCAAGAACGCTGTTCGGCGCTCCCTTCGCGCAGTATATACGGCTAACCGGAGATGTAAGGCATTATTGGAAGCTGACACGTAAGCTGACATGGGTAAACCGTTTATATGCCGGTTTTGGTATCCCTTACGGCAATTCCACTACCTTACCATTTGTAAAACAATACTTTATAGGTGGTAGCAGCAGCCTTCGCGGCTTCCGCGCCAGAACACTGGGCCCGGGAAGATATAAAGATACCACCAGCCGCTTCCTGGCTAACGAGGCGGGTGATATCAGGCTGGAATATAACTCTGAAATACGGGCACGTCTTACGGGTATCTTTAATGCGGCCGTTTTCCTGGATGCAGGTAATATCTGGCTGAAGCAGGACGTACCCTCCAAACCAGGCAGTAAGTTCAAAACCAGTACATTCGGGAGTCAGATTGCAGTGGACGCAGGTGTTGGTTTACGTATAGACGCATCTATTATCGTAGTAAGACTTGACCTGGCGTTCCCGCTACGTAAGCCGTGGCTACCGTCAAATGAAAGGTGGGTGGTAAAAGACATTAATTTTGGCGATCCGGACTGGCGCAGGGAGAATCTTATATTAAATATAGCGATTGGATATCCTTTCTGATTTTTTTACCTTGGGCCGGCGAAACCCCGCCCTATAAAAACCAGACCTATGATAACAAGAAACTATAATCCCCTGTTGCTGGTGCTGCTCTGCAGCCTGATTTGCTTTTCGTCCTGCAGCAGGAAGATCACTGAAAACGGCAAGGCATCTTACTATGCTGATAAGTTTGAAGGCCGCAAAACCGCCAGTGGAGAAACTTACAGGAAGAACGGATTAACAGCGGCACACCGTACATTGCCCTTCGGTACCAAGGTAAAGGTCTTAAATATCTCCAATGGCAAGTCCGTCACAGTAAGGATCAATGACCGTGGTCCTTTTTCACAGGGAAGGGTGATCGACCTTTCCAAAAAGGCAGCCAAACGGATCGGTATGCTGACAACCGGGGTAGCCGTGGTGGAAATAAAGTATAAGAAGAAGAAAAAATAACCTGATTATCAGATAAAAAGAAAGGCGTCCACTAAATCGGGACGCCTTTTACATATAAATTATCTGCCCTCATGCATGTATGCCTTCACCGATTTCCTCTACCATCTTGGTACAAAACGCAGGCAGGTCATTGGGATTACGGCTTGTCACCAATCCGTTGTCCACAACTACCTCCTGATCAACCCAATTAGCACCGGCATTGGTCAGATCTGTTTTTAAAGAAGGATAGGAGGTAACTGTCCTTCCCTTTAGTTCACCTGTTTCTATCAATGTCCAGGGGCCGTGGCAGATGGCCGCAATGGGTTTACTATCGTCAAAGAAACCGGAAACGAAATTCACTGCCTCCTGGCTTTCGCGCAGGTGATCAGGATTCATTACCCCACCCGGAAGTACCAGGGCGTCATAGTCTTTAGCATTGGCCTCACTCACTACCTTATCCACCGGATATGTTTTGCCCCAGTCCTTTTCGGCCCATGCCTTTACTTCCCCATCATGCAATGATATCACGTCTACATTCGCGCCGGCATTTTGCAAGGCTTCCAGTGGTTTTGTAAATTCAACTTCTTCAAAACCATCGGCCACCAATATGGCCACTTTCTTATTACTGAGCTTGTTTTCCATAATCTTTATGGTTTTTGGTATTATGTTGTTAGGATTACTATCTATCCGTAACAAAAACAATTCCTAAGGTCTAAACGCCATATTACGGCCATGATATAAGACATCTTTCCTTGATATTCAATTTATCTTTTGTACATTTTTTTACTCATAGTTACACGGACAATACTCATTTATCTCACATTTATATGGTATTTGCCCTATTTTTTTTGGAATTATTATGGTTGTATTGTTATTTGCAGCGCAATCAGTTTTACCATATTCTCATGGAAAAAAACATTACTTGCTAGAAGCGTCAGAGAATGCATGTTTTTAATCCGAGGTCTGCTGCGATGGCAATAGATGATAATATTAGTGAGAGAAAGCTGAATAATTGTTATATATCCAATCTCTATTAATTCCCTTTTCTGTAAAGTAATTTTTGCCCCGTAAGCATTACGGAGTCGATTTTATATAACCTGTTGTTGACCACAACATTATTGAACATGTCTTCCATATCCTAGTCTTAAATAGCCAATCTGCTGCCGGTGATACTCTTCGCCGGCAGTCCTTCTTTATTTATTACCTTCTGCCGCTGTATTTAAAGCTCCGTTCTGCTGCAATAATGTGTATATGTAACTGGCTCTCAGTTACTGACCGTTGATGTTATACAATGGGTCGTGACTATTCATAGATACTATAACCACAAATGACCAATAGAAGAGCCGCTATTACAAAAGTTAGTGTGCGCATAGATCATAAATTCACCAGTTATTGAAAAGCATTTCTAATTTTACCTATATAAACTGATGGCAGCATAATAATGCATAATGTACCGCGTAAGCTGGCGGGTAAGTGGAGCATTCGCCCTCCGGGGACAATTATTATGTGAGCAGTTGCAGGTGGCTATCAATACAAGATAGTTGCTGCCTGTTAATTCCTCGTTACGCCAATTTTAAGTTAATTTTAAAATAGGTTAGCATATAAATCCAGCGCACAATGGTTAAGCCGAATCGCATATTGCCCATACAGGATGTATTAGAGACACTCAATCCTTTCAAAGTCAGGAAGCAACGCCTGATGAACTACAATCCGGCAACTGGACCAATAACGCGGAAGCAGACTGTATGTGAGAAAATAACCATCTTCAATTATCGTCATGATCATTTTGAAGAGGAGACGGTAAAGGGCGGGAGTACAGAACCCATCTTCAAACACCTTGATAGTAAAAACACTGTGTGGATAAATGTGGATGGGATCAACAGAGAAACCGTACACGATATTTGTATGCGCCTGAACATCCATATTCTGCTGGAGGATGACATTATGAGCGTGGGCCAGCGAGCAAAAATGGATGAGATAGGAGAGCACCTGTTCTGCCTTTTACCAATGATGTATTTCAACCAGGATACCTGTACGATAGAGCAGGAACAGGTAAGCATTGTGCTGGGAAAGAATTTTGTTATTTCCTTCCAGGAAGATGCGGAACGGGATGTGTTCAATCATATAAGAGACAAACTGAGGATCAATAATTCCCGGATACGGGGGGCCGGCGCTGACTATCTCTGCTATTCCCTGCTGGATGTCATTGTAGATAGTTACTATAGTATCATTGAAAAGTTAGGGGAGCGGATAGAACTGATGGAAGATGCTGTACAGCACCAGGCAAACACCCGTGCGCAGGCCAGGATCAACCTGTTGAGAAGGGAGCTCTTACTGTTCAAAAGGGCGATTGCGCCGGTACGGGAACTGGTGAATGGATTCCTCAAAAGTGATAGTGAGTTACTGGAAGAGCGAACCACAAAATATTTCAAGGATGTGCACGACCACATCATCCAGGCGAATGACCTCGCTGAAAACTACCGTGATGTAATATTAACAGTGCAGGATCTGTATCATACCCAGATCAATCTCAAAATGAATGAGATCATGAAAGTACTGGCAGTGGTAACGACCCTGATGGCGCCGCTGACTTTCATAGCAGGTATCTATGGCATGAACTTCGACAATATGCCGGAGCTACATACACAGAATGGCTATTATTTTACCATGCTATTCATGTTGATCATGCTGATTGCAATGATCATCTTCTTTAAAAAGAAGAAATGGTTCTGATCATTTCTTCTTATAGATAGGTACGGTGGAACAAGGCTCTCCGTACATGAGGCTTTTCACTACGGGTGTCAGTAAACGGGTAATTTCGACATAGGCCGCTTCTCCTGCGCCCTGATCGCCACATCCTTTGATAACCACACGTTTATCAAGGTATTCATTAACATCGATAGCAGCGATGTTCTTTATAAATTGTACCTGGTGTATATGCTTTTTATCACCAAAGGCAGCAAAATGCGCTACGGGTGAGAGGTAAGTCATTACCAGCATATATGCCCAGAAGGGTATAACAGCATCCGCGGTGCAGATAATTCCCACATTTTTATTGCGGTATTGTTCCCAATCGAGTGACTGGAGTGCAGCTCTGAAATCTTTCTCCTTGAGTATCAGTTCCATGAAGAGATACTGCTTCAGATCAAATTCAACAATCTCTTCTTTTGGATAATAATCTTCCAGGTCCAGGGTGATCAACCCGCTCTGCGCTACCTTATTTACTATCTCTTCCATAAGCCGGTCTTTTTTACTATGCAAAGGTACTAAAAGTATCTATGGGATAGCCGGTTTACGGATTGGGTGCAGGGATTCCGATGTACGTGGAAATGAAAGGAGGTAAAACAAAAACGCCCGGGGTATAAGCCCGGGCGTTTTGATATCAGTTATTTGAAGATTCTTATTCCTTAAAAGAATTTGCTACGGTTATCTTCGATCTTGCTCAGTTTCTTCAGCACTGAGAACAGCTGCTGGTCTAAAGCAGAAAGCAGGCTCTGTTCATAAACACGGCTTACGCTTTTTGGATCCTGAGGCTGACCGGAAGGTTGATAAGCATTTACTTTAAGCACATATACACCAGCGTTACCTTCTATAGGAGCAGATACTTTTGCAGTACCCCAGCTCTTATTGAATGCAGCACCTACTACACGTGGTTCAAAACCAAGGCTGGCAACAAACGGAGTTCCGAAAGAAATATTATCTGCGGTCTGTAGCGGCTGGTTTGTTGATTTCTGTACAGCATCGAGAGAAGCAGTTGACTGGATCTTCTCAATGATCTGGGCAGCTTTTTTGTTCTTTCTTACTTCAGCTTCTACGGCAGGTCTTACATCTTCCAGGGCCGCGGTACCTTCTTCACGCACTGCTGTCAGTACAGCCACTACATAATTATTATCAAAGGTAAATACGTTGCTCACGTCACCTTTTTTAGCATCGTATGCCCAACGAACCAGTTCGCGTGCCTGACCGATACCAGGGATTGTGTGATCCATGGGACGGAGGTTGTCAGCGATACGTTTGTTCAGACCATTCTGCTGGATAGTTTTCTCAAATGTTTTCCAGTCGCGGTTCTTTGCAGCAAATTCATTTGCTTCGGCATATGCTTTACTATCAGTTTCGCGGCTTGGCGCTACCGGTTTAGCGAGGTAAGCAATTTTAACTGCCTGACCGATGTTTTTCTGATCCAAGATTTCAATCAGGTGGTAACCTGCCAGTGTTTTCACAACACCGATGGTTCCTTTACTTTTTTCCAGCGCGAAATCTTTGAATTCTTTCAGGAAGTCTGTAGAAGGAGTTACGTCGTACTCGCCACCGGTTGGTTTGCTTCTTACGTCGTCGGTATACTGTTCAACCAGCGCTTTAAAATCTGCACCGCCTCTTACAGCTCTTTCGATACTATCGATACGGGCTTTAGCAATTGAATCAGGTAAACCACCACCTTGCTGGTTCTGGGTAGCTATTAATATATGACGTACTTTAACACTGTCTGGTAATAACTTACGATCGATCATTTTTGCAAACACGATCAGGTTATTATCATAATATGGTCCGAACACTGCTCCGGTTGGTAAACTTAACAATGTATCTTTCTGCGGAACCATCAATGCACTCTTAGCAACATAGCTATCATAGAAAGGCAGGTCAGAGTTGCGGTTGATGAAAGCGGCAACATCAGCATTGCTGATAGTGTCCAGTTCCTGCTTTGCTTCCAACAGCACTTTCAGTGCCGCAGTAGTATCAGCTGCAGAAGGTATTACATTGAAAGATATATAATCTACTTTGCGGGACTCTTCTGTTTTGAACAGTTCTTTATGATTATTAATATAACTATTCAGTTCGCTGTCTGACAACTTAATAGTGGAGTCAGCGATAGTGGCGTAAGGAACTGACACATAAGAGATAGATGCCAGCTGTCCGTTATCCTGGATCTGCTTTTCAGCTAACCATTTTGGATAATACACCGCCTGTTTGATCAGGGAAAGATATTTTTCAGAAATCCTGGACTGAGCAATGTAATCTTCCAGTTGTAACAGACCAGCACGCATCTGGCCGGTTTTATCCTGGCTGATGCTGGCGAGTACCTGCTGCATACGGGCGCGATCAAACTGTCCTGTCTTTTCGTCAGTAAACTGTTGGGTAACGATCGGGCTGGGATTTTTGCCAGTGAACTGATCTTTGATTTCTTCGTCAGTTACAGCCAGACCGAGTTTTTTATACTGGGCATCCATGATCTGTTTGCTCAGGAACTGGTTCCAGGCAGATTCGCGTGCCTGTTCAGTAAGCTGGTCGTTCAGGACATTATTACCCTGACGCATCCGGTCTTCAGTAGTTTTGATCATCTGCTGATAGTCGGAGAATTCTAGTTCTTCACCATTTACTTTACCTACAGTCGTGGAACGGCGAATAAGTGAGTTTTTGCCGAAAAAGGCATCTTGCAACAGGAAGCTGACAATAGCCAGGCAGATCACTACTACGATCACCACGGCATATTTATCCCTGATCTTCTGAATAACTGACATATATTATATAGTCTAAATTTTTTAAGGAAAGCAAAAATAGAATAAAATAACTGTAACTACAAAACAGATTTTGTTGCCTCAAACCCAATACAGGAAAGGATTTCGGCCAATTTAGCAGGAAATAGATTTAAGTCTTCATTCACAGGTTATCCACATTTGTCATGATTTTTGTACCAGGTTGTATGTTCGACCCGGGGATTTTTCAATATGGCTATGGGCCATTATTTCAGGATTTTTGCCTTCTTAAAAATGTTTGCCTGTTTATTCACATTTCACAGAAGGCAATTTCTTCGTTCACATTTAAATGTGTACAAAGAATGATGTAAAGCTAAAAAAGCGTTCTTAACCTGATATAACTTTTTAGTTGTAGTTTATCCACATTGACTGTTAAAAAAGCGGTAGAAACTGTCCAATATCTTGGTAAAAACCTCCGTTCAGGTACCTGAAAACTAATTTTGTTATTTCCGGGGAAAAAGGTCCGGGGTTCAGAAAGTGTTTTTTGGGGATTGTTAGCCACAACTGTCCACATGTTTTCAATAGGTTGACGGCAAAAAAAATATTCACGGTAAACGATATCCACGGGTGTGGATGAAAGTAGGTTTTTCCAGTACTATGGCCGATCTTCATTGTTAATTTCCTGTGGATAGCCAACTCAAAAAGAATAACAACTACATTTGTACATCATGGTCAAAATTAGTTTTCACATATTCACAGCCCTAATAGTAGTGGGTTTTTTCTTTTTAAATAATAAACTATATATATAATTATGATGAGGGAGCTGGAAATTGCAAAAAGCGAACTGCAAAAAAAAGGGTACCTGGATTTGCCGGTCGACGTACGCCTGGATCTCTTTGCAGAAATCGAACGGTTAAAGAAGGAAAAGAATGCGATCGTCCTGGCGCACTATTACCAGGAACCTGACATCCAGGATGTAGCCGACTACATCGGTGACAGTCTGGGCTTAAGTCAGCAGGCTGCCAAAACAGATGCGGACATTATTGTTTTTGCCGGTGTCCATTTTATGGCGGAGACGGCCAAGATCCTCAGCCCGCAGAAAAAAGTTTTGCTGCCGGACCTGAAAGCGGGATGCTCCCTGGCTGATAGCGCCCCTCCGGAGTTATTCAGAAAATTCAAAGAAAAGCACCCCGACCACCTGGTTATTTCCTACATAAATTGTTCCGCAGGTATCAAAGCCCTTAGCGATATCATCTGCACGTCGTCTAATGCCGAAAAGATCATCGAAAGCGTCCCCAAGGACCAGCCGATCATTTTTGCCCCCGACAGGAATTTAGGGGCTTATTTGGCCAAAAAAACGGGTAGGGACATGTTACTGTGGAACGGCGCATGTATGGTACATGAGATCTTCTCCCTGGAAAAGATCACAAAATTGAAGATCCGTCACCCGAAAGCCAAGGTCATAGCCCATCCGGAATGTGAAGCGGCTGTACTGGAGATAGCAGATTACATCGGATCCACTACCGGGTTATTGAAGTTCTCCCAGAAAGATGACGCACAGGAGTATATTGTTGTGACCGAAACCGGTATTCTCCATCAGATGCAGAAAGAAAATCCGGGCAAAACTTTCATTCCCGCGCCACCCAATAATGCATGCGCATGTAATGATTGTCCCCACATGAAGTTAAATACGCTTGAAAAGTTGTACCTGTGCATGGAATATGAACAGCCAGAGATCACGATGAACGAACAGTTGAGGATCGCTGCGAAGAAACCTATTGAGCGAATGTTAGAGATCAGTGCACAGTACGGTTTGTAGATAATTTATTGATAATTACGTAGTTATGAATTATTAGCGATGTAATTAAGTCAAAAAAGGCCCGGTTGGAACGTCAACCGGGCCTTTTTTATGCTTTTAAGTGGCTTATAGTTGCGATGAAAATCAGCAGGACGGGGGATAGCCGGGACGATCTGAATATAAAGCACCTCCCATTTGAATTGCTTATAGCTGCGATAAAATAAAATTTTCTGTAGGGGGCTACGGGAGTTTTTCAATTATGCGAATTATAAAGCCTTCGTTTTGGAAGCGCTTATAGCTGCAATGAAAATGGGGATACGTGGATTGGTCAGTTATATTTTGTTCTCAGCGTTTTAAAACGAAGGCCTTATGGATGCAATGTGGCCTGTTAACCCGTAGGGTCCCACAGGAAATGACAGTTTGTTAGGTTTATAAGGCTTTCGTTTTTGAAGGCTTTATGCCTGCGATGGAAATGACGGTTCGATAGAGTGGTTAGATATATTTTATTCTTAGCGCTTTAAAATGAAAGCCTTATAGACACGATGTTTCCTGCAGTTCCGTAGGTACCTACGAAAAATACCAATGATTAAAACTATAAGGCCTTCATTTTTGAAGGCCTTATAGTTTTAATGAAAATGTGGATCTACCAAACTGCTTAAATATATTTTTTCTGCGGACCAGGATGAAAGCCTTATGCTTGCGATGGACACCACATTCCTGTGGGGGCCCACATAAAATAGGTGTCTGCAGAAAATATAAGGGCTTCGAAAATGAGAGCCTTATAAATGCGATGAAACTTTCTATACCGGTTATTGCACAGGATAGCGAATTGTGCCAGCCTTTCTTTGCGCTTAATTTAATGCCTTGTCTACCAGGAAATTATTTCAGATCAGGAAAGCCCGCCGTGACAGAAAATAACACTTCCGTTAATGTAGTTGTTTGACAAGACTCCCACAATTGCGTCGGCTATTTCTTCAGCTGTACCTACTCTTCCAACTGCTATCTGTTCCGAGAATTGTTCAAAGGTGGCGCGCTTTTCAGCGTCGTTCAGGAAATTCCACCAGGGGGTGTCAATTACACCTGGAGAGATAGCGTTGATACGAACTGGTTTAAGATCTTTCGCCAGGATAGGCACCATTAGTTCAAGTGCTCCGTTGATGGCGGCTAATCCGGCAGTACCCGGGAGGCGGGCAATCGTGGATGATGCAGTCAATATCGTAATGCTGCCATTTTTCTTTAAAAAGGGGAGGGCGGCCTGAATTGTGTGCAGGTAGGGCCAGAATTTTTTCTCAAAACCCTCTTTCAGATCATCCAGTGAAAGTTCCTGGAACTGTCCGCCGCCTTTTGCGCCACTGAGGGTCAACACCAGGTGATCGAACAAACCATATGATGAAAAGAAGTTTACGAGTTGGGTTTTGTCGGTGCTGTCTACAGCATGGGAATTTAATGCCGGGGTAGATGCACGAAGCGCTGCTAGTTTTTTCTGATCACGGCCTGTTACTATTACGTCCCCATTTAGTTCCAGAATTTTTTTTGCGGTGGCCAATCCTATGCCTGAGGTGCCGCCGGCAACAACTACTTTTTGATTGTTCAGATGCTTTGTCATGGTTTGTTTGTTTAACGGCACAAAGTTCCAAAGCCGGTGTCTGGGAGAATTGTTTGAAGTATGCAGATCATTGGCCAAATACTGCAGCTCCGTTTTTGGTTTCCTGCAGGCGATATTTAAGAGGAGTGAGGCCTGTTGATTTCTTAAAAAAGCGGCTGAAGGCGGCCGGATCGCTAAAATTCAACTGGTATGCAATTTCCGCAGCGGAGAGCGAGGTAGATCTTAACAGCACTTTTGCTTCCTGGGCCAGCATCTCGCTGATGGCATCTGAGGCTGTTCGACTGCTGATGTTTTTTACTATCCTGTTTAGGTGATTTGGGGTAACGTGGAGTAGTGCTGCATAGTCGGCCACTTGTCTGAGTGACAGGAAATGTTCACTCACAAGTTTATGAAACCGGGTAACCAGGTATGAGCTGGTGCCTGGATCTGAAAGAGGAACTGAGAGGTGCTGCCTTTCATAGCTTCGTCTGGCTGTTAGCAACATTAGATACAGGTACATTTTGATGGCAGTTTCTCTTCCAGAGTTAAGTTGGTGCAATTCCTCGTTTATTTTCAGGAGCAGGGAGGTCAATTCGTCTATTTCTACCTGATTACAATTGAAGATCTGTTGCCCGGTATAGTTAAGAAATGGGAATTCCGCTCCCAAGTGGTGTTGGGACAGCAGGTTCTGGAGGAAATTTTCCTCGAATAACAGGTAATACCCGAATATATCCGGGCTAACGTTTGACTTGGCATGTATTTGTCCTGGAATCGAAAAGTTGAGGGCACAAGCGCTTACTTTAAAATGTTCCAGGCCTAGTTGCACCTGGAGAGAGCCCTGGGTGAGTATTCCAAATCTGTAGAAACCGGATTTTGCAGGGCCATAATCGGGTATCATTCCATCAGTGGAATAGATTTCAAAACCTGTCAGCCTTTTGTTTGTTGGTAGTTGATCGTAACCAAATGAAGAAGTTCGGGTCTTGTCTCTATGGAGCGTTGCGTGCTGAGAAGAGAGTTGGTGGGTTGGAATATTGCCGGGTTGCTTCATGCTTTAAAAATACGAATGATCCATTATTTATTCATTGCTGGGAGGATCATTCGTATTCAGTTTTTAATGTACTTCTTCTACCCATATAAAATCAGCTTCTGTTTTACGGAGGGAGAGATTATAGCCGGCTACCATAATAGAGATTGGATCTCCGAGAGGAGCAATCTTTTCAACTTTCACCGTTTCACCGGGTACGCATCCCATTTCCATCAACTTGATGTGCAAATCATCTTTCTCAAAAGATGTGATAATAGCACTTTTACCTATTGCAAGCGAAGACAATTTAATCACTCCTTTTTTCATCCCTTGTAATTTAATCTTTAATGCCTGGTGCTTTTCCTCAAACTTAGCAGGTGATAAATTGTATACTTACTAAGGTCGATGTTTGATGAAGCAAAGGTACAGGGTGAGGCTCAATCGAACAAAGACAGATGAGGGCTAAACCGAAATTTCACTATATTTTTACATTCTCAATTACTTATAAATATAGAGCAAGGATATGGCTATTAATTTTACCCCTCATGAAGTGAAGATAAATCTTAAGAACAGGACAGTGCTGAAGACCTTTATTAAAAATTTATTTGTCCGGGAAGGGCAGGGGCTTAAGAATTTGCAATATGTCTTCTGCTCTGATGAGTACCTGTTACAGATTAACCAGGAATTTTTACAACATGACACGCTTACTGATATCGTAACGTTTGAACTAGGGGAGGATCCGGCTATTACAGAAGGAGAGATTTATATTAGCGTGGACAGAGTAAAAGAAAATGCCCAGAAGTTCAAGGTTACAGAGGAGCATGAATTACACAGAGTGATTTTTCATGGCGCTTTGCACTTATGTGGCTTTAAGGACAAAACTAAAGATCAGTCGGCCTTGATGAGGCAAAAGGAAAATGAATATCTTGAACTTTACTTTGGAACGAATTAGCAATGTTCCACGTGGAACATTCTTGACACCCCGGATTATAAGTCCGGGTTTTTTTATTCTCGGAGCTAATCCTGTTTTGATTTTTTGTGATTATTGGACTGGTTTTAGGGAAAGGTTTCCAACAAATCTACCGATGTGGTTGTCGGATAGGATGCTCTCCATATACTGGCGTTTTTTAATGATTATTTTAATGCTTGTGCAGCTGGTTGGAGGACTGCCTGCTTTTTTATTGGTTCTTCGCTGACACGATTGATCATAATAAAATCTTGCCCTTAATTCATCCCGGTCATCAAGTTCCCTCCTTTTTAACCATACTCTTTAAATCCACCATCACATTGTCACCAAATAAAGGAGGCTGTGCCTGCCTCAGAAAATGATCCTGTTCATACTTCGGGACTGGCATTGTACCTATGTTATCTTTGCTGTTACTTTTTTATAACCCATAGCCAAGCCATATATAACCCATATATAACCCATATCTCTAGAAATATGGGTTATATATGGGTCATATATGGCTTATATATGGGTTATATATGGGTTATCTCTGGAAATACGCTATGGTTGAGGCTTTGCCAGGGTGTATTAAATACTTGTATATGTAGTGGTCTATACGAGAGTATATTTTATACCAGGTATAAATGTTATGCCTGTTTATTTCGAAAATCCTTGTTAGAAAGCACATGAGATACACGGGTACAAAAAGTACCCTAGGTAGGTTTAATTGTTTCGGTTGTCGAAGATCCCCGGAAGATAAGCGCAGAATCCAGGGATATATAGGGACGTCCCAGTTACCTGCTTGTTGGGAATGTTGCTCACTATCTCAATGCAAGTTGGGAACCTGCGAATGGAAGTTATTTTCCTTTAGTAGAGGATAAGATCCGGAGATAGTAGACTTAAAACAAATGAAACGAGTGACACGATTATGATTGGCTTTAGTATCCTGTGGCCAGGAGGATGGTATTCGTCTGTTTTAGAAAGTTGAAGGGGATGCGAGGTGGGTGTTCGAGAACGTATGTGGGTATCCGCGGAAAGTCAAAAATGTAATGTAAAGCATTTCCCTGCCGGTCTACAGCTGGCACCGAACTTACGCAGGGCGCCACCTTCATAACGAAAATTACCTGGCAGTTTCGTACGGCTCCGAACTTCATTAGGAGCGGCCTGTGGTACTATTCATAACTTTTTGGGAGGTAAAAAATCGCAACTTGTGACTAATACTTATCCGGGCTAGTAATTGGGACCACACAGCGTTATGAACATAGGTCTTGGCGTATTTAACCCAAAGACCGACATCGCTTTCTCAAGCTTTTTTATTGATATTGCCGTTCACACACTCATAGAAGTTATGGAACCATACCTGGAAACGTTATGCACTCTATGAAGTGTACCATTGGCGGAATTAGCAGGAGTAGCCAGACCAAAGCCGGACGTAGCGGTAGTGGTATCCCCGAGACAGACCGTAACTGCGCCGATCGGCTTACCTGGAACAGTTGCTACTAAGCCAGTTTCTGGTGTATACACCAGTTGTGTTTTGTTGTGTCCACTTACTCTTCCATAATGGAAGCATTGCTCGTGAGTAATAGGGTTGTTACACAATAATTAACTTACCCCAGAAATATTATTTGGTTCGGTGCGCTTGCTAATCTTGTTATTCAAAAGAAGGGTAGAGCAGCCTCGTGACATAATACTGCGCCACTGATATATACCTTTGTCCCGCTTAGTATAATTGGCAAATGTATATTGATATCCTCCGGCACAAGGTGAAGTGTTCCACATGGAACATTCTTCAAGATGTTCCACGTGGAACATCATATATCCTTCCTTCTATGTACTTTTGCATTTCTATTTAAACAAGATTATGTTTCCATCTTACGATGTTATTGTGGTAGGCGCCGGACATGCCGGTTGCGAAGCGGCGGCAGCTGCTGCGAATATGGGATCCAAAGTTTTACTGGTGACCATGAACATGCAAACTATAGCTCAGATGAGTTGTAACCCGGCAATGGGAGGTATAGCCAAAGGTCAGATAGTAAGAGAAATTGATGCTTTAGGTGGATATTCGGGGATAGTTACAGATCAGTCAATGATACAATTCCGCATGCTGAACCGTTCCAAAGGACCAGCTATGTGGAGCCCCCGTACCCAAAATGATCGCATGCTGTTTGCTGCCAAATGGAGAGAAGCTTTAGAGCAAACGCCTAATGTAGATTTTTACCAGGACATGGTAAAAGGACTATTGGTAAAAAACGGTGTTTGTTATGGTGTGGTGACAGGGCTGGGACATGAAATAAAAGCAAAGTCAGTTGTTTTAACTAACGGAACTTTCCTCAACGGGGTAATGCATATTGGCGACAAGCAATTTGGTGGCGGAAGAGTTGCGGAAAAAGCTGCGACTGGAATCACCGAGCAACTTGTTTCCCTGGGCTTCGAAAGCGACCGTTTGAAAACAGGAACACCTCCAAGGATAGACGCAAGAAGTTTGGACTATTCCAAAATGGAAGAACAACCAGGTGATGAAGTGATCACCGGATTCTCTTTTTTAGATATCGAAAAGATCAAACCAGAGCAGCAAAGAAGTTGCCATATCACTTACACCAGCGATAAGGTACATGACATGCTGAAGACTGGTTTTGACAGATCGCCCATGTTTCAGGGAAGGATCCAGGGGGTAGGTCCGAGATACTGTCCAAGTATTGAAGATAAGATCAACCGTTTTGCAGAAAGAGACAGACATCAATTGTTCGTGGAGCCGGAAGGTTGGAACACCGTAGAAATTTATGTGAACGGTTTTTCTACTTCTCTTCCTGAAGATGTTCAGTATAAAGCATTGCAGTTAGTACCAGGATTTGAAAACGTAAAAATGTTCCGTCCGGGTTATGCTATCGAGTACGATTATTTTCCACCAACCCAGTTGCAGTTCTCCCTGGAAACTAAACAAATCCAGAACTTATTTTTTGCAGGGCAGATCAATGGAACAACTGGTTACGAAGAGGCAGCTTGCCAGGGATTGATGGCAGGTATAAATGCCCATCTGAAAGCAAGTGGTCAGGCACCATTCGTGTTGAAGAGGAGTGAAGCATATATCGGAGTACTGATCGATGATCTGATCAACAAGGGAACTGATGAACCTTATCGAATGTTTACCTCGAGAGCAGAATTCAGAACATTGTTGAGACAGGATAATGCCGACCTCCGCCTGACTGAAAAAAGTTTTGAGATGGGATTGGCTGGACAAAACAGGTTGGACAAAGTGGTATTGAAGAAAGAAGGAGTGGAGAAGATAAAAAGTATTCTAAAAGAATTGCCGATTGATCCGGAAGAAATAAATCACCTGCTCGCAGAGAAAAATTCATCACCACTTCCTCAAAGGATGCGCGCTTATCAGATTTTGTTAAGACCTTCTCTCGATATTTTTTCTATGAGGAACGGAGTGGCAAAAATAGAAAAAGCACTTGCCGGATTTACTGACGAAACTTTAGAACAGGCAGAGATACAGATCAAGTACGAAGTATACATTGAAAAGGAAATTGATCTGGTGAAAAGAATGAGCCAGATGGAAGACCTGATTATTCCGGATAGCTTTGATTATACAAAACTTGTTTCATTAAGCGCAGAAGCCAGACAGAAATTTAATAAAATTCGTCCGCGTACATTGGGACAGGCAAGCAGAATTAGTGGAGTGAATCCAAGTGATGTGCAGATCCTGATGGTGTACATGGGTAGATAAAAAAATTATTGAACTGAAATAAAAATACATGCTTTTCGACGGGGCATGTATTTTTTTTGTCTATATTCGTTTATCGACCAAAATTCCTGAGGACCCTGAAAGAAGAGATGAAAGCTGAACCTATGACACGATTGAAATAATAATAATTTTCATCCACGAAGAATTTCTAACGAAGCAGGTTGAAATTTATTTATAGCCAACTCTACTAATGAGCATTTAGTTTGTGCTATGAATTTATTCACCACCCGGATTTCCTGGAAAATTTACAAACAACTATTTCATGATCTAACTATACGGATAAATGCACATTGCAGTCCAATGTAATGTGACATTGCTCCAATTATATTTATTCATTTCATTTATGGAATGAATAACGATTAAAGTTAAGGTTAAATTAGAAGTATATAGTACCCGGTCCGTTTCTTCGGACTGGGCTTTTTTATCCCAAAAATACTAATTAACTGATAATCAAATATTTATCTATTTTTTTAAGTGAGCTCATTATCTCCTTAAATTTGGACGATCGTGCAATGGTTAATATGATTGCCTCAAAATGGGGTATGTTTAAGAATAAGGGCTCTAAAATGCTTTTTTCTACTTTATGTCATATTTAGTAATTTGTCTAACCTAAAAAGTCCTAGTATATGCTCAATACCTTACTCGCCGGCACGATTTTGTTATCCTCTTCTCTGTTACCAGCACAAACTGATACAACAATGGAAAAGTATTTACTGATAGGTACTTATACAAAAAGTGCGGAAGAGGGAATTAATGTATACGCATTCAATACAAGTACAGGAACACTACGTTATGTGAGCACTACCAAAAATGTAGAGAACCCATCTTACCTGGTTATTGCACCCGATAAAAAACATGTGTATTCAGTAAATGAAAATAATGACGGCGGAGTAAGTGCTTTTGCGTGGGACACAACAAGTGGAGAGCTGACTTTTTTAAACAAACAGTCTTCAGGTGGTGCGGCACCTTGTTACATCACTACCGATGAGGATGGCAAATATGTTATCGTAGGAAATTATGGTGGAGGAAGTTTATCCATACTGCCTGTTCGTGCTGATGGAAAAATTGATGCGCCGGTACAGACCATCGAACATACCGGAACAGGACCGAACAAGGAAAGACAGGAAAAACCACATGTGCATTGTACCGTATTTGGTCCCGATCATAAATCACTGTATGTGTCGGACCTTGGCATAGACCAGGTAGTGATCTACTCTTACAGGCAGGGCGATGTCTTACCTCTCGTACCGGCAGATACCGGGTATGCCTTGCTGCCACCCGGATCTGGTCCAAGGCATATTACTTTTCATCCCAACGGGAAATGGGCATACCTCATTCACGAACTGGATGGAAAAGTGACTGCCTTTAATTATGTAAGAGGAAGACTGATTCCATTCCAGACTATATCGACATTACCTGCTACCTATAAAGGCCCTGTGTCTGGTGCAGACATTCATGTTTCTCCGGATGGAAAATTTTTATATGCCTCCAACAGAGATAAGTTGAACAACATTGTTATCTACAGCATAGATCGTAAAAACGGACAGCTGGTGAAGAAAGGTGAACAGGCATCAGGAGGAAAAGCGCCGCGCAACTTTATGATGGACCCCGACGGTAACTTTTTGTTAGTGGCAAATCAGAACACCGATAATGTTGTCGTGTTTAAAAGAAATAAAACGAACGGTTTATTAAAACCTACTGGCCAGGAAATTAAAGTTCCGAAACCGGTATGTTTAAAAATGATCGGCACCAATTAATGATCGGCAATTTTATTGTACGTCTGATTGGCATAACTTTTTCAGAATAACGCTAAAAGAATAACTATGAAAAAGAAAGTGGAAAAACCGACAGATAAAAAATCCGAATTGAACGAAGATGAAAAATTTCCTGGTTACCCTGCCTATCCCGCAAATGAGGATATTACTTACAGAGGCGAACAGGAAGATCTTGATGTGGAAAAAGTAACCAGGTCTTCCCGCATCAATAATGAATTAGCAAGAGAGTCGTCTGATAATGTAGCCGGCCAGGATGAAGGTGAAGATGGCCTTGATGTTCCGGGAGCAGATCTTGATGATGAGAACGAACGGATCGGAGAGGAAGACGAAGAAAATAATTACTACAGTCTGGGTGGTGACAGACATGAAGATCTTGAAGAAGACAATGAAGATATGGAACAGGATTACGAAGATCGATGAATTATTGATCTTTTTGTTTACAACAAAGGAGTGAACAATCTGCATACAGCATCAATGAACCTTTCCCCGATAGAGCGGTTTTTCCACAAACGTCTTTCTATGTGAACAGAATCCTGTAAATCCTGTTCAAAGGCGGAGTTTAACTTATGCACAAACTGTTTGTCGTAAACGACTACTGCAATTTCACTGTTCAGATAAAAACTCCGGTAATCCAGATTAACAGAACCAACAATTGCGAGGTTGTCATCTATCGCAATTGACTTGGCATGTATAAAACCCTTTTGATAGAAATAAACTTTTACACCCGCATCAAGCATCGACTTGATGTAAGATTGTGCTGCATGTTGCACAAAAAAAGAATCTCCGCGGAATGGTAAGATCAGCTGTACAGTTTTTCCCGCAAGTGCGGCCATCTGCAAAGCTGTTAATATCTGTTCATTGGGTATAAAGTATGGATTACTGATACGGATGGAACGTCTTGCCAGGTTAATAGCCATCAGAATAGTCTGCATCGCCATGGGGAATTCGGAATCAGGTCCACTGGCTACAATATCTGCAAAACAATTCTCACGGAGATCGGAACGGTGAAAGTAAGGCGGGCCGAAAGGGAAAGTATTTTTACTACAATAACGATAACTCATCATGAATTGCAGTTGGAGTAAATTGACAACATCGCCTTCCAGCTTCAGATGAGTGTCTCTCCAGAATACAGCATTTTCTGCAGTGTTCAGATAACGTGCATCCATATTGATACCCCCGGTGAATCCTACTTCTCCGTCTATGATAATAATCTTCCTGTGATTACGGTAATTAGCATTGAGATAAAAATTGATCAGCACCGGTGAAAATGAAAATACTTCAGCACCATGTTCTTCCAGCAGATCAGGAATATCTCCGATGTCATCACTTCCCAGGTCGTCATATATGAACCGGACTTCTACTCCTTCTTTTAACTTCTCCACCAGGATATTGGCTACTTCATTACCTACATTATCTGCAGCGAAAATGTAGTACTCAATATGTATGTGATGTTTGGCTGCTCTTAATGCTTCCATGACTGCCGGAAATTTTTCCTCTCCGTTCAGTAATAGCTGTACGCGATTGTTGCGGGAAAGTACAGAGTGCCGGGTATTCAGCAACATGGCAGATATTTCCTGTTTGTTTGATACCAGGTGTCTGAGCTGGACCTGCAAATGTTCTATCTCTTTCCGCTGGGATTCCCAGTAACGCAACATTAGTGTTTCATCTTTACTTCCCTTGAGCGTGAAACGGCGTTTCTTACGTAGGTCTCTCCCCAGATAGTAATATACTACTAGTCCCAGTATGGGAACGAAGATCAACAACATAATGTAAGCCATTGCCTTAACCGGATTGCGGTTTTCCAGCAAGATAGTACCCACTATTCCTATAAAAGAAAGTGAGATGAGCACATAACCAGTGATTTTCAGTGCTATATGCCAGTCAGTACCCCAGAGGAAATATAATATCTGATACACGCAATTGCTTTCTAAAGAATTATGCCAATAAAGTTAATGGTAATATTTTTAGAATAAATTATCCCCATCAATCGTTCTTAACATAAATTATCATTTTTTTTGTTCTTACAACGAACTGTACATGAAGGAATCAATCCTTATCAAACTCGAGGCTTCACGCCGGGAGCTGCTGGATCTGGGACTACGTAACCCCTTGTTGAATTACCGTTTACCCCTTAGCAGAGGAGTGCATATTGAGCAGGAAAGCATTGCCAATATATATGAGGTATTGGTGAAGCAGGGGAAGGCGATGACTTTTCTACCTAAAACTGATCCGAAAGAAAAGAAAGAAAAAGAGGGGGAAGTTTCCGAACCACCGTTACCATTGCAGGAGCCGGAGGAAATAGTATACGATACGCGTCTGCAGACAACTGAAACAGCCGCTGCATTGCAGAACAGGTTGTTAAATACTTACTATGCTGCACGTACCAGCCTGGAAGAACAGGGTGTGAATATTCTGTTTCTGACTTTAGGTATGTTGAAATGGTATGAAAGAGATAATGGCAAAGAACTAAGACAGGCGCCCCTGATATTAATACCTGTTTCTCTTGAACGTTCCAGTGCCAGAGAAAAATTTCGTTTGCGCTATACCGGTAGTGAGGTAGAAATGAACCTTAGTTTGCAGACTAAGATCAAAGCAGAATTTGGTATTACCTTGCCCGATATGCCGGAGTCGGATGAAATAGCTGTCACCGAATATATAGAGCAGATCGCAGCAACCATCAATGGTATGCAGGACTGGGAAGTTGTTGCTGATGCTGTTGAACTCGGGTTTTTCTCCTTTGGTAAATTAATGTTGTATCATGACCTGGATAGTGATGGATGGCCTGCTGATGAAAAGCCTGCGAATCATCCTATTCTACAAAGTCTTTTCGGAGAAGGGTTTAAAGAGAATGCGTCAGACATTCGTGAAGATGCATTTATTGATACCGAAACAACAGCACATGAACTGCACCAGGTAGTTGATGCGGATGGTTCTCAGTTGCTGGCAATGCTGGCTGTACAGGAAGGCCGCAATCTGGTAATACAGGGACCTCCCGGTACAGGTAAATCTCAAACCATTACTAACCTTATTGCCAATGCAGTTGGTGAAGGAAAGAAGGTATTGTTCGTTGCTGAGAAAATGGCTGCACTGGAAGTAGTGAAACGCAGACTGGATAGTATACAACTGGGAGAAGCCTGTCTTGAGTTGCATAGTCATAAGGCAAATAAGAAAGAGCTGCATCAGGAATTAAGAAGAACACTGGAACTGGGCAAGCCGGCCATTCTGCAGTTACAGCAGGAAGTAACATTATTGGATGATTACAGGAAAGAGTTAAATGAGTATAGTACTGCTGTAAATACGCCTGTCGGAGAAAGTGGTATTACTCCGCATCAGTTGATGGGATACCTGTTGAAACTGAAAGAGCAGTTTGCGACAATAGCATTACCGCGTATCGCCATACCAGATATAGATGCATGGAATGCACTACGCATGCAACGTGCAGAAGCAATGGCGACAAGGATTGAAAACAGGTTAGGCGAAACAGGTATTCCTTCAGCATTGTTATTCTGGGGATGTGAGTTAACAGTATTGACACCTGCCGGCCAGGATAAATTAATACCCATACTTCAGAAAGCAGAAAGCACTACTACAGCCTTACAACATGAAAGTGCTGTTATTGCCGGCCAGGTAGGATTGCCAATGCCGCTCAACAGGAAATACAGCATGGACCTGTCTTTCTTTGTACAACTGGCTTCCGTGCGTCCGGATATAGCTGGTGTACATTTGAAGCACCCGGCATGGTTGCAACAGAAAGACGATATCAAAGAACTGATCGAAACAGGTAAGCGGCTGCGTAAGATACATCAGCTCTATGATGCTGTGCTGATACCGGAAGCATGGGATCAGCAGGTACTTGAAATGCGTCAGAACTTACTGGCGTATGGCGATAAGTGGTATAAGTTTTTAAAAGGCGATTATAATAAAACCAACCGTCAGCTGGCTGCTTTATATAAAACGGGAGCGCCTGATGATCTGCAGGCGAAATTAGCATGTATCGATGCTATTCTTGAAGCGAGACGGTTAAGTAAATTATTGCAGGAGTATGAGACCTTAGCAAAAGAATTGTTTGTACAGCGTTGGCAGAAAGGGCAAACCAACTGGGAATTGCTTGAGAATATAGCTAACTATTTAACAGAAGTGCATAAGCAGATCGGTTACGGTACATGCTCTTCCGTAATATTAGATTACCTGGAAAAAAATGAACCGGTAGAAACAGCTAAGCGATATTATGATACGCTGCTAACACTTCTATCGCAACAGGGAGCGGCTATAGATGCCGTAACAACTGCATTCGCCTTTAATGATAAAAAGCGCTTCCGAGATATCACACCATTACTGCAAAGACCCTATGAAGATCAGATCCTGCTGATGCAGTCATGGATCAACGGATTGCCTGAAATACATCACACCATCTCCTGGAACAATCTGGTAGAAACCGCTGTAGCGGAAGGATTGCAGACATTGACAGATGCAGTTGCATATTGGCCGGAAAGTGTAACCGCATTAAAAGGAGCATTGCAGAAAACATGGTATGAATATCTCTGGGAAAAAGCGTTGATAGCACATGCATCATTGCGCAAGTTTGAGAGATCAAGTCATGAAGCTGCGATAAAACAATTTGTAAAATTAGATACGCTTAACCTCCAATATAACAGGGCGCGGGCTGCATTAAAACATTGGGATGGGGTACCACCACTGGAAGCCGGCGGGCAGGTAAATGTACTGCGGACGGAGTTTAACAAGAAGGCACGTCATATGCCTATACGTAAATTAATGCAGGCTGCAGGACTGGCAATACAGGCTATCAAACCTGTTTTCATGATGAGCCCTCTTTCTATTGCAAACTTCTTACCACCAGGTGCGTTACAATTTGATCTTGTGATATTTGATGAAGCGAGCCAGGTAAGGCCGGTGGATGCACTCGGCGCATTATTGAGAGGAAAACAACTGGTTGTAGTAGGCGATAGCAAACAGCTGCCACCAAGTACATTCTTTGATTCTCTGATGAAAGAAGTAGATGATGAAGAGAATGTCACTGCTGATATGCCGAGCATATTAGGTATGTGCGATGCACAGGGTGCGCCGCAGAGAATGTTGCGCTGGCATTACCGCAGCAGACATGAATCGTTGATCAGTATGTCTAATCATGAATTCTATGAAGACAAATTAGTGATCTTTCCAAGTCCTGGAGCGGAGCACAAAATGGGATTAGTATATCATCATTTAAAAGATGCGACATACGACCGTGGTAAGACCAGAACAAATCAGCGGGAAGCAGATGCAATTACTGAGGCCGTGATCGAACATGCCCTGCATCATCCGGAGCTGAGCCTTGGTGTTGTTGCCTTCAGCTCTGCGCAAATGCAGGCTATACAGCAATCGCTGGAAGCGGCCAGGAAGAAAATGCCCGAGGTGGAAATGTTCTTTAAAGCACATCCGCATGAACCATTTTTTGTAAAGAACCTGGAGAATGTTCAGGGGGATGAACGTGATGTGATCTTTATCAGTATTGGTTATGGCCGCACACCGGAAGGCACGGTGAACCTGTCTTTCGGACCACTAAATAACGAAGGCGGTGAGAAAAGATTAAATGTATTGATCACCAGGGCAAAGCAACGCTGTGAAGTATTTACCAATCTTACTGCCGATGATATTGATCTGAGTAAAACAGAAAGTGAAGGCGTACGTGCGCTCAAGAACTTCCTGTATTTCGCACAACATGGATCAATGCAAAGCGGATATACGGAAGGCTTACCTGTAAACATTCCTTTTGAGATGCTTGTTGCCGATCATCTGACAGCAGCGGGTTACAATGTAAAGAAGCAGATAGGCAGTAAGGGATTTTATATTGACCTCGCAGTAGTTGATCCGCAGCATCCGGGTAAATATTTGCTGGGTATTATGTGCGATGGGGCCGCATATCATGCTGCACGTTCTGCAAAAGACAGAGACAGATTGCGCCAGCAGGTGCTGGAGAATATGGGCTGGAACATTTACAACGTATGGAGTACAGATTGGTTTCGGCATCCGGAAAGAGAATTGAGAAGATTAATAGCGGCTATTGAAAATGCAAGGGGAGGACAGGAGGATGTTCAAGGCAATATACCTGAGGAAGATTATACGATGATAAGAGAAGATGAAGAGGAGGGAAGTGATGTACCGTTATACGAGATGGCAGTATTACCGGAAGAAATAGCAACAAAAGATCTGCACCAGCATCCGGCTGAGAAATTAAGATCATGGCTGGAAATGGTAGTACGGGTGGAAAGCCCCGTTCATGTGGAGGAAGTGACCCGCCGGATACTTGAGGCCGCAGATGTATCGCGTGTAGGTAACAGGATACGTGAAGTGTTGAAACAGGCTATTGCAGATGCAGTTGGTAATGACTCCGTAGTAGTAAGGGATGAATTCCTATGGGATGCGGCTATGCTTACGCCATTGGTGCGCAGCAGGGCAAACCTTCCTGCCGCATCCCGCAGAATGACTTACATCGCAGCGGAAGAGTTACAGGCTGTAATTGAAAAAGTAGTGGGCGACGCAATTGCTATCACCATGGTTGCAGCTATTCCCGTCATTGCAAAGACACTGGGTTTTGCACGCGTCACAGAAGATCTGAGAGCTGACCTGCAGGAAGCCGTTGAAAAGGCGCTGGCAGATGGGATCATTTACCAGGATGATGAATGGTTAAAAGTGAAATGATCACTTTTTCAATATCAGATCTTCTTTAGCAGCCCAGCTGTTGATATCCTGTTTGCTAAGTGCAGCAGCCATCATGTCGGGAAACTTGTCCGGCGTACAGGCAAAAACAGGGATACCCAGATTGGAGAAGAATTGTGCATTGCTGTGATCATAGGCGGGCGCACCATCGTCGTTCAATGCAAGTAACACAATTACCTGTACTCCTGCTGCGATGAGTTCTGCAGCACGTTTTCGCATATTATCATCACTGCCTCCTTCAAAGAGGTCTGTGATCAGCACAAGTACTGTATCAGCAGGTTTTGTAATGATCTGCTGGCAGTACGACAGTGCAACATGGATATCGGTACCGCCTCCCAGCTGTACGCCAAATAGAAGATCAACAGGATCATCCAGTTCTTCTGTAAGATCAGCAACAGCAGTATCGAATACGATCATACGGGTTTTGATAGCAGGTATTGACGCCATTACAGACCCGAAGATGCCTGAGTAAACCACGGAAGTGCCCATTGATCCGCTCTGATCGAGACACAGTACAACGTCTTTCAGAGAAGTCGTTTTACGTCCATAACCGATGCGGGTTTCAGGGATAATTGTTTTGTATTCCGGTTGATAATGCTGTAAGTTCTTAAGTATAGTAGCATGCCAGTTGATCTCATTGTAGCGCGGCCTCCTGTTACGAACGCTTCTGTGAAGGCTGCCTGTAATTGCTTGTAGTGTTGGTTGTGTCAACTTTTTCAGCAATTCGTCCACTACTCTTTTTACCACCTGTTTCGCAGTATCTCTTGTCTTATCAGGAATAGCATGCCGCAATGTTAGCAATGTAGCGACCAGGTGCACATCCGGTTCCACATTCTCCAACATTTCTTTCTCCAGCAGCATCTGTGTGATATTCAAACGTTGTAAGGCATCGCGTTGCATTACCTGGACAACGGAAGCAGGGAAAAATGTGCGGATATCTCCCAGCCAGCGGCTTACATTGGGAGAGGAGGGGCCGAGACCTCCTTTTTTCTCACTGTCATAAAGCGCCTCCAGGGTTTTGTCCATTTGCAGTTCCTGTCCGCTGAGAGAGAAACCTGTACCGTCAGCATCATTGCCACCCAATACGAGACGCCATTTATTCAGATCATCCATACTTCGTTATTTAATACCTAACATTTGTAATACTACAGGTACGCCTTTCAATGCTCTTGTTGTATCGATGTTGTCCAGCTCCTGTTGATGAATGCCGGAGTTGCCGGCAGTGCCACCTTTCGCCTTTTCACCCAGCTTTCTTCTTTCAGGTTTACTGAAATTGGAAAAGGTTCTCCGTAATAAGGGAAGTAATTGTTTGAAGGCATCTTCTTCCAGTTGATGCATCCAGTTATATACCACCGTCCAGAGGTCGTTGTCTACAAGCAATAAGGTACCACTACCTTTCAGGAAGCCTTCCAGCCATGCAGCGGATATTGCAGGTGGTATAGCGGCAGACATGGCATAACTGAAGGTCTTTACCAGTTCGTTACCTGCAATTTGCCTGTGATCTGTCAACAATCTCGTGGCATATCCTCCGATGATGGGAGCGGTACTATCATTGCCTGCTATCTTGGAGAGCGTGTGTTGCCATTGTGCGGTAAGATCTGCTTCCTGTAATATCAGGATAGCGTCGTTCATACCATAGACAAGGTCCAGCAGTTCTGTTGCAGCATCATCCGCTATAGAGATACAGGCGGCCGGCAGACTGACGCATATACGTGTGATCATTCCGGCAATGATATTTTCAACCAGCGAGGCATCCGTCTTTCTCACGTTTCCATACCGGCTGATCTGCACCAGGCCTGGTATGACCGTCATTAATTGCATTACGTCGCCGGTAGCAGCGGCAAGATTATTCACCTGCTGTACCAATACCTCAACAGCAGTATGCAATTCAGCTGGTATGGCGGCTTCCAGCAAAGTACATACTTCATTCAGGGAGGTAGTGGTACGTGCCTGATGCTGAACATATTGAGAGGAGGCTTCTTCCACTGTATTGCCCCAGCTGCCTTTATCAATGATATCTATTGAAAAACCGGGATCCCATTGAAGGCGCCACTGTTCTTTAAAGGTTCCCTTTCCTGAGGCGCCGTATCGTTGGCCCCATTGGATGCCCAGCATTTCCAGCCGGTGTAGCAGGATGCTTCGTTCAAGATCTGTTTCCTTACGGAGATCAAGTACGTAATCTTTAAAGTCGGCGGTCTGTGGCAGGCGTAACCTTTTTTGCTGTTTTTCGATATCGGTCTGTAAGGGAGGCTTGGGAATATCTGATGGAACGTCTCCGATCTTATCGCTGACAATGAGCTCATTGTTGATCAGCTGCATCATGAAGTCTTCCCCGTTGCAAAGCACACTGAGTGTGGCTTCGTTCAGTTCTTCCAACCCTGGTTTGGGCAGATGCCGGAGTGCTGTCAATGCAGCCGAAAGACGAACGGCTTCCAGTACATGTGCTACTGATATATCTTTTTGCTGTTCCCGGAATAGTTTTGCTACGCGGGCCATCCAGCGGGTGCCATCGTCTGCAGGGTAACGCCAGTTATGCTCATACCATCCGGGAGAATTGATACCGGCGCCATAACCACTGCTATAACTCAGGCGGTTGTAGGTCCAGGGGATCCAGGTAGCAGCTACTTTTACTTTGGGAAGCCCTTTCAGCAGGTCATTATCATCTTTCGCTTTGGGCATGTCGGTGAGCGCAGGAGCATGCCATGCACCACAAACGACAGCGATCTCTGTGAACATTTCCCGCTCTGCCTGGCGAATAGTTTTGCGCATATGTGCTTCACGCAACTGTTCTACCCGGTCGTAGGGAAGGCGGAGATCCTGGCGTAATGCCTGCATACCTTCGGATATAGCAATAAATACATCTTCCGGGTGTTGCCTGTATTCAAACATATGTTCCCACCATTTCTCTTCATCTGCAAAGCCAGCTGCCCCGGCCAGATAAGCAATGGGATTATATTTAACAGTACGGGCATCAGGTATATGAGGAGCCAGTGTATTGTTTAGCGAGGGCGCTTCTTCCGTATCAGTCTTCGGTTCCCGGGCGGCCCTTATATCAAACTGGTGTGCCACGGGTAAATCCATGAAACGTACCGGTATCCTGTTTTTACGGGCATATAAAATGGCCTGCCATTCCGGAGAGAATTCGGCAAATGGATAGAATACTGCTTTTTGAGGAGCTTCCGGCTGATAACAAAGAATCGCTACCGGCGGCACCAGGTGTTCATTACCGACCCATTCCAGTATACCGTCTGCTTCAGGCGGCCCTTCCACCAGTACAATGTCGGGCTTAGTCTTCTCCAGGTAGTCTTTTACATTTCTGGCGGAGCCGGGTCCATGATGTCGTATGCCTAATATGTGTATTGACATAAGATCTGTTTATAGGTCGCGGCAGGCGCGGTAAATATCTTTCCAGTCTTCACGATTCTTCACCACTGTTTCCAGGTATTCCTGCCATACCAGTTTGTCCTGTACAGGGTCTTTTAATACCGCACCGATAATACCAGCAGCCAGGTCTGTTGCTTTCAGTTGGCCATCGCCAAAATAGGCCGCCATCGCCAGACCGTTATTCACAACAGATATTGCTTCTGCTGTGCTGAGCGTACCACTGGGCACTTTTATCCTGGTCTTTCCGTCTGTAGTAACGCCACTTCTCAATTCACGAAAGATGGTCACAATACGCCGGATCTCTTCTACTGCAGGCTTTTCCGCAGGCAGTTCCATTACTTTCTCATAGCTTTCCACGCGGCGTTTCACAATATCTATTTCTTCTTCCATGGACTCCGGCACAGGTAATATCACGGTGTTGAAACGGCGCTTTAAGGCGCTGGAGAGATCGTTTACACCCTTGTCCCTGTTATTGGCAGTGGCAATGATGTTAAAGCCTTTTTGAGCCATTACAGCCGTGTTCAGTTCGGGTACCGGTAATGTCTTTTCAGACAGTATGGTGATCAGGGTGTCCTGTACGTCGGCACTGATACGCGTCAACTCTTCTATCCTGGCTATTTTTCCGGTCTGCATAGCGCGCATTACCGGCGTTTCCACCAGTGCTTTTTCTGATGGGCCTTCTGCCAATAGTCGTGCATAGTTCCAGCCATACCGGATGGCTTCTTCTCCAGTGCCTGCTGTACCTTGTACGATCAGTGTGGAATCTCCGCTGATAGCGGCAGACAGGTGTTCGCTCACCCAGCTTTTGGCGGTACCGGGCAGTCCGTATAAAAGTAAGGCCCTGTCAGTAGTAAGCGTCGCAACCGCGATTTCAATAAGTCTGCGGTTGCCGATATATTTAGGCTGTACTTCAAACCCGTTTTTCAGGCGTCCTCCCATCAGATAAGTAACTACTGCCTGCGGGGATAATTGCCAGGAGTAAGGACGCTTTTCAGTATCCTGCTTTTTCAGCTCTTCCAGTTCCTCCAGGAACAATTGTTCGGCATGTTGACGTAGTACGTTTGACATCTTTATATGCTTGAAAGTGATCGTTTGAATTTATAAATTATTTGAAAGCATTGCTGATCTCTACTTTACAGGACAATAGCTTTCGTATATGCTCGCTGGTATTTCTCCAGGTAGCCTGATATGCAGGTTCTTCCGGCGCCAGTTTTTCCAGTTCATCTGTTATGGCCGGCGGAAGTTGCAGTACGTGTTTATCAAAGAAATTGCGGGTGTACTGATAAGGATTGCGTGCCATCCACCTTAAAACTTCGCTGGTAATTTCAAGCCCCCATTCATCTGTACGGTTGCTCAGGTAATTAATAACGTCCTGCGGATGGTTACTGAACAGGCGTAAAGCATATGCTTCCTGTTCTGCCGCAGGTAGTAAAGGAATGACATCAGGATAAAAGGCGGTACTTTTCTGCAGCAACAATCTTAACCATGCTGCATCCTTAAACCTGCCTGCTGCCAGTATAAGTGCGGGGATGAAACGTTTGCCAAGATCATCTTTTTCAAAAAGCTGGAAAACCTCTTCCTTATCTGTATTAAAATGCGACTCCCACCATGATGGCGGCACGCTGCCCATCAATTGAAAGAGGATGTATGCTTCCTCGCTGACGTTCTTTTCATTGCTTAGGGTGGCGATACCTGAATCGACAATCCTTTTATCCAGCGGCAGCTGTAAGGAAATGTGCAACGACTGGCCTGGTCCACGGGATATAGCTCCTTGCAATATCTGCCAGTAAGACTGTACAATGAAAGAGGAGGGAACCTGTTTCAGGAGTGCCCATATTTCATCTTTTACCTTCTGGTTTTTCTCCTGCAGTGATTCCAGCCAGGAAAGATCCTCTTCAGAGATATTGATGCGCATGATCTTCAGGAATTCTGTCCTGGTGGAAATATTCTCCTGAGCCCATGTTTGTTGTAACCATTCGCGGGCCATACCCGGATAGGATTGCCTTATTTCCTGTAATACCTGTCTGCGGTCTTCAGCACTACCGGTCTGCCAGCGATCTTCGTTGCTTACAGCAAAAGGGAACTGCCAGTCGGGATTCATACTGCTTAGCCATTGCCCTCGTTTTCCACATACCGTCATGGCCAGATGGCGGATGCGTTTCTGGGAAACAGCAATATCTAACAGTACCGGAACATATTCCGGGACAACGATCCGTCCTTTGTTATGACAAGCTTCCAGCCAGTAGGTAACCAGTGGTAACAGGTCCATGTCGAGCGCGTCCTGTAATGCATAAATAGCGCGGGTACTACAATATGGGTGTTCTTCTGCAGGCGCGGGTGCAAGAGAAACGCCGCTGTTGTTGACCGGGTTCACGCCGCTTTGCCTGTAGTTCAGCATTACTGCAGCGATGTGCAGGAACTGTGTCTCCGCATCGAAGCTTTTGTTCCCCATTATCTTTTCAGCCACAGGCGCCAGATCGGCCGGAAGATCAGCAGGAGTTAACTGCTTTTTTCCCGTACCCAGTAAAGCGGTGTTGATAATATTATTCCACATGTCCTGCTATAATAATTTATAGGTCCCATTATGCCATACGCCCAGTGGTTCGTATTCCTGCTCTTTTCCCAGCAGTGCCATATCTAATGGATGGCCGCCGCTCAGCGAAAGTAGTTTCCATATATTCCGAAAACCGCTTTTCAGCGGCATGATCTGTTCCCGTTGATCTTTCAGCCACCATGTCAAATTGTGCTGAACGGGAGTGAGCTGTTGTACAATATACGGCCGTTCACTGCGGACAGGCATCTTTTCAGAAAGGGAAGTTTCTGCAGCTGCCAGCTCCTGCCATCCCGGTAATCCGTATGTGTCCTGAAGGGAATTGTTGGTGACCGGTTCTTTGATAATAGCCCTCAGGGGTACATTGGACTGGAAATAGACCAGTTCTGCCTCAATAGACATGCCCGGAGTTAATAACAATTGCGGCCTTGACATACCTCTGGCGTAGAACTGTAGTACAAGTGCAGGTTGAAAAGAGTGAAGGCCGTACAGCCAGTATTTTTCTGTTGTGAGATTATCTTCTTCGGTCGATTGTTTATTGAGTATCAGCCAGGTATCTTTTGTGCCGGCTTGCTGCCGCAGCAATTCCTGGCTTTGTGTAAAGCCAACAAGTGAGCGAAGTTCCTGTTGCAGCGGGGAGGAAAGGGCCTCTCCCTGCAGGAAGCCCTGTGTTACCAGGTAGATCCGGAGGAACTGATCCATGAATTCATGCTGCCAGCCTTCGCTGTAAAAATTGATCTCTGATAGTCCGCGTACCATGCCAGCCAATCCGGGTGCCTGCGCATCCACCATTCTGCGCGCCATGGTCTCCCAATAGGAAGTGCCCTTCTCTGGCAACTGAAGCAGGCCGTTACGCACAATATCTTTCATCCACAGTAACAACTCATAGATGCCATCTTCCACTTTCTGTTGCCTGGCCTGTTGCCGCTTAGCCTGTGCTGTTTCATCGACAGGCTTCTCTTCCTTATCCGGTTGTTTTATCTCCTTTTGAGACCGCTTTTGTAACCAGTCATTCACCCAGGCAGGCGGAACATTATCTGTGAATAATTCCGGCTGTCGTGCATACAAAAGCATTAGCCCAATACCATGTTTACAAGGGAATTTACGGCTGGGGCAACTGCATTTGGACGCAATGTTCTCAGAAAGAGCTATCTGGGTCTGATAAGGTTTGCTGCCACTTCCCTGGCATTCTCCCCATAAGGCCTGTTCACCGGCTCCTTTACTCACCCATTTGGCAGTACCGGCCAATGCCTTTCCGGCTTTCCTGGAAGGTTCATCTGGTGCCAATGCAAGCACCTGTTCTTCTGATAGGCGCAATGGATATAAAGTTTAAAAAGTACTGTATACAAACAATGTTAGGCCAGCAGCGCATGATAGATCCTGGTATATAATATCACCAGGTAAGCTATCAGGATAACGGAATTCAAAACGAGCAACCAATTTATGTCTGTTTGCCGGTATTTATTTTTTATGCAGATGATGGCAAGCGTAAGAAAACCAATAAACAGGATGGCTGGATAGACCAATGTCCATTTACTGGGGAATACCAGATGACCGGTGACCATTTTAGCTTCCCATGACTCACCCTTTCCGGCAATGAGCGGCAGGAGTCCCATGGCCAAAATGATAACAAATATCCTCAGTGCTGTCTTTGCCGCAATTTTGCTGATTTTCTGACTTTTACTTTCCTGTTGCATTGTTTCTTCAAATTTAAAATAACATCCGGTTGCTAAGTTCGGGATTAAAATATTAGGAACCTATTGCCGGTTTGCGGAGATGGGTCCACCAGTGAATAAATATACCCAGCAACAGATTTAAAACGCTGAAGAAAGTCATCCAGGCGTTTTCTCCCGCAAAGCCGCCGATGAATAACCAGGCGAAAAAGTAGAGATGAAACCAGCCAGGCGCCAGCCATGTAACAGCGGGAAGCTTGACCATCGGCAAGGTTCTTGTTTTCCGGAATCCCCGGATGGCAAGTATTGGGAATAAGACGAGCAGGAAGATCAGTTTTTCCCTGCTTGCAATGCCGAATTTATCATGCAGCCAGGTCGACATAGGAAATAGAGATATCCATAATGCGGCCTGGGAAATAAGAATAGATAACAAAGGCGTCATGGCCTGCCAGATACGGGAAATAAGCCTGCCCCGGAAGTGTATTTTTTCAAGCGTACGGGCAAATGTGGAATAGAAGAACACTACGCACAGCCAACCGAAGAAGTTGCCATAGGGAATTCCGAACCATTGAGCTGTAAGGGGCGAGAGGCCTGGTCCCCGGTTTTCCCAGTCCCAATGCCACATGTGCAGGCGATAAGCCACTACGTCCATGCTCAGATCAATATTCAGGGCCAGCAATGCATCAAGTGCAGCGGCAGCAATAAGCGGCAGGCCACGACTGTCGGACACAAGGCGGGAAGTGTAAATGATAATACCCCATCCCATACCGATGCAGATGGGAATGTTGTCAGGCGCATGTCCAAGCATCAGCCAGAACTGGCCATATTTATAGCCGGCGTTGGAAGCGACGTTGACATATTCCAGCAGTAGCCCGAAACCCAGGCCTCCCAGCAGATAGGCAACATGTCCTGTTCCTGTTTTCCATGCATGCAATAATGAGAGGATGAACAGGATGATCATACAGGTTTCTGTAAGCGGATAACAGAAAGGGGGAGGAAAGCCATAAGGCATGTTTGCATAAGGGAACATAGGCAATTATTGTTCTTTATCCATAAAGGAAGTGTGTTTAGTGTCTCTAACCACGGTATAAACGATCAGGGATATAAAGATACAAGCGGTGACGTACCAGTAATACAGTGATTCATGACCTGCCTTCTTGAACTGGAGAGCTATAACCTCAGCAGTACCGCCAAACAGGGCTACTGTAAGTGCATAAGGAAGCCCGACGCCTAATGCGCGGATCTCAGAAGGAAACATTTCTGCCTTCACTACTGCGTTGATGGAAGTATATCCACTTACAATAAGCAGGGCAGCGAGGAGAAGGAAGAAGGCCGTCAGCTCATTCGTTGCATGACTGATGGCCGTCAGAATAGGAACGGTGAGCAATGTACCTAATATCCCGAAGGAAAGTAGCAATGGTTTACGGCCAATTTTATCACTCAGCATACCAAACAAGGGCTGCAGGCAAGCGTAGATGAGCATCAGGAAGAAGGTCAGGACCGTGGACCGTTCTTTGGTAAGATGCACGGTATTTACCAGGAACTTTTGCATGTAGGTGGTATAGGTGTAGAAGGCCAGCGTACCACCCATGGTTAAACCTACAACAGTCAGCACCGCCTTTGGATGTTCTTTCAGCAGTATGATTACAGACCCCCGTTTTTTATTTTCTTTTTCAGTGGTAAGGGTCTCCTGCATATGCTGGCGGATTACCAGGGCGAACAGGGACAATCCTGCACCGATCACAAAAGGGATCCGCCAGCCCCATTCCTGCAATTGTTCGGGAGTAAGAAAGACCTTTTGCAGTAACAATTGTATACCGAGAGCCGTTAGCTGGCCGCCGATGAGCGTTACATACTGAAAGCTGGAATAAAATCCCCGCCGTCCCGGTGTGGAGATCTCACTGAGGTAAGTAGCCGAGGTACCGTATTCACCCCCTACGCTTAATCCCTGCAGGAGTCTTGCCACGAGAAGATATATTGGAGAAAGGTAACCGACGCTTTCATAGGAAGGGGCCAGGGCGATCATCATACTACCCAGGGACATGAGCAGTACAGATAATGTCATTGATACTTTCCGGCCCTTTTGGTCGGCTATACGGCCAAACAACCAGCCTCCGATGGGGCGCATAAGGAAACCGACAGCGAAGACCGCAGCAGAGTCCAGCAGCTGGGCAGTGGTATTTCCCTTAGGAAAGAATACAGGTGCAAAGTACAGGGCGAAGGCAGCGTAGGCGTACCAGTCATACCATTCAACCAGGTTGCCGACAGAGCCGGTAAATATGGCTTTTATACGGTGGACGGTATCATTTTTTTGATAATTGCTCATTATTTGAAAAGGAGGGTAGGTTTCAAAAATAATACAATCGGGGCAATAGTATTATATTGCTAAACAATTAACAGGATAATCAATGGACGCGATCACACAAGCAAAGAAAGCAGCAGGAGAGAAGGCTGCAGCGTTGGTACAGCCCGGTATGCTGGTTGGATTAGGAACAGGGTCAACGGCCTTTTGGGCCATTGAAAAAATTGGCGAAATGGTCAAAGGTGGATTGAACATCCGCGCAGTGGCCACCTCTCTTGCATCCGAAAAACAGGCAAGGGAACTGGGTATTCCCATTACCTCTTTCAGCGAGATACAGCAACTGGATATTGATATAGATGGCGCAGACGAGGTTAGTCACGATCTTCAGATCATTAAAGGGGGCGGCGGTGCTTTATTGCGCGAGAAGATAGTCGCCATGGCCAGCAGAAGAAAGGTGATCGTGGCAGATGAGCGTAAGTATGTAAAGACCCTCGGTAAATTTCCTTTGCCGATAGAGATCATCCCTTTCGGCTGGGAACTGGTGTTCAGAGCGGTGCAATCCCTGCAGGGCGCGCCTACACTGAGAACGAAAGAAGATAAGCCCTATATAACAGACAACGGGAATTATATCCTCGATTGTGCCTTTGGTGCAATTGAAAACCCCGAGCAACTGCATCATCAGCTGAAGGCGATCACCGGGGTTGTAGAAACAGGACTGTTCATCAACATGAAACCGACAGTGATTATCGCCTATGAAAATGGTGAAGTAAAGACGATTTAACAGTACATAACAGTCTTTCTCCATGCACTCAACCCTTCATCTGATTATTGCTGTTATCTGGGTCAGCTCAGAGATACTGCTAAGCCGCTTACTCAGATCGTCACAATCTGATAAAACAAGAGCTGACAAACAGTCCCTCCGGATCATCTGGATCACTATTATGATCGCATTGCCGCTGGCGCATTTGCTTTCACTGCAATTGAACTGGCCGATCAGTGCATCAACGCTGTTGCCGGACGTGGGCTTAGGGATGATTATAGCGGGAATGCTATTCCGGTTTACCGCTATATACACATTGGGGCGGTATTTCACTGTCGATGTGGCTATCCGGACAGATCATAAAATTGTGAAGTTCGGCCTTTACCGGTATCTGCGGCACCCGTCCTACCTGGGCATGCTGATCTCTTTTTTGGGTAATGCACTGGCGTTTAACAACTGGATAGTAGTGCTGATCGGTTTCCTCCCGGTACTGGGAGCGGTGCTCTACAGGATGAAGATAGAAGAGGAACTGCTGGTATCAAATTTCGGGCAGGAGTATATTGATTACAGGAAGGAAACATGGCGGTTAATACCCTTTATATACTGAGTTAAAGTTCATTATTTAAAAAGACACATTATGAGCTATACAAATTTTGTAAAGCCTGCAGAAGCACAGGTGCTTATTAATACCCCGGATGTTCTTTTTATAGATTGCAGTTTTGCGCTGAACGATAAGGAATGGGGCAGAAAAGAATATGAGCAGTCACATATACCAGGCGCAATATATGCTGACCTGGATAAAGACCTTTCAGGAGCGATCATAGCGGGAGTAACGGGGCGCCACCCCCTTCCGGAGAAGCGTGACCTCGAAGCAAAGTTCGCTGCATGGGGTATTGCGCCAACCACGCAGGTAATTGCCTACGATGCCGGCGCTGGCTTTATGGCTGCCGCCAGGCTATGGTGGCTGCTGAAATGGGCGGGGCATGAGAAGGCAGCAGTATTGGACGGTGGAAAAAAGGTGTGGGCCGGGATGGGATTCCCCCTGGAAAGTGGTGTTGTTTCGCCGAAAGCGGGAACATTCACTGCACATTTTAACGATTCCCTGCTGGCCTCCGCAGAAGAAGTCATGGCTGCAACAGCAAAGCATGGCAGTTGTGTGATAGATTCAAGAACGGCAGACAGATATGCCGGGCAGAATGAGACCATTGATCCCGTTGCGGGGCATATCCCGGAGGCTATTTCCAGGCCATTTAATGCGAATATTACGTCCGATGGAGTAGTAGCAGGGCAGGAGACAGTAAGGGCCTATTTTGCGGCTGATTTTGCGAAAGAAGACGTGATCTTCTATTGTGGATCAGGGGTAACTGCGGCATTCAATGTATTATTATCAGCATATGCGGGATATCCTTTGCCAAAGCTGTATGCAGGTTCCTGGAGTGAGTGGATCACTGATCCGGGACGGCCTGTTGCGGTGGGAGCATAAGTTTTAGAAAAAAGGGAAGGCCTCTGAAACTGTATTACCAGTGCAGAGGCCTTCCCTTTTATAACAGGTAGTGGTTTTAGAATTCCAGTACGGTTGCTCCCATGGAAAGCCCCACACCAAAGCCGCTCAACAATACCTTCTTTCCTGGTGTTACAACCTGCTGTTCCAATGCGTTGCCAAGAGCGATGGGAATGGTAGAGGAAACGGTATTCCCGCAATCTTTCATAAAAAGATAGAATTTCTCGGGTGGAATTTTACTCATTCGCCTTACCGTATCCAGCATATACTGGTTTGCCTGGTGAAAGATAAAGACATCAATATTTCCAATTTCCAGGGCATTTTTACCGAGGCAGTCTTTAATTAACCTGGGCACGTTGAAGGCAGTAAAGTCAAAGATCTGTTTTCCGTCCATGAACAGATAATCATCGTTGGAAAGGAATTCATCTTCTGCATACACGTCCTCAGCTATACCTGTTTGCCTGTTCCTGAAAGCGCCATTTTTAACAATAAGATGTGCTGCACCGGAACCGTCGGTTTTATAAGCAAAGTCAAGAATTTTTCCAGCCGGCATATTGGGTCGCGGTGTAGCGGAAATAAGTGTAGCCGCAGCTGCATCGCCGAAAATGGTCTTATTCTTCTTATCGTCAGGATGAATGAATTTCGAGTATGTTTCTGCTGTCAGCAAAAGAACATTCTTTGCCTGCCCACTGGTAATAAGGCCTTTGGCAATACCAAGTCCATAAACAAAACCGGAACACCCCAGGTTAAAATCGAAAGCGCCGATCTCTTTCCTTAATCCTAATCTGTCCTGAAGGATGCAGGCCGTAGTAGGAAGAAAATAGTCAGGACTTTGGGTACACAAGATCAGGAAATCAATTTCGTCTCTGCCAATGGCGCCTTTTTCAAAGAGACGGGTGGCTGCTGCTGCAGCAAGGTCTCCGCTGGTTTGATTTGTGCTGGCATAATATCTGTTCTCAATGCCTGTTTTTGAAGCGATCTTGTCGATCGACCATTCCGGGTGGGCCGCATTTATCTTTTCATTGCTCAGCAGCTCTTCGGGTAAGTAATAAGCGGTCTGTATGAGAAAAGCATCAGGCATCAGCAACATTTTTTTCCACAAAATCGTATACATCACCAATTGTGATGCATGCCTTCAATGCATCAGCACTCATGTCGATATCATATTCATCCTTTATCATGACGAGTATGGACATTCCGGTAAGTGAATCCCAGGAATCAATCTTACGGAACTCACTTTCTAATGTTAATGAGCTCGTCTCGCCAATATATTGTTCCTTAAATTGATTCAAAAAAGTCTGTTTGTCAATCATATGAAAAATGATATATTTTCGTGTTATGGAAACAAATATAGAGAAAAATGTCAGGACTTTGATTGGACGCAAGAACCCGGAGAGTGTCCTGATCCATTCCGATCTGATGCAAGGTTTCGCTGTTGAATTCAAGAGAGGTGGAAAAGAAAAATTTATAGCAGACCATTGCGACAAGTTGTCTCAGTTATTTGGCAATAGCAGCATTTACCAGCCAACATTTAACTATAAATTCCTTCCTGAAAGAAAAACAGATGTGCGGAACAGGCGTTCCGAAGTTGGAGTACTCTCTGAGTATTTCCGGAAAAATATCGCAGAATGGTATACGAGAGACCCTGTTTTTTCTTTCAGCGGCAAAGGCCCTTATACATATAATGAACCGATAAAGACATCTGGTCTGGAAATAGATCCCTTTGATAATACCTCTTTTTTCCATTACCTGTACGTTCAGGATGCGTTGCTGTTCCACTACGGATCAGAGTTTAAACATTCAACCATCCTTCATTATATAGAAAGGAAGCTGGGGACGGTTGTATACCGATATGACAAAATATTCGAAGGAATTGTAGTGGATGGTGAAGAGGAAATAGCGGTTCGTTATAAATATCATGTACGTCCCTGGGGAAAGCATCTGGATTATGACTGGGATAAAATTATAGCAGACCTTGTCAATGCAGGTATCCTATACATGGAAGAAGAGGGGAATACCAGGATCTGCTTTTGCAGTATACGTGAAATGACAGATTTTCTTTTTGAAAAGATGTCTGCGAATCCCTTGTACTCATTAGACAAAGAAACCCTGGATTGGGTTACTCCTGCCCTGGACAAATTAGGGCGTGCATTTACTATATCCGATTTTGAGTAATTAGATCTTTAAACTGAGCGGCGCAATGATGATAGAGCTTTGTAAAGAACTTTTCCCCATTAACAGAAGCATTACCGGCGATGGCGTAAGGGCATCATTAAAAATACTTCAGAAGAGGATACCGATCCGGATGCATGAGGTGCCTTCCGGAACAAAAGTATTTGACTGGACAGTTCCAAAAGAATGGAATGTATCTGAAGCATATGTGATTGATCTGAAGTCCGGAGAACGGATCATAGATTTTAAGAACTGCAATCTGCATCTTGTAGGGTATTCCATTCCGATGGACGCAGTTGTGTCCTGGGAAGAGCTGAACAAACATCTGTTTACAATAGAAGAGCAGCCTACTGCGATACCGTATATCACATCCTATTACAGGGAATTCTGGGGGTTCTGTGTAGCATATAATGAATACCAGCAAATCGACAGGAGTTCATCGTTCCATGTAGTGATTAAGAGTGAGTTAAAGGACGGCCATCTTACCTATGCAGACCTGATCATTCCCGGTGAAACGGAGAAGGAGATCTTTATATCTACTTATGTGTGCCACCCGTCGATGGTAAATAATGAGCTCAGCGGTCCTGTAGTGGCTACGTTTCTGGCAGAATGGCTATTGAAGAAAGAGAAGCGTAAGTACACATATCGTTTCGTATTTATTCCTGAGACAATAGGATCCATCACTTATCTTCATTATCACCTTGATGTCTTAAAGGAAAGAGTGATCGGCGGATATAATCTTTCATGTGTAGGCGATGAGAGAACGTTCTCGTATTTGCCCTCCAGGTATGGTAATACATTGTCTGATAAAATAGCGTTGCATGTGTTGAACAACACAACAACGTTCAGAAAATACTCATTCCTGGACAGGGGAAGCGATGAACGCCAATACTGTGCGCCAGGAGTGGATTTGCCGATCTGTAGTATACTGCGGACGAAATTCGGCGATTATCCGGAATACCATACATCACTGGATAATTTTGACCTGGTAACAGAAAAGGGATTGAGTGGAACCCTGGATGTGTATAAAAAGTGCATAGATCTGTTTGAATTGAATTTTACGCCCAAAGTGAAAGTATTATGCGAACCACAGTTGGGGAAACGGGGACTGTATCCTACTATTTCAACCAAGTCGACAGGAGCCACGGTCAGGAACATGATGAATTTCATTGCATATGCTGATGGCACCAACGACATGATAGATATCTGCAATATAATAGGGGTTCCTTATTGGGATTGTGCGTCTTTTTTACAGCCGCTCCTGGAAAAAGACGTCCTGGAGGCGATAGGCTAGCAGGTAGAAAGACAAAGGCTTTGAAACAAACGTTCCAAAGCCTTTTTTATTGATCAGTGATTGGCGGCCCGGTTATCCATATAACGTTCAAGTACCTTCAGCGGCATATCTCCCTGTGCCAGCAAAGCATCATTGAATTGAATGATATTAAATCGTGTTCCCTGCAATTTTTTATATTTCGCACGCAGGCGTAATATTTCCTGTTCCCCGATCTTATAAGTGAGTGCCTGTCCGGGAATGGCCATATAGCGCTCTACCGACGTAACAGCCTCCTCTTCACTGATAGATTCATGGGCCAGCATATACTTGACAGCATCTTCTCTTGTCATTTTGCCGGTATGGATACCAACATCTAACACCAGCCGGATGGCCCGGTGAATCTCATTATTGAGGGCCCCCATTTGCTGTGGTATATCGGTATAACAGCCCAGTTCTTTGCCGAGCGACTCGCAATACAGTGCCCATCCCTCAGTGAAAGCGGAGAAATTGATCTGTCGTCTGAAGGTTGGCAGCGTCGTATTTTCCTGCTGTAATGAGATCTGGTAATGATGCCCGGGAATGGCTTCATGTATGAAAGTGGCTTCCATACCCAGGAATGTAACATTGATCTTTGTGGGGTCAGGTACCGGGACATAGAATATTCCCGGGCGACTGCCATCCATAGCGCCTATTGTATAAGAAGGGCCATTTTGCGATGCTTCCCGGAAGGCTTCCACTCTTCTGATCTCAAACCTGGCTTTTGGAGCGACGCTAAGCATGGTATGCAGTCGTGGCTTTATCTTATCATAGATCTGCTGGTAAGCCTGTATCACCTCTTCCGGGCTCTTAAAAGGCATGAATTGCCGGTCTGTTCTCAGAAAAACGAAGTACTCCTGCAAGGTGCCCCTGAAACCACTTTGTTCTTTTAATTCCTCCATGGCTTTGGAGATCCGTGTAACTTCCCGGATGCCAGTCTCGTAAATGTCTTCCGGAGAGCGGTCGGTGGTAGTAAAATACCGTACATAATACCTGTATAACTCTTTCCCGCCGGGGATACCAGAGAGCCCGGCCGCATCAGATGCATGTGGCAGATAATCGTTCTTCAGATAGTCTGCAAAGTGTTGGTAGGCCGGCAGCAATACCGAGGTTAATGCCTGCAGAAAGGATTGCCTTAGCTGCTCCTGCTCCGCTGCTGATATGTGGGTGGGGAGGTGGTTTAATGGCAGAAACAGCGGGTTTTTGGCTGTATCCTTTTCAGCGAGGCTTTCCATTTGAGGGATCATTTTCACTACCAGTGCTTTAGGTAATACGATTCCTTTAGAAACGCCTTTTTGCATGTTGCTGATGGCAGTATCTGTCCATGCTGAAAATGCCGTGATGCGCTTAAACCAGTTTTCGTAATCCTTTATTGTTGCAAAAGGTTGTGCGGATTGTCCGGAACCAAGTTGTCCCATTAAAAGCGGGAGAGAAGAGAACTGGTTGACGGGCAGATATTCCGGATGATATTTCATTCTTTCAATATCCATGTCGAGAATCTCTTTCAACACGTCAAACGAAATCTGGTCAGCCGTATTCAGTGTACGTTTGTCATACACCGACAACAGGCGCAGGTACTTTTTGTCAAACTGTTCTTTCTGTTTCAGATAGGGCGCTGATATATCATTAGCCAACAGGTCATTATAACGGGCATCACCTGCAAACGTAGCACTGATAGGATCCTGCTGCAAGCTTTCCTGGTAATAGCTTTCAAAAAGTTGATGCAACCGTACATTGCGCTGTTGACCATCGGCTGTGGCATTGAAAGCACAACAACATACAACCAGGAAGCAGCTGATTTTTAGAGGAACTTGTTTCATAAACGAACCGGGCGCCTTTCTACCCTTGCAGGTACAAAGGTAAAGGGCTGCCTTACCGCAAAATTGTACAGGATTAGCGTGGGGAGGGATCAGATCTTCCTGTATTCTTTGGGAAGCATGGCGGTAAGCTGCTGAAAAGTCCTGGTAAAATGCGCCTGATCAGTAAAGCCACACATATAGGCAATTTCTGTCAATGAATGCGTTTTCGACCGTATTAAAACAAGTGCCCGTTCAATTTTGATCTTTCTCAGGTATTCGCCCAGTGTGCAGGAGAAATACCGGCTGAAGTATTTTGACAAGGTAACCGGGTGAATATTTACATGAGCTGCAAGACTTGCCAGAGATGGTGGTTCATCCCAAAGATCGTTCAGTACAGTTTTGATCTGCAGGGTCCATTCAGGATAATGCTTTTCTATAGTAGGGGTGGAGTCGATCAGGTTTATGCACAATTGCTCCAGGGAAATGCTGCTGCAGGAGTCATTGTAGTAATGTTCCCTTAACAAGCGTAGCAAGCCACCGGCATTAATGATCGGATTGCCTTCATACATCAGGGATTCAGGGGGAATGGCCAGCTGGTATGTTTTAAAGAAACTTTCTTCTATCTCGAGGTTGAATATGCGTGTTCCGGGACGGTAGTGTACATTTTGATGGATCACTCCGGGGTAATAGTACAATCCTGTTCCTGCCATTTGCTGTTCGGCCTTTTTCTCTCTAATTTCCTGGCTGCCACCGGAAAGGATATGGGAGAAGTGTGGGTTTTCATGGCAATGCCAGTCAGAAGTAAGGTTCTCAGGGAAGATGGTCTCACTGGTGATGATATATCCGGTGTTATGTTCCTTCACCTTCGATCCGACGTAACAGCCTTTGGAAAGCACAACAGGATTGTTCATGCGAATACTTTTAAAGTTGGAATATGGTCAAAGGTAGGGGTTAAAACAGCCGCAGCAAACATATGATGAAAATGCTACAAATGTGTTATTTTTAGCGTAAGTGAACATAACCCTAGCGCCCATGAACACCAGAAAACTTCCCACAAAAGAGGACCTCATACCACTGTGGCAAATGTTAAACTCATTTCATCCTGTAGGAAAAGGAATTGAACAGCATTTGTTGAAAAGTATCTATTGTTGTAGCATCTCCAAGGGAAAACATCTGCTACGGAACGGAGAAATAAGTCACAGCCTTTATTTTATCAGAAAAGGATTATTAAGGGGCTTTATTAAAGAAGAGAATAAAGAGATCACCACCTGGTTTGCCATGGAAAATGAAATGGTTTCGGGGATCCGGAGCTTTTTGCTGCAGGTAGAAACGGTGGAAAATATACAGGCGGTAGAAGACTGTGAATTGCTGGCAATTAGTTTTTCTGATCTGACTAAAATATATGAGAAGTATCCTTCGTTCAATATTACCGGCCGGAAAATAACAGAGTTCCATTACACGTCTGCAGAAAACAGGGCATATATTACAAGGCTCCATGATGCAGAAAAGAAATATGCACTTTTCCTGGAATTCTATCCCCAGCTTGCCAATCGTGTACAACTTACCTATGTAGCCTCTTTTTTGGGGATAACCAATGAAACATTAAGCAGGGTACGGGCCAAAACCTCCGCCAGGAAGAAGCCAGTATAAAAATAAAAATTGATATATATCAAAAAAACGACCTTGACAGGCGGTGTTTCTTCCTCAGATAAATACGCTTGAAGCTTTGCTATGTCTGCATTTCGGCGTTTTTCATTTTAAAAAGTGTCTTTTAGACAGTTTTCCGCAGGTTGCGGTGTATCGCCAATTCTGTCTAATTTTCCGGCACAATGTGAATGAAACATTGTCATGAAAGAAGAGATAACCAGTAAAGTGTGAAATGACTGTACCTGCTTTTTAAAGTATTTTATTTCTAAGAGAACATGTAAACGAAAACATGTAAAAAACATGACTGTAGCTAATTTTCGAGCCAATTTACTTTTATAGACAGATGTAATTGTCCCAATACCTATACCTATGAATGCCAGTGAAAAGTGGCCGGTATTTTCATGCCGGTATACTATTAGCACAACAAGTTAACCATTTAACCACTACTCAAGGGGAACACGGGAGGCCGGAGAATGTCTTCTTCTTCGGTCCCGGTTCCCTGCCGAGTAAAGTAGCATCGGAATTTTTCTAACTATTCCAGTCTTTTCTGTTTTACATGATGATATTGTTCCGTGCCGGTGGGCAACGCTATTGTTTTCAAGTTAGTTGAAAGGGAAGAATGGCCGTTACATCAGGCTTTGAATTTCATTAATCCTCCGTGGGCGTATATGTAAGGGGCGCAAACATCTTCCAGCAGCTCTTTTCTTCAATCTGGTTTTCAGTACGGAGGGGGAGTACATCTTCAGTTCATGGATCGGCGTTTCATTATACTGACGTAATCGTACCTTTGGCGCTCTCAAGTGTTCCCGAATATCATCTGGAATGTTTAGTTTACGATAACCTTAGCTTACAGTTGCTTGGTGTATGAACCTCATTGTCTTTTTAATACGGGCTTTCACTGGTGCTTTCTTTCTGTTGCTGGCAGCAATATCGATGGATCCTACCTTGTCCAAAAATAATCCCGAATGGCATGCCAGCTATGCAGCTGCTTTTGCTTCGCTTTTGCTGGCCGCAATGTATTTCTGGTCTTTGTTTGTTGAGGCTAAGCGTAGAAAAGTGGTAGCAAGGTGGCCCACAGCGAGATCCTTTACTGTCAGAAGACTTTTTACTTTTGGTCGATGGTGGCTGGCCTATACACTTGGGATGGCAGCAGGGGCTTTTTTTTTGGAACTGAAATTCACTTGTGGCATTCTTTTACTGATAGTTGTGGCATGGCTGATGCCGCCCCTGGATTGGCTGCTGTTTGCGCCTGGGCCTGAGATGGCGGTCCGGCTGAAGGGAAAGGGTAATGCTGCGATTCTCAGGGCATTCTCCAACCTGGGGGGGGGTGCCGCCGTTATTGCCATCGGCTACTATGCTCAGAAGAATGAAGTTGTTGCAATTGGTATGCTGCTTACAAGCATCGGCCTGCTGTTGTCGGCTCCCGTTGTTTTGTTTGTCAAGGGAGGCTGGAAGGGGCTCTCACTTAAGCCAGTGTTGCTACCAGCAGCCACGCCATATCTGCCAGTTGAAACATCTGCAGGACGTCCTATACCAGTCAGCGAGGGCCGGGTACAACGAGGGCCTTCTCCCAAAAGACAAACCAGACGTAAATACTACAGCGCTAAAGCGTGGTATTGGAACTGGCCCATTCCCCCAGGCGGGCAACGCTATCCGCTTGATGAACAGAACTTTAATTTTTTAATCAGAGGTTTTGAAGAAAGCTGGCTTGAGTCAAAAGAGTACTATCAGCGGCTTGGTTATCATCGAGATCCACCGGCATTTATACGAGAGATCATAGCGGAAGTCGAAACCTATATTCAATCCATGGAACTCCGTCCCGAATTGCTGATACACAATAACTCCATGAGTCTTAGGCGGGGGATTGCCGGCTTTATCCCTCATGAAGTAGGTAAGATCTGGCAGGAAGACAGGCGATTGCGATCGCTTTATCAGGCCACCCGGTGGTTTGTTGATAACCAGGCGAAACTGTCTATCATGCCCTTTCGTGCTATTGCGCCACATATTGCTGAATATCGGGCTATGATAAATCTTGTTAAGCATCTCAGGCACTCGTTGAGCCGTATGCGTGGACAGGAGGTAAAAAAATTATCTGATCCAATAAATAAACCAATGCAAACAGAAGAGAAAATTCCTATTGTCTTTATTTCTTATTCCTGGGACACTCCGGAACATGAGAATTGGGTAATCCGGTTAGCAACCAGGCTTCGTGAGAACGGGGTTGACGCCATTTTAGATAAATGGGATCTCGGGCTTCTCGGGAACCTTTTGCCACATTTTATGGAGACATCAATATCTAAATCAGATAGGGTTATTTGTGTAATGACACCGAATTATAAAAAGAAAACGGAGAACCTCGCAGGTGGTGTAGGTTACGAGTATTCGATTATAACTGCTGAAATATTTGCAGATAGTATCAATACATCAAAGTTTATACCTCTGATCAGGAGAGGTACTGATATAGATGCAATTCCAGTTGCATTGAGAGGGCGAAAGTATGTTGATATGAGAAATGATGCCGAATTTGATGAAAAATTTATTCACGAGTTATTGAGGGATATTCATAATGAGCCGAAATACAGGAAGCCTCCTATAGGTAGCAGAACGAATTTCAATTGATCCGGAAATTCTATTAACTGCCGATAGTTCAGATCCGGTTTATCACTCTTAATGAGCTGAAAAACAACACATTTTTAATCTTATCCCATGGTTTCGACTTGATCCGTTAAAAGACGGATTAGGTGGGTTAAATCTAATTCAGGATCATTTTGTCCCTACGGACAAATTTCAATAAACAAGGCGATATGATCAGGCCTAAGGATAGACGGGCAGGATCTTAGTGCCCTCTTGAAGTCTTAATCTGTTCATTTCATCGAAAAGTGATTTCGGCTCTTTTATAGAACTGTTCTATGTCGTGGTAATTTCAAAAAGTTACGAAGAAAGCTTTGAGTGGGATAAGATAGCGGAGAATTCTTGCACTTATATTGCACTAAAAAAAAGGCTTCAAGAGATTTCCTCTTAAAGCCTTATCTGTTTCGTGGTGTGAGGCGGGATCGAACCGCCGACACAAGGATTTTCAGTCCTTTGCTCTACCAACTGAGCTACCGCACCATCTTTTTTTTGTGTCCTTCTCGTGAAGGGATTGCAAAGATAAGCAAATTAAAAAATAACTTCCAAATTTTTATGCAACAAAACTTTTAATTTCTTCCAGAATCCCATTCCACAGCACGTTTCGTTGTTCCAATGCCTTCTTTGAAGCCTGTGCAGCCTGCTCCCATTTTACCGGATCATTGCCACAAAGTTCCTGCACCATTTCCATGCCTAAATGGCTGTGATGATCACCATCAACTTCAATATGTCTTTCCAGGTAATATTTAAAGAGGCTGATCTGTCCCGGAAATTGCCTGTCCAGGTCTGTCACCAGGGCGAGGAACATATCGGGAATAAGGTCTTCACGGCCGAAGGTAAATACTGCCGCCTGCACGTGTACAGGCGCAGTAGCGATCAGGTCGAATGTATATTTTACAAAAGAACGTACCGCAGGTGGCAAGGTGTCCAATACTGATGCAATTGACTGTCCGTCACGTAACTGCCGGAGGCAGTCAGATATGCCGGAAATATCTGCACCTGCCTGTTCCATTGCCTGCAGGTACAATTCGAAATGACTGACACGGGCGCCATCGGGAGCCACATCACTTTCTTCACCGGTCACGATCTCGTTGATAAGATAGCGGGTGGCGGCACTGCCTTTCGGCACCCAGGGAATATCTGTACAGGTGAGGTGCTTTTGCAATGACTTCAGCAAAGACATGAAATCCCACACTGCGAATACATGATACTGCATAAAAGTGCGGATATCTTCTATGCGTTGCATTTCGGAATATAGCGGATGTTGTATAATAGTCTCTCTGATAGGAGCAATGGTTCCTTTAATGTGTGGTATGCCAGTCATGTATGTTTAAATTCAGCTATTAGTTTCCATATTCCACCAGGAACTTGATACGCATGAGTTTCAGCTGTTCGATAGTATAATCGCTTTCTATCAGCTCTTCCCGTGCCAGTGCAAGACTGGAGGTTTCGCAACCCTTGAAATATTCCATGATCTCATCCTGCGCGTAATCGTCCAGCTCTTCATCCAGGCAATAATCCAGGTTTAGTTTAGTACCGCTTGCTACGATGGTCTCCATTTCATCCAGCAATTGAGGAATGGTCAATTCCTTATTGCGGGCAATGGTTTCAAGCGGCATTTTCTTATCAATGTTCTGTATGATGAACACTTTCAGACCGCTCTTATTCACCACGCTCTTCATCACGAAGTCGTCTGGCTTTACGATATCATTCTCTTCCACATATTTGGAGATGACATCCACAAACTGCTTACCGTAGCGGATAGCTTTACCCTTACTTACGCCCTGGATCTTTTCAAGTTCCTGTATGGTTGTAGGGTATTGGGTGGCCATGTCTTCCAGTGATGTTTCCAGGAATATCACAAAAGGAGGCAGGTTCTTTTCCTTGGCTACCTTTTTACGCAATTCCTTCAGCATTTCGAACAGCACGGTGTCTGCTGAGGCCTGGCCTTCAGTAGCCACATCATCTTCTTCACCGCCTTCTTCTTCAAACTGGTGGTTTAAAGACACCATGATGGAATACGGCTCTTTCAGGAACTTGCGTCCTTTTTCTGTGATCTTCAGCAGGCCGTATTCTTCAATATCCTTTTCGATCAGGTCTTCCAGCATCATCTGGCGGATGAGGGAATTCCAGAAATGAGCGTCAAATTCCTTACCCTCGCCAAATACTGCCAGCTGGTTGTGCTGATAGGTAGTGATCTGAGGATTCACTTTTCCGGTGATGATATTTACCACATAATCGCTGCCAAAACGTTCTTCCAATGCTTTGATGGCATTGAGTACGATCACAACCCTGTTTTTAACTTCTATCTTTTCCTTCGGATTCCGGCAGTTGTCACAGGCATTATTACACTGCGATTCCTCATACTTTTCACCAAAGTAATGGAGGATCACCTTCCTGCGGCAGGCAGAACTTTCTGCATAAGCCACCGTTTCATTGATGAGTTGTGCACCCATTTCCCGCTCACTCAATGGTTTATCGCGCATGAGGTGCTCGAGCTTCTGTACGTCTTTATAAGAGTAAAAACAAACACAGATGCCTTCCAGTCCATCACGACCCGCACGCCCTGTTTCCTGGTAATAGTTTTCCAGGCTCTTGGGAATGTTATAGTGAATAACAAAACGGACGTCAGGTTTGTCGATGCCCATACCAAAGGCGATAGTGGCCACTATCACGTCCACATCCTCATGCAGGAACATGTCCTGGCGCTGGGCGCGGGTACCCGCATCCAGTCCGGCATGATAGGCAACAGCTTTAATGTTGTTGGCTACCAGCATGTCTGCCAGCTCTTCAGTGGTTTTACGATTAAGCGTATATATAATGCCGCTTTTACCTTTATGTTGGTGAATAAACTTGACAATTTCCCGGATCGTCTGGTCCTTTTTGCGCTTGGGGCGGATCTCATAATAGAGGTTCGGCCTGTTAAAAGAAGACAGGAATACCTGTGGATCGCGGAGACCGAGGTTCTTTACTATATCGCTCTGCACTTTAGGCGTAGCAGTGGCCGTCAGGGCGATAATAGGAAGATTGCCATTGATCTGTTCTATCATCTCTTTCAGGCGGCGGTATTCCGGACGGAAATCATGACCCCATTCAGAGATACAGTGTGCCTCATCCACGGCAATGAAAGAGATCTCGAGCTCTTTGAAGAAATCCAGGTTCTCCTGCTTGGTCAGCGTTTCAGGTGCTACATAGAGCATCTTGGTCTTGCCGGCAAGCAGATCAGTCCGTACTTTTTTTATCTGTGCTTTTGACAGGGTAGAATTGAGAAAGTGCGCCACATTATCTTTACTGCTGTATGAGCGGACCAGGTCCACCTGGTTTTTCATTAAAGCAATAAGAGGGGATACTATCAGCGCGCAACCCGGACTCATAAGAGCGGGTAATTGATAACATAAAGATTTTCCTCCACCGGTTGGCATAATTACAAAAGTATCTTTACCGGCAAGGATGCTTTTGATGATGATTTCCTGGTTCCCTTTGAAGGAATCAAACCCAAAGTGTTCCCGTAATGCATCGATCAAACTTACCTTTACAACAGCCATTGCATTCAATTTTAAAACAAATAAACTCTAAAGAAAGTAACAAATTATGGATATTGTTTATGTGTTTTTTAGGGGACACGAAGTTAACTAAAAATGCGCTGACCGGCAATTATTTTATGAGCTTCAGGCTGTTCTGACTCATCCTAAGGCCCGTTCAGCTTGAGTTTACCGGCTTCATGAGTACCCGGTGGGGAAAACGGATAGGGGAGATGGGGAAAATTCCGCCCCCAAGGGCCCCTTATTATAAAATAAGGCAATATCATAGGCTTAATCTGCTGAATCCTAGTTAACTTTGTGACTGCCCATGAAAAATAGAACGGTTATTAATATTGCCGAAGTGGCGAACCGGACACTGAGCCTGGAGGCGGCAGCTGTCTCAGAGCTCCGGCAGTACATCAATAGTGATTTTGAACAGGCGGTTGAATTGATTGCACATTGTGCCGGACGATTAGTAGTATCCGGCATAGGTAAAAGTGCAATTATCGGTCAGAAGATTGTAGCAACCCTGAATTCCACTGGTACTCCTGCGATTTTTATGCATGCTGCGGATGCTATCCACGGGGATCTGGGAATGATCCAGGAGGAAGATGTTATCTTATGTATTTCGAAGAGCGGTAATTCACCCGAAATAAAAGTACTGGTCCCACTAGTGAAGAACTTTGGGAATAAGCTCATAGGCATGGTGGGGAATATGGACTCTTTCCTGGCCCGGGAATCAGACCTGGTATTGAATACCACCGTCAGCCAGGAAGCCTGTCCAAATAACCTGGCGCCTACCACCAGCACTACTGCCCAACTCGCAATGGGGGACGCGCTGGCTGTTTGCCTGATAGAATGGCACGGATTTACGGCTTCAGATTTTGCGAAGTTTCATCCGGGCGGCACACTGGGTAAAAAATTGTATCTGAAGGTGGGCGATTTAAGCCGTCTTCATAAAGCGCCACAGGTACAAAGGAATAGTTCTTTAAAAGAGATCATTGTGACAATCTCATCAGGCATGCTGGGCGTAACAGCCGTACTGGAATCAGACGAACAGCTGGCCGGAATTATCACGGACGGAGACCTTCGCCGTATGCTCGAAAAGGGAATACCGGCAGAAAGTGTTATCGCAGAAAATATCATGTCCCGGCATCCGAAAACGATCCAGGAAGATGAATTAGCCATTAATGCCCTGGAGAAGATGAGGGAACATGATATTACACAACTATTGGTTTTGAGAGATAAACGATATATTGGCATCATTCATTTACATGATTTAATCAGGGAAGGAATTATATAAGATGACAGCTGTGAACAGGCATTTTTACGTGGCCATTATGGCCGGGGGAATAGGTAGTCGTTTCTGGCCCTATAGCCGCACTGATCACCCCAAACAGTTCCTGGATATTCTGAATACCGGGAAAACGTTATTACAATGGACCTTCGAAAGGTTCGCGCAATTTATTCCACATGAAAACATTTTCGTAGTCACACATCATCATTATGTAGCAAAGGTCAGGGAACAACTTCCTGAGCTCCCGGGGGAAAATATCGTCAGTGAGCCCTCCAGGAAAAATACAGCTCCCTGCATTGCGTACATTTCACATAAGATAAACAAGCAGGATCCTAAAGCAAATATCATCTGCGCACCTGCAGATCATCTGATCATGGATCCTATTGCCTTCGCCAGTACCTGCCTGAACGCATTGATGTTCGTACAGAAGCACAGTGCCCTGGTGACGCTTGGCATCAAACCAACCCGTCCCGATACCGGTTATGGCTACATCCAGTTTGAAACACAGCAGGTGGCCGATAATGTGTACCCCGTAAAGACATTTACAGAAAAGCCTAACCTGGAACTGGCAAAGACATTCCTGCAAAGCGGGGACTTCCTCTGGAATGCCGGTATCTTTGTATGGAACGTAAAAACAATTCTCACCGCCTTCAATAAATACCTGCCGGAGATAGATGAACTGTTCCTGCAAAGCACAGGGAAGCTGAATACTGCAGAAGAAAAGAAAGTGATAGAGACGATCTATCCACAGTGTACGAACATTTCTATTGATTATGCCATCATGGAAAAGGCCGATAATGTATATGTGATCCCTTCCAACTTCGGATGGAGCGATCTGGGTACATGGGCCTCTGCATATGAGAACCTGGATAGAGATGAGGATGGTAATGCAGTACAGGGCAAGAACGTTATGCTGGTCGATGCTACCAACTGTATGGTCAAAGCGCCGCAGGAAAAACTACTGGTCATACAAGGCCTCGATGAGTTCATCGTGGTTGACACTTCCGATGTGTTGCTGATCTGTAAAAAAGAGAACGAACAACAGATCAAGGAATATGTGGCCGAAGTAAAAAGAAACAAAGGGGAAAAGTTCCTTTAAATTATAAAAGACCGGATGATCAATTACGGATTACATGTTTTAATTTCAGACATTGATCCGCAATTGATCATCCGTTTTTTATGTCAAAACTTCCTAACGTAGGCACCACCATCTTCTCCATCATGTCTGCGCTTGCTGCGCAACACAAAGCCATCAATCTTTCGCAGGGATTCCCCGACTTTGATTGTGATGACCTGCTGAAAAAGCTGGTAACTGAAGCGATGGAAGATGGATATAATCAGTATGCTCCCATGCCGGGTATTATGCCGCTGAGGGAAGTGATCGCCCAGAAGATCGAAAACCTGTACGGCCAGCAGGTAAACCCGGATACAGAGATCACCATCACGCCTGGCGGCACATATGCGATCTTTACCGCGATTGCTACGTGTATTGGTCCCGGTGACGAGGTCATTATATTTGAACCGGCTTACGACAGCTATATCCCTAATGTACGCGTAAATGGAGGCGTGCCGGTAATGATCCCCCTGTCTTATCCCGATTATAGCATTGACTGGAACCTGGTACGGAGTAAGATCACGCCACGTACAAAGATGATCATGATCAATACCCCGCACAATCCTACTGCCAGTATTATTAGCCGGGAAGACCTTGAAGAGCTGCAAAAGATCGTGACTGAGCATAAGCTGCTTGTCTTATCTGACGAAGTATATGAGCACCTGATCTATGATGGGGAAGCTCATCTCAGCATACTTCGCTACCCCGAATTGCTGCGGAATAGTTTTGTAACCTTCTCCTTCGGAAAGGTTTTCCATAACACCGGCTGGAAAATGGGCTATTGTGTGGCCCCAGCACATCTTATGGCAGAATACCGGAAAGTACATCAATACCTGTGTTTTTCTGTGAACACCCCCATGCAGTACGGACTTTCCCGCTATCTGCAAACGCCGGAACATTATCTTTCCCTGCCGGGTTTCTACCAGCAGAAACGGGACTATTTCCTGGAACTGATGAAGGATACGCGTTTTACACCACTCCACTCAAAAGGCAGCTATTTCCAGCTGATGCGCTATGATCGTATTTCCAATGAAGGAGATAAGGATTTTGCCACCCGTATTACAAAGGAATTCGGCGTGGCCAGTATTCCCGTATCGGCATTTTATGAAAACGGAAAGGATGATCATGTGCTGCGTTTCTGCTTTGCCAAGAAGAAGGAAACACTGGAACAGGCGGCAGAAAGGCTCAGAAAGATATAGCCTGGCATAAAGAAAAAAGCCACTCCTGAAGAGGAGCGGCTTTTCCTTTGTATATGACTACAAGCATGGCTTGTCAACAGTTGTAGGTCCTTAGGCCAATACTGCCTCAGGAACCTCTTTGAGCGCCTCACTACCTATCACCAGGGTGTCTTCATGGAAGGTTACCACACCTGTTTCTACATTATACACAGCGCCGATAATGCCGATCTCTCCGTTCAGGATCATTTCACGCAGAATATGGCTCTGCTCCATGATAGCCTGTACGGAACGCTTTGTATGAATGTCTGTCACTGCGTCAACAAATTCAGGATTTGCAGACGTTCTGTTTTCTTTGATCGTCTTTTCCGCATACACCGCCGGGGTGATCTTACCCAGCAATCCGGTCAGGTTACCCATTTCCACCTTATCGCAGGCGCCCTTGATAGCACCACATTTTGTATGGCCCAGCACAACAATAAATTTCGAGCCGGCGACCTTACAGGCATATTCCAGACTGCCCAATACGTTCTCGGAGATCACGGCACCAGCCAGACGGATGCTGAAGATGTCTCCCAGTCCCTGGTCAAAAATGAGCTCTGCAGAGGTACGGGAGTCCATACAGCTTACGATAGCCGCCATTGGCCACTGGCCGTCGCGGGTCTCATTTACCTGCTCCAGCAGGTTGCGGTGTAGTCTCAGGTTGTCTACAAAGCGTTCATTGCCTTTTCTGAGAAGTTCATAAGCCTGTGCCGGAGTAATATTTGCCTGGGATGCTTTATTTAATGTTTTCATTTTTTTCAACTTTTACTGTTTTAAGAATTAGTTCTTTCTTTCCGCAACTATTTTAGTTCAGTTGCAGCTCTTTCAATAATTGTTCATGATTACCGGTTATGGTATGAACATGACCACTGGCGATCTTTTCCTGGTGCTCAGGAGAAATGTTTTCCGTATTTGGAAGTTTGTATTCATCCCTGAACCCGGTGAGGATTACAGTAATGTTCTTCTGAGCGGCCTTTACATCTTTGAACTCACGGATAGTTTCCAGTACATCAAAGTCTATATAGGTGGTCTTGCTCGCGTCTATCACTACTGTGGAGTTTTCCGGCATATGATCCAGCGTCAGCAGGATGCTTGCCTTATTCAGGAAGGACACTTCCTGGGCCAGTTCCAGGATGATGCTGTCGCCGCTCCTGTATTTTTCCTTACGGAAGAAGTATGAGCTGCGGATATTACCGCGTAAGATGGCGATCACGCTAACTGCCATACCAAGGGCAATACCGATCAGCAGGTCTGTAAATACGATGGCCACTACTGTTACCAGGAATGGAACCCACTGGTATTTACCATTCTTGAACATCTCTTTAAAGATGGAGATCTTACACAGCTTGTAACCGGTTACCAGCAGTACAGCGGCCAGGGTAGCCAGCGGGATCTTATTTAACAGGGACGGTATAAGTGCAGTACACACCAGCAACAGGGAGCCGTGTACAATAGTGGAAAGCCTGGTACGGGCGCCGGAATTAATATTCGCAGAAGAGCGCACGATCACGGAAGTGATAGGCAAACCACCCAGCAAACCGCTGACGATGTTACCGATACCCTGCGCCTTCAGTTCCCTGTTGGGGGAAGAGTACCTTTTCAGCGGGTCCAGTTTATCGGTCGCCTCCAGGTTCAGCAGCGTTTCTATAGAAGCTACAATTGCGATAGTAGCCCCAACGATCCATACATCCTTGTTGGTAATGGCGCTGAAATCAGGCATGTTGAATTGCCCGATGAAGGAGCCGAAGTCCTGTGCCACCGGCAGATTTACCAGGTGACTGGGAGCAACTGCCAGGACGCTGCCGGTTGCTATAAAGAGCGCATTCAGACCCACGCCTACCAGTACCGCTACCAGTGGTGCAGGAATCACCCCCAGTTTCGGGATCTTGTTCCAATAAAGGATGATCAGTATGGATACCAGGGTAATTAATGTAGCTCCGAGGTGAATATGGTTCAGCGTGGAGAGCAGCGCGGTAAAGCTGTTGTCTCCATCTAGCTGGATAAAGGCGAAATCTCCCTCAGAATCGGCATCATATCCGAATGCATGCGGCAGCTGTTTCAGTATAATGATAATACCGATAGCCGTCAGCATGCCTTTGATAACGTTGGACGGGAAATAGTTCGCGACAACACCGGCCTTCAGCAGTCCGAGTATCAGCTGCATGATACCTCCGATAACAACGGCCAGCAGGAAGACGTCAAATACGCCAAACTTGGTTATAGCGGTAAGTACTACAGCCGTAAGACCGGCTGCAGGGCCGCTTACGCTCAGTTGAGAACCGCTCAGTGACCCTACCACCAGGCCACCCACTATACCTGCAATCATTCCGGCAAATAAAGGAGCTCCAGAAGCCAGGGCAATACCCAGGCAAAGAGGTACCGCGATCAGAAATACAACAAGACCGGCGGAGAAGTCACCTTTCACGTTGGAAAATATAGATTGCCTGCTCATAGTCAGAAGGATTTTAAAAACGCAATGCGTTCAAACAGGGAATAAGTATGCCTATACTACGTGGCATAGTTACGTTACTCCTGTTAAGTGAATGAATATTGATATTGGTAAACGCAGCGCAGTACGCGCAGAAAAGCAGCAGATTACAGTAGCGATATGCCGGAATAGCCTCTTACAGGCAATACCGCCATATGCTAAAGCACAATATTATTAACAATTGGGTGGGGGACAGTGTATTTCGCGGGTAGGACCCTGGGGAATTTCCGCAAAGAAGTTATAATGAAGACTTTTTATCAGCAATGAAGGTGCAAACTGGAGTGTGTTGTCGTTATGCAGGAACTTTAGTTCCTTACCCAGTTTTATGAGATCGCAGCAACCGCCATCTTCTACCGGATGTTCCTCCACGATCTGATTATTGAACAATAGTCTCCCCATCTCCTTGATTGGAAGGAGCTGTGTGCACATCAGTGCCAGGAGAAATATGCCAATGATTCTTTTCATCGTTCCGTACAAAAATAGCTAAGCCAATGTCGACTTTGTAAATATACTATTTAAAAAAATGTTAAATCCCCTTTTATGATGAATGGTGGCGGCCTGTAGCGCTGCAAATGGGCGTTGTCTGCTGATTGGCATGCCCCTTTCGCTCTCCCGGAGAAGAGACCGCTTATAGTGAGATAAGTGTATAGATAGGCTTGAGTTCCTATATCTTAATGTCTCCACAATGTGATATAGACGTTATCTAAAGGGTACTTATATATCCCCTGGATATAGAGGTGCCGTTAAGATGACCTCTAAATGATCATAGAATAACGTAGTAGAAGCGAAGGTACACCGTATCTCAAGGCCTTCTTAATAATATATCAGGGGAGATGCTGAGCAGAGAAGGTTAACCCTGCCCGTCGGAACGTTGCCTGGAATGCACCCGAAATACGTTCATACAAGTCTAATGCCACTCATCACAAAAGGGAAAATTCAAAAAGGTAACTGAAAACACGTCCTAATGCCCTGCCATAGAGGGAATAGGTATAAAAGATGGTAATATCCTAAGCAAGTTATTTTGTTTTATATGGTATTGTGTATTGCATAGTAGTATAAAATGCCTATCTTTACATTGTAAATATCAAAAACCACCATTAGAAATGTATAGGTATCATTTTATTCATAAAGCTCACTTGCCATGAATATAGATAACACACAGTCACAGATGAGAAAAGGGGTGCTGGAATTCTGCATTCTCTCAGTCATCAAGCAAGGAGAAGCTTATCCTTCAGACATTATAGAAAAAATGAAAGAAGCAAAGCTGGACATCCTGGAGGGCACCCTTTACCCGCTACTTACCCGACTTAAAAATGCGGAATTGCTTTCTTACCGATGGGTTGAAAGCAGCTCAGGGCCGCCGAGAAAGTATTTTTCCATGACCGAAAAAGGAGAATTATTCTACAAGGAACTGGAAGCAACCTGGAACGAGCTGGCGAACGCGGTCACACAGCTCACAAGTAAATAACAAAAAGTACCATCCAAATAAACCAAAACCTAAAATAGAGACTCGAAATGAAAAAGATTATCAACATAAACCTGGCAGGCCGCCTTATCGCTATAGAAGATAGCGCTTATGAGATATTGCGGCAATACCTGGATAGTCTGGCGCGGTACTTCGCCCGCGAAGAGGGTGGGGATGAGATTGTGAGTGATATTGAGAGCCGCATAGCCGAACTGTTCCTGAACAAGCTTAAAACAACGCATTGTATTACAGATGAGGACGTACAGTCTGTAAAAGCGGCCATGGGAACGCCTGAGCAGTTTGACGACGCAGGAGAAACCAGCCAGCAGCAACCGGCAAATGACCCGGTATACGATAGCATACGTCCCCGTAAAAGGTTATATCGCGACCCCGACAGTAAAGTACTGGGCGGTGTGTGCGGTGGCCTGGGCGCTTACCTGAACGTAGATCCGGTAGTTTTCCGTATCATATTTGCCCTCCTGGCCATCGGTGGCTTCGGTTCCGGCATCCTGGTATATTTCATCCTCTGGGTAGTAACTCCTGAAGCCAACACTGCAGCTGAAAAGCTGCAGATGCGCGGGGAGAAGGTAGATGTGAATAACATCAGGGCTACCGTACAGGACGAGTTGAACGCGGCAAAAGGTCATCTGAAGAACTTCGGAAATGACATGAAAAATTTTTCCCAGGGCCGCGGAAGACAATTTGGAAGTGATATAGAAAGGATCTTTCGTAACCTCTTTGAAGGTTTAGGAAGAGTCCTGCTGTTACTGACCAAGGGATTCTTTTATTTTCTTGCGGTAGTGATCCTCCTGGCGCTGATCGGTGTCGGAATTGCTATCACCGCATCTTCTGCGGCCCTCTTCCCACTTAAGAACCTGATTCTGGCTGGTCCCTTACAGAACCTGCTGCTCTGGGTGTCCATTTTCTTCCTGATCGGTATTCCTATCGTGGCGCTGATCATATTCTTTGTACGTAAAGCAACCGGCATAAAAGAGGCTAACCGCTATGTGGGGTACACCCTCAGCCTGCTCTGGTTTGCCGGATTGATCTCCGCTATCGTATTGATAGTTTCTGTAATAAAAGACTTCCGCACCGGCAACACTCCTATAAAAGAAAAATTTGCACTCGTGCAACCTTCTGGTGGAAAGTTAGTCATTAAACAGGCGGATGATTTTACCGGCATCGACGAGATAGAGTTTTTCGATGATATTTTACGCGTAGCCGAAGACACCGTCATCATCAATACGGCCAGGATAAAAGTGGAAAAGAGCGACACAGACAGTTTCGAAGTGTATGTTGAGCGCTACTCCCGTGGCAGAAGAGTGTCTCAGGCAAGAGAACTGGCAAGGGAAATACAATACCAGATCGTTCAGAAGGATTCCATTCTGTATGTACCCAGTGGAATATCCATCCCTACCGATTCAAAATTCAGAGGACAACATGTGAGAGTTATCGTGAAAGTGCCAGCCAATAAACATATAGTGATGGACAAAAGCCTGAACTATTATAATAATCACTGGGACAATGACGACGACTGGGATGAGTGGGGACATTACCGCGAAAGAGGCCAGGTGGAGTTTAAAATGAATGATAATGGCCTCCCTGAAGATCTTAACCAGGAGCATCATAACGATTCCAACAATGACGGCACCCCTGAAAACAAGGTGGATTCCCTGGAAAAGAACTACCGCTACAAGGGAGGAAAACAGGAAAATAAAACACCTGTAGAAGACAGCGGCTCAGACAAAACCCCGGCGGCAGCGCATAGTGAAGTTGCCCTGGACGGGATGAGCGTGATCGCCTACAGTTTTTATAAACTGATTAAGTGATGGGATTGTGAATCTGGAGAAAAACTTTGTCATCACAATAAGTTCAATAGTTAAAGAAACATTACCACGGTTTTTACCGTGGTTTTTTTATGTCCCATCTTTTTTCCCGATCCGACACCGGCCCTGCCGTATTAATTCATAGTTTTGCTTTTTTAATCGTTTATCAGGACAAGGCTAAGGAATGCAGGCAACAAAAAAAGCAACGATCAACATTGCGCTGGTAGGTAATCCAAATAGTGGGAAAAGTTCGCTCTTTAATGCGTTGACGGGTCTGAATCAGAAAGTTAGCAACTTTCCGGGCGTAACTGTCGACAAAAAGACGGGGGCGGCCACCATTTCGCCCAATCTGCAAGCCAATATTATAGACCTGCCCGGTACTTACAGCCTTTATCCCAAAAGCGCAGACGAGTTTGTTACCTACGATGTACTTGTAAATCCTGCCGCCGGTGAACAGCCCGACATGATCCTCATCATTGCCGATGCGGCAAACCTGAAGCGGAACCTGCTCTTCTGCTCCCAGATCATGGACCTGAAAATTCCTGTCATTATCGGCCTTACCATGATGGATATTGCCCGCAAAAAAGGGGTTGAGATCGACGAGGCTGGTCTTGAAAGAGAATTAGGTGTGCCCGTAGTGACCATCAATCCCCGTAAGAACAAGGGAATATCCGAGCTGAAGAAGATGATCGACCTGCTGGCCAGGGAAAAACAATCCGTTCAGCCGCGCGACTTCATTGACAGCCAGGCCCTGGCGCCCGAGGTGGTAAACGAGATCAGGAAATATGTGCAGGTAAAAAGCGACTACGCCGCCCTGCATGTAGCGGTAAACCACCATGAGCTGCCATTTCTGAACGGCGGACAGAAACTGGCCATTACCAACATCCTGCAAACATATAACTTCAATAAGACCAAGGTACAAGCGGAAGAGATCATGCAGCGGTATGCCAAGATCAAGCATATCATGAAGAATTCCGTGGTGGAAGCCGATCCTTTACAAAAGCAGTTGCAGACAGAAAAACTCGACAATCTGCTGCTGCATCGTTTCTGGGGTTATGTGATCCTGCTGGGTATTATGTTCTTTATGTTCCAGTGTATATTCTGGCTGGCCTCCTTCCCGATGGACTGGATCGAAGCCGGGTTTGGCGCAGCAAGCGGCTGGCTCACGGATGCTCTTCCTGCCAACCAGCTGACAGACATCCTTGTGAACGGCATTATTGCCGGCCTGGGAGGGATCGCGGTATTCATACCCCAGATCATGATCCTGTTTGCCTTCATTACTGTACTGGAAGATACCGGTTACATGGCAAGGATCAGTTTTCTGACCGACAGGTTGATGAGACAGGTGGGGCTGAACGGGAAATCGGTGATGCCACTGATAAGCGGTGTTGCCTGTGCTGTACCCGCCATCATGGCAACCCGTAATATTGAAAACAGGAAGGAACGCCTGATCACTATACTGATCACACCTCTTATGAGCTGTTCCGCCCGTCTGCCCATTTATACTGTAATGATTGCGCTGGTGATACCCAATAAACCGGTGCTGGGCTTCCTGAACCTGCAGGGAGTAGTGATGATGGGATTATACTTAATGGGTTTTGTCATGGCCCTGCTCATTGCTGCCATACTGAAGTTATTCATCTCTATAAAGGAAAAAAGCTACTTCATCATGGAGCTGCCTGTATACAGGGCGCCCCGCTGGGCGAATGTTGGCACTACCATGGTACAAAAGGCCAAGATCTTTGTGACAGACGCCGGTAAAGTGATCATGGTCATCTCTATTATACTCTGGTTCCTGGCCTCTTATGGTCCTAAAGACAGAATGCAACAGGTGACCGCGCAATACGAACAGCTGAAAACTACCCATCCCGAACAAAAGGAACAGCTGGATATGGAGATGAAATCCGAAAAACTGGCAAATTCCTATGCCGGCGTATTAGGACATGCCATAGAGCCGGTGATCCGCCCGCTGGGGTATGACTGGAAGATCGGGATAGCGCTGATCACATCTTTTGCAGCCCGCGAAGTATTTGTCGGTACGATGGCAACCCTCTACAGTGTAGGTGAATCTCCGGAAGATGACGACGCTACACTGAGGGAAAAAATGAGCAGCGCTACCTGGAGAGATGGCCGCCCGGTATACACCCTGGCCAGCGGCATCTCGCTGATGTTGTTTTATGCCTTCGCCATGCAGTGTATGAGTACCCTGGCCGTTGTAAAAAGGGAGACGAAATCCTGGAAGTTCCCGGCAGTACAGTTTGTATACATGACAGCACTGGCATACCTGTTTGCCTTCGTTTCTTTCCAGTTGTTGAAATAAGTCGTAGGTAAGGGGCACGCAGTGAAATACCTTATATTGCATTATAACCAGATCAGGTATGAAAATACTCATCTGCAGCTTGCTGCTCTTATCGACCATCGGTATACGTGCTCAGTCATCAATAGACTCGACCCAGTTAATAAAAGATATACAGACCCTTTCTTCCGACAAATATGAAGGCAGGATGGCTGGCACACGTGGCAGCCGGCAGGCCCAGTTCTATCTTATCGGGCGTTTTAAGCAGATAGGATTGTCCCCATTCCACAATACATATGAATATCCCTTCTACTTTCAGCAGGGAGAAAAGCAGATCATGGGGACCAATCTGTTCGGATATATCAAAGGGAAGTCTGCATCCTCCATTGTCGTTACAGCACATTATGACCACCTGGGAGTGAAAAGCGGAACCCCGGCAGGTAAAGACAGCATCTATAACGGGGCGGATGATAATGCCTCCGGCGTAGGCGGCCTGCTTGCCCTGATGGCGTATTATAAAATGCACCAGCCGGAACATACCATGATCTTTGTAGCATTTGACGGAGAGGAGGAAGGCTTGCAGGGTGCCAAGGCCTTTTTGAAACAACCGCCGGTGCCGGTAACAGATATGGTCCTGAATATCAACATGGATATGATAGGCCGGAACGATAAGAATGAATTGTATGTTTGCGGGTTAACCCAGTTCCCGGAGCTAAAAAAATACGTTGATGACGCGGTCAATACCGGTGGACAGGTAAAAGTGCTTTCCGGTCATGATAAAAAAGAGGAGGGATCCAATAACTGGATCAACCAGAGCGACCACTATGAATTTTATAAGTTAAAGATCCCCATGCTTTATTTCGGCGTAGAAGACCATCCTGACTATCACCAGCTGTCAGATGAGTTCAAGGGCATCCAGCCATCCTTCTATTACCAGGCAGTACTAAAAGTGCTGACCGTCCTGCAATCTGCCGATAAGGGCTTTAAGTGAGGCGTAAGGGCGCCTTCAAGTGTTAAGGCGGCTAGGGCTTCTCCGATGGAGCGTTTCCAGTTTTTCTGGGCGGCAGGGTCCTGCCCATGATTGGTTTCCCGGTCATATGCTTCCTGCAGCTTATTCATTTCCCTGAACGATTCAATATATTGATACTGGATGATGCTGTCGAAATCTTCAGGCGTTAGTTCCATACTTTTAATACGTTGCTGGAACCTGAGCGCAACCAGCCAGGTGATGTCAAAATGAAGCTGTTCATGTTCCAGGGCAAACTCGTCTTTCGCAAATGATTTGACCCAGGATGCGCTTTTAATAAAGAATACCTGTAATGTGAGGTTGATCTGCAGGGTGTCTTTCCGCTGAAGGCTGTTGCCTTCATAGGCAAAACTCGTATAAGACACGGCAGCACTCGGACCACGGAGGGGAGGCGTAGCCCTGAAATCGGACCAGCGGAGTTTCCGGTGCGGTTGGTAGAAGAGGCTGTCGGATGTTGGATCTTCCGGCCGTTTGTCTGGCGAGAACACTACTTTTATAACAGTAGCGGGAGGCGCCTCCGGCAGAGACCTGGCAGGAAACAGGCAACAACACCATATGAAGGAAAGGAATAAAAACATAGTACCTCTTCAAAGTTAAAGGTACATTTTTTCGTAACTTACGATCTACCAAAACAATCGCACTATGTACGGTGGCGGATACATTTTCGACGAACCCAACAGGAAGCAGCAGCGGGAAGAACAGTTGCATGATGATCCTGAAAAACTGGCAGCGTTTGAAGCGCGGATTGCCAGAGGGGAAAAAATTGAACCGGGCGACTGGATGCCGGCGGAATATCGCAGACAGCTCATACGACTGATCGAACAACATGCACATTCCGAAATAATAGGCGCACTGCCGGAAGGCACCTGGATCACCCGGGCGCCGGGCTTTAAACGCAAACTGGCGCTCATTGCCAAGGTGCAGGATGAGGTGGGTCATGGACAACTGCTGTATAATGCTGCAGAAACATTGGGAAAATCCAGGGAAGCGATGATCAATGATCTGCTGAGTGGAAAATCCAAGTATTCCAATGTTTTTAATTACCCGGCCAAAACCTGGGCAGATGTTACCGTGATCGGCTTCCTGATCGATGCTGCTGCAATAGTGAACCAGGTAGCCAATTCCAAAGGCTCTTACGGCCCTTATTGCCGTGCACTGGAAAGGATCTGTTATGAAGAAAGCTTTCACCTGAAACAGGGACATGACGCCTTCATAGAACTGGCTACAGGTACGCCTGCCCAGAAGGCAATGCTGCAGGATGCCCTTAACCGCTGGTGGCAGCCTATCATGCATTTCTTTGGCCCGCCGGACAAAACCTCCAGCCACAGCGAGAAGCTGATGCAATGGAAGGTGAAAATGGCGAGTAACGACGATATGCGGAACCAGTTCCTGGACACATACGTCCCGAAGATATGGGAGCTGGGATTAACACTCCCGGACCCCCTGCTGAGAAAGAACCCGGATACCGGGAAATGGGAGTATTCTGACCCTGACTGGAATCTCTTCTTTGAAGTGATCAACGGGAATGGCCCCTGCAACAAAGAAAGGCTGGATGTAAGGAGATGGGCAGAAGAACATGGCCGCTGGATCAGGAAGGCCCTTATGCGTCCTGAGGAAATGGAACGCAGCGCCCCTCCGGTGGCATAAAACCGTTTTCCACGTATAATATTATAAGTACCACGATTTATGAATGACTCACTAGATCCACGTGTTAACCGGCTCAGGTTAGATAAGAATGACGGCTCCTTCAAAGTAGAAGAAGGGGAGAACTGGAATGTATTTGAAGTATTTCACCAGGAAAAACGAGGCGGGCACCACGAACATGTAGGCTGTGTGCATGCCCCTGATGCAAGTCTTGCACTGATCTTTGCCAAGGAACAATTCGGGCGCCGCAAGAAATGTGTGAATCTGTGGGTAGTACGCAGCGCAGATATACTGGCGTTTGACCTGGAAGATGAAGACATGTTTGCCAACAACCCGGACAAGACCTACCGCGATGCCAGCGGGTTCAAAGTCATGGAAAAGATCAACAAGTTTAAGAAACAGACAAAATAGTCCCCACATATCCCAATGCAATTACAACAAGCACTACAGGAACTGATCACGAAAATGGCTGATGATGAACTGGTGATCGGGCATCGCAATTCAGAATGGACCGGCTTAGGCCCGGTCATGGAAGAGGATATCGCGTTCTCTTCCATGGCGCAGGATAAAATAGGCCATGCATTGGCGCTCTACCGCATCCTGGAAGAGCAGTTCGGAGGCGCAGCCCCCGACCAGTTTGCATTCCTGAGGAATGCAGCAGATTTCCGGTGCTGCCACTTCGTGGAAATGCCTATAAGCTCGTATGAATTCAGCCTGATGCGGCACTTCCTTTTTGATCATGCCGAGACGGTACGATACCAGGCCCTTGCCCAAAGCAAATTTGCGCCATTTCAACACCTGGCCGGAAAAGCAAAGGGTGAACTGAAATATCATACACTGCATGCAGACGCCTGGATCATGCAACTCTGTACAGCGGGAGAGGATAGCCGTCAGCGTATGCAGGCAGCGCTGGATAACAGCTTCCAGCTGGCGGGGGGCATTTTTGAACCTGGCCCCGCAGAGGACCTGCTGATAGCAGAGCAGATCTATCCCGGAGAAGCGGCTTTGTATGAACAGTGGCTGATGCATATATCTCCAGTCATGGAAAAGGCTGGCCTGGTGTTACCTGAAATGACAGCGCCTGTATACGGCGGCCGTACCGGCCGGCACACCCCGCATTTACAGCAGTTACTGAATGAAATGGGAGAGGTGTTCCGTCTTGATCCTGAAGCAACCTGGTAGAAATAAAAGAACTATGCAAACAATAACAACAATGCAGGCCGTATATCAATCGCTGGAGCATGTCATGGATCCCGAGATACCTGTATTAAACGTACTGGAACTGGGAATGATCACAGATGTTAAAGTCGATATAGAAGGCGTGCACATTAAGATGATCCCCACCTTCGCAGCCTGCCCTGCAGTAGACATCATTAAGGAAAACATTAAAAATGCGGTGGAGAGAGACCTCCAGATGCCGGCATTTGTAAGTGTGGATAAAGACGTGAACTGGAACAGCAACCGCCTGACCGCCGAGGCCAAAGCGAAACTGCGCGATTATGGGATTGCGCCTCCCGGCAGGCATGAAGGGGATGTCAACATGGACATGCTGGTCAAGGTGAACTGCCCTCATTGTGGCAGCGAAAACACCTATCTGCGCTCCCCATTTGGATCCACCCTCTGCAGGGCCCTGCATTTTTGCCGGCAATGCGGAATGATGTTCGAACAGTTTAAGCCACTGTCCTAAGCACATATATCACATTTCCTCATTATTGATTACATTCACGCTCAAAAAACAGGGGCATGAAGATAGGCTTGTATTTTGGGTCCTTTAATCCTATACATACCGGGCATCTGATTATAGCTAATTATGTGGCATACAATACGGACCTCGATAAAGTATGGCTGGTGGTATCACCGCAAAACCCTTTAAAACCGGCAGGATCACTACTAAATGAACATAACCGGTTTCACCTGGTAGAAATGGCCATTAAAGACGAACCCAAACTCAGGGCCAGCAACATTGAGTTTTCCCTGCCAAGACCCTCCTTCACCATCGATACACTCACCTATCTGACAGAGAAGTTTCCCACACAAGAATTCACCATCATCATGGGCAGTGATAGTTTCCAGAATATTACCCGCTGGCGCAACTATCAACAGCTTACCAAAAACTATCCTATTTATGTTTACCTGCGGCCGGGGCATGAAGTAACCGAGACGCATGGGGCACGGGTAGAAGTCCTGAAAGCGCCTATGCTGGATATTTCGTCTACAGATATACGTAAATGGATCCAGGAGGGGAAATCCATCCGGTACCTGGTGCCAGACAATGTACTGGCATATATAGCAGAGAATAATTATTACCGCTAAATCAACGCTGCACCCGTACTTCCCTCTTTTTGGTCAGGAATTCGTTTGAGTAGATATCCAGCAGAAGTATGAACATGGATATGAGCAGCGGACCGAAAATCAGCCCGATAAACCCAAAAAGGTTCACACCGATCAGTACACCGAAAACAGTGATCAGCGGGTGTACATCTCCGATCCTCTTAGCCAGGATCATGCGGAATAAGTTATCAGAAGTACCAACTACAGCGAACCCATATACCAGCACCCCGATACCCTGCCAGGTCATATTGGTGGCAAGCAGGTAAATACCCATGGGCACATATACGGCAGCTGCACCTACAACTGGTAGCATAGCTGTGAAACAGGTAACGGCAAACCAGAACCAGGGTTGGGGTACCTGGAAAATAAAATAACCGACCAATGACACGATGCCCTGTATAACAGCAATTAGTGGAATTCCCACCGCATTGGCAATCACCAGTTTATGGAATTCAGTCCCAAGTCGTAATACGTTCTCGTCTTTCAGCGGAATATATTCATATAACCAGGCCTCCATTTCCTTTCCGTTCACAAGCATAAAATACAGGATAAAATAAAGTATAGCGATGGCGGTTAGAATGTTAAAAGTGGCGCCCAGCAGTCCTGGCAATACAGAGGTCAGATATTCCTGCAGTCTTTCCAGTCTCACCTGTGAAAGGATATCAATCTTGGTAGCAGCCTGTATCCGGTCGTTCACCGTTTTGAGGCCCGCTACCAGTTCTGACGAATGACTGACCGCATAACCGATCTTATTGGTCAGCATGTTTATAAGCAGGCCGAAAGGCAGTAGTATAATAATGAACGACATGAACATTAACACCGCCGCAGCGAGGCTTTTGCGCCATTTACGCTCTTCCACCAACCGGAACATATATTTTCTGCTGAGGATATACATGGTGACAGCACCAAGGAATCCGGGGAAAAATGTATACAATTCAGAGAAGAGTACAAATGCCAGCAGTACAATGATCAACAGAAAGCTGACCTGTTTAATTCGCTCGTTATCTATTACGCTCATGAGGTTGAATGTTATTCTGTCAGGAATATTGATAGTTGTGCAAAAAGAGTACCGTTCCCTGCAATAGTACCGGCTGGTGCAAAGTAAACTAATCTTCTCTGTAAAGTGTTTAATGAGAACAGGTTACCGGATGCTTTCCGACACAGGAAAATATTTTATTCATGGTGATTACAGAAAGATTAAAATTATTGGAATAGTGTTTGTAACCTGTACAGTACGATCTATAAACCATTGTTCATCTTTTAAAACTTTTATTTTATGGCGAACAACAGTTCAAAAGCAGTTGTATCATTCATTGTTGGTGCCGCAGTAGGTGTGGCTGTAGGTTATTTACTGAATACTGACAAAAGGGACGAACTTGTAGAAAAGCTGAGATTTCAGGCAGATAAATTGAAAGACAAGTTTAAAAAGAGGAAGGAGCATTTCGAAGATGCGCTGGAAAATGAGTTGGCGTAAAACCTTGTCACAAAAAAAATTTGCATGGAAGATAATTTCAGCAATTACTTCAATCAGACAGGCAAGGTAGCCAAGGAATACCTGGAAACCCGTTTGGATCTGATTAAACTCCAGTCAGCAGGAAAGCTATCAAAAGCCTTAGGGCTCTTCTTTTCATTGATACTGGCTTTCCTGCTGTTCTTTTTTGTTATCGTTTTCCTGGGTATGGTGCTTGGCTTCTGGATTGGAGAAATGACCAATAGCTTTACCATTGGTTTCTCCTGCTCTGCAGCCCTGTTTGTAGTGCTGTTGGGTATCCTGCTCATTTTCCGCAAGCCACTGATCCAGACCCCATTGTCCAATATGTTGGTCCGGGAGTTAATGAGCGAGATGGACATAGTGGACAAGGAGGAAGAGGCTAAGAGCCAGGAAAGGGAAGAAAAGGATGCCGACAGCAAAAAGATGGAGGAAGAAGAAGAATTGTACGAACAACTATAATCGTTGAAAGATTAATGATAAACCTTTACACATGCCCAAGGTGAAAGTAACAAACGGGGACCAGTTACAGAAGGAGATAAACCGGCTGAAAAAACGCTCCCGTGCACTGGAAAATGAGTTAGGAGAGAGGATTCATTATTTCAAAGGGAACTACGGGAAAATGGCATTGAACTCTGTGCTTCCCGGCAGCGCTAAACATGGCGCCATGCTGGGCATGGCTGGGCGTATTGCGAAGATCGCCTGGCAGAGCGGCAAATTCAAGTCCTTTACCACCAGTGCCCTGATGACAGCTTTAGAGTTTGCCGGAGTGCGGATGGGTATGAATCTCTTTGACAAGTTCCGCAAAAGCCGCAGCAAGAAGAAAAAGGCAAAAGCTGCGGCCGAAAAAGAAGAAGAATAAAGGCTTGTTATCCCCAAACCTTTGTACCCTCGCTGCAGTTAGCACAGATGTCAATATTCTTACGGCCCTGCTGGATCTGCGTCCTGAACCGGATATACTTATCGTTATGCCACAATTCCTTCAGTGATTCCTGTTTGAGGTCGCCCAGTTTATGCTGAGCATCTTTATCGAAGCAGCATGGCACCACCAGCCCGTCCCAGGTAATTACCGGGGAATGCCATAAACGCCAGCAGTGATTCCCCATTTTATTCTTGATCTTATAGGTACCGTCATCATTCTTGTGATAACGGCTGTATTTATCAATGGTCGGGATCAGGCGGTTGCCCTCTTCATAATCGTATACCTGCGCCGTCTTAAAGCGAACTTCATCCACACCGATCTCTTTTGCCAGTTGCTTTATATCCTCAATTTGATGCTCATTCGGCTTTACTACCAGGAACTGGAAGAAGACGAAGGGCGTTTTTGAGTTCAGTTCTTTTTTCCATTTTACGATATTCTTCGCCCCCTGTATCACTTTCTCCAGGTTACCGCCTACCCGGTACTGCGTATATACGTCCTGTGTTGTACCATCTATTGAGATGATCAGCCTGTCCAAACCGCTTTCCACGGTTTTGCGGGCATTCTCATCAGTGAGGTAATGGGCATTGGTGGAAGTAGCGGTATAGATGCCTTTTGCATGCGCATATTTGACCATCTCCAGGAAACCCGGGTTCAGGAAGGGTTCTCCCTGGAAATAAAATATCAGGTACAGGAGTTCTTTATAGATCTCATCGATCGTTTTCCTGAAGAAATCCTGCTGCAGCATGCCGGTGGGGCGGGTGAAGGCCCTTAATCCGCTGGGGCATTCAGGGCACCTCAGGTTGCAGGATGTTGTTGGCTCGAAAGATACCGAAATGGGGTAACCCCATTGAATAGGTTTCCCTGTCCATTTGCTTACAAAATAGCTGCTCAACACCTTGGCGGCGTTCCAGCCACGCCGTAGCGTAAACTTGGACATCAGGTTGAGGGTATCGTTTAAATTGAAATCAGGCATAACAACATCACTTATTGTTGTAAAATTAAGATATCTATGCCGGTTATGTATAATAATAATTATACTTGCTGTGAAATTGGGAATGAGATTGAAAATGTGAGCATTAAATGCCATCACGCTAATCCGAAAGCCGAATAAATAAAAAGTGCCAAAACTCCGAATCAAGAAATCCAGGCGTTTAGTTTTCGCCCTGTTATTCCTCCTATGTGCGACATTTGGAGCGTGGCTGTGGTGGCGGGAAAGAGAGGAAGCGCTGAATTTTGTCAGGTATGAAGAATTTGGGATCGACATGCCGGTTAACTATTCCATCCACGGGATCGACGTATCGAAATTCCAGAAGAATATCAACTGGGCGGCGGTGGAACAGATGCAGGTAGACCGTATCCATATCTCCTTTGCATTTATTAAGGCAACCGAGGGGATCACCCGTCAGGATGCCTTATTTAAGCAGAACTGGCAGAAAGCCAAAAAAGCCGGTATTGTCAGGGGGGCCTACCATTTCTTCTATTCCACGCGCGACCCCCTGAAGCAGGTGATCAATTTCCAGAACGTCGTACAGCTTGAATCAGGCGATCTGCCGCCGGTGCTGGATATAGAAGTACATAACAATCAACCTCCGGCGGTGATCAGGTCTACTGCCAGGATATGGCTGGAAGAGATGGAAAAGGCCTACGGGGTGAAGCCGATCATTTATACCAACATGCACTTCTACGAAACATATCTTGGAGAGGAATTTGACCGTTATCCCTTGTGGGTAGCCCACTATTATCAGAAAGAGCGGCCATCTACACAGCGTCACTGGTTATTCTGGCAGCATAGCGATATAGGACGGGTGAATGGGATCTCTACCACGGTCGACTTCAACGTTTTCAGGGGAGATAGCCTGGCGCTTCGTAAATTATGCCTTCCTTAACACAACACATTCATATGGAAAATCAGGAACCACAGCAGGACAGGAAGGAACCTTTCGATATGAGGATCGTGCACTATTTTGTCCGGATCATGCGGACGGTGTTCCTGGGTTTTTTCTGGATGCTGGTGAATGTATTTCTGGGTTTGTACCTGGGGTTTGCAGTACCGGAAGAATCCACCCGGGGCAGGATGATCTTCTTTTACATTTTTCTGGTGCTTTCACTGGCGGGATACCTGTTCATCGTCAGGAAAATGTGGAGGAATAACGGGCATGTGCAGGATAACTATGAATAAAAAAAGAAGTGATCAATTATAGCAAAACACTTACAGGCTTTTGGCCCATACGGGTAACATATAATTGATCACTTTACGAACCTACAGCAATGTGGACTGCTGCAAATATGCTTGTTGCATACCTTTGATTATGCGGGCAACATCTTCCTGCGACTTGCCGGTTTTCCGTCCAAGCCTGCTATACAGCTCCCTCTCTTTACCTCTTTCAAACACTAAATCTTCATCTGAAAGTTGACTGAACCGCTGCTTTAGCAGTTTCTTCAGTACCGACCACTGGTAATCCCGGATGTTCATAGTAGCATATTTATTTGTTATAGAATTTATATTGTAGATATCCAAGTTGCCAATTTCGATTTACGTCCGTGTTTCTCGTTAGGGTAACTGTACACTATTGCTGAGGTATAACTATCATGGTTATCAACACGGCTGGATGATATAATGTTCAATATTTATGCCATTAGCAGGCACATAAAAGTTAAAACAATGTTAGTGTTTCCAGGCGCTATTCCTTTGCAGTATTGAGTTTGGACAAACTAAATTACAATATTGTTAATGGGCCGGCTGCTAAAAAAGTGCTAAAACGTACCGAACGGGGCAAAGCTGCAATCTATTGCATCGGCCCCGGCCAATATTGCTTTGTGGAAACTGCTTCACATCCTTTACAACGGTTTGGGGCGCCCGGTGTGGAATGCTTTACTCATTACTGCCGTGTAATGCGTAATTGGCAAGGATTTACCTCATGGAACAGACTTTGCAAGTATTATAATTGAAGATGACACGATAACAACTAAAAACGGAAAGTTATGCTAAGTGAAAAGGAATCTGAAAAGGATAAAAAATCTTCGGAAAATTATGCGCAGAGAGAACAGCATCCCGTTGAAATTTTAAAAACAGACAAAGCAGAACATAATAACAATAGCAATCCGCTGCATGCAGACCTTTCGGAAGAGCCCGAAAAAGAAAATGCAACGGTGCGCGATCAGGATACTGAAAACTAAATCGTTACCATAGTTTATTGATTGACCTCTTAATGTAATATGGTATTTCCTACGGAGGAAAAACGATTAGTAACATTCTTCTTTAATGTTGTGGTGTATAGCAGGCCGTCCCATTCATGGGATGGTTTTTTTTTAGCTACTATGGTCAGCGATGATCTTCCAGCTGCCCTTAATACGTTTAATGATCAGCGAGAAATGCCCCTGCAGGTCGCCCACCGTTCTTTGCAGGTGCCATTTACCTACTACAAAATACACATCTGAAGCCAGGGGCTTCATTTCCAATATATTGAACGCCAGTTTGCCCATGGCTGTTGTGTCAGGATAAGATTTTCTGTAATTATCTAACGTAGCCTGCCAGCCATAGGTGGGACCCTTCCTGCCAATAAATATCAGGGAATCGGACTGCCAGTAAGTTGTCATAAAGGCGTCCAGGTTGCCCTGGTTCCAGGAAGCAGTCTGTTTCGCCAGCAAAGCCTTGATGGCAGACTGGGGCTGTTGGGCACGTATGGCCGTAAACGGAGCGGCCAAGAGGATAAGGAACAATAATAAACGCATGGTAATTTTTAGTAAAAGATAAACAGTTTTTGCGATGCAGGGCAATCCGATTATACTACCTTTGCAAAAATCAATAACTTATGCCCGGATATGAATTTTTTGGCCCGGAAGAACGCAAAGAGATAAATGATGTACTGGAAACAGGCATTTTTATGCGTTATGGCTTTGATGGTCCCCGTAAAGGTATCTGGAAAGCTAAAGAGCTGGAACAGGCCATTTCTGAAAAACTGAACGTAGCCCACACCCAACTGGTATCCAGTGGTACTGCCGCCCTCACAACAGTTATGGCTGCATTGGGAATTGGCGCCGGGGATGAGGTGATCATGCCGACATTCACATTTGTGGCCAGCTTTGAGTGTATCTTTTCCGTAGGGGCAACTCCCGTCCTGGTAGATGTGGATGACACCCTGACGCTGGATCCTAAAGCAGTGGAAGCCGCCATTACCCCCCGTACCAAAGCGGTGATGCCTGTACATATGTGCGGCGCCATGGCCGACCTGGATGCGCTGAAGGCTATCTGTGACAAACACAACCTGATCTTACTGGAAGATGCCTGCCAGTCCTTTGGCGGCAGTTATAAAGGCAAAGCGCTGGGAACCATCGGTCATGCCGGTGCCTTCTCTTTCGACTTTGTAAAAACAATTACCTGTGCGGAAGGTGGCGCTATCGTAACAAACGATAGGGACATTTATATTAAATGTGACGGATATTCCGACCATGGTCACGACCACCTGGGCGTAGACCGGGGCGCTGACCTGCACCCGTTTATCGGGTATAACTACCGTATTTCCGAACTGCATGCTGCCGTGGGCCTTGCCCAGATACGCAAGCTGGATACTTTCCTGAGCATCCACCGGAAAACAAAAAAGATCTTCAAGGATGCCCTGGCAACTGTACCGGGTGTAACCTTCCGCCGCCTGCCTGATGCAGATGGCGACAGCGCTACCTTCCTGGCCTTTTTCCTGCCGGAAGAAAAACAGGCAAGAGCTGCAGCTGCAGCAATGAAAGCTGCCGGTTTGCCTGCCTTCTACTGGTATGATAACAACTGGCACTATATCCGCAACTGGGAACACTTCAAGCAAAGCACCGTGCTTTCCCGCTTCGCTCCCGGATTGCAGCAGGCAATGGAATTGTACAAGGTGAAACAGTTCCCCGTGTCAGACGCTATTATGAGCCGCTGTATCTGTACGCCTATTAACCTGAGCTGGAGCGACGAGGAAGTACAGCAGCGTGCTGAGAAATTGGTGAACGCAGTAAAGAGCGCCCTATAAAAGATAAGCATGAAGAAAGTAGCCTTGATTCCCGCCCGTTATGGGGCTACCCGTTTCCCGGGTAAACTGATGGCTAGGCTGGGAGGTAAATCCGTTATTCTGCGTACATACGAAAGTACCGTGAACACCGGGGTGTTTGACGAGGTAATGGTGGTGTGCGACAGTGAGGTCATTTACAATGAAATTGTCAGTAACGGCGGTAAAGCTGTCATGAGCAAAAAGGAACATGAATGCGGTACCGATCGTATAGCGGAAGCTATTGAAGACCGTGCAGATGTTGATATTGTTGTAAATGTACAGGGAGATGAGCCTTTTACGCAGAAGGAACCGCTGGAAAAGTTGCTGAAAGTATTTGAAGGAGAAGAAGGTAAACAGGTACAGGTGGCCTCCCTGATGCAGGTACTGAAAGACCAGAAATCCATCGAAGACCCGAACTACGTGAAAGTGGCGGTGGATAAAAAGTTCAATGCCCTCTTCTTTTCCCGCGCTGTGATCCCTTACCCGCGCGACAAAAATGTCCAGACCGTATATTATGAGCACATCGGCATCTATGCATTCCGCAGGCAGACGCTGATGGACTTTACCAAAATGCCGGTAAGTCCGCTGGAAGCTGCAGAGAAAATAGAATGCCTGCGCTACCTGGAGAATGGTATTCCCATGAAAATGGTAGTGACAGAATATATGGGTGTGGAGATAGATACGCCGGAGGACCTGCTGAAGGCGGAAAAATTACTGTAATACTAAATCATTAAACGACTGAGATGAAATTCAGGAACTTTAAAATGGTCGATTATGTAGTGTTTGGCCGTGGTGCGTTTGACCAGCTTGATGAAATACTGGCTCCCCGCCGTAAGGGCGATGCGCCAATGATATTCTTTGTAGACTATTTCTTCCAGGGTAATGAGGCTTTTGCTAAACGTATTCCCCTGAGAGGTAAAGATAAGATCGTGTACATTGATGTTACTGACGAGCCGAAGACCAAATATGTGGATAAAGTACGGGACGAACTGAAAGCGGAGTTTGGCGAGGTAAGCGGCATCATTGGTATTGGCGGTGGTTCTGTAATGGATATGGCCAAGGCGGTATCCCTGATGATGAAAAATCCTGGTTCTTCTGCTGATTACCAGGGCTGGGACCTCGTAAAGGTAGCTGGTGTGTATAAGGTGGGTATCCCCACACTCTCCGGTACAGGCGCAGAAGTAAGCCGTACCTGCGTATTGACCGGACCGACCCGTAAGCTGGGTATGAACTCCGACTTTACACCATTTGACCAGATCGTACTGGACCCCGACCTGATAAAGGGCGTACCGGTGAACCAGCAGTTTTATACAGCGATGGATTGCTATATCCACTGTATCGAATCCCTGCAGGGTACCTACCTGAATGCCTTCAGCCGTTCTTACGGAGAAGAAGCGCTACGTCTCTGCCAGGAGATCTTCCTGGAGAAAAACACCTGGGACGATGATGCTGACGAGAAACTGATGATGGCGTCTTATGCAGGTGGTATGAGTATTGCCTATTCACAGGTGGGCGTGGCACATGCTGTAAGTTATGGCCTGTCATACCTGCTGGGTACGAAACATGGTATCGGCAACTGTATCGTGTTTGATAAACTGGAAGAGTTTTACCCCGAAGGCGTGAAGGAATTCAAGCAGATGGTGAAGAAGCATAATATCGACATCCCGCAGGGTATTACGAAAGGTCTGTCTGACGAGCAGTTCAATGCGATGATAGACGTATCGCTGGGAATGGCGCCCCTGTGGGAAAATGCACTGGGTAAGAACTGGAAAGAGCAGATGACGCGCGAACGCCTCCGTGCTTTGTACGAGCAGTTATAATACCGGAGACATCATTTATAATAAAAGAGGCCAATCATTTCACCTCGCTTCCAAAAGCCTGATTTTTGGAGGTAAGCGAGGCGAATTGATTGGCCTCTTTTTGAAATGCCCCCAAAAGTGTCTGACTTTTGGGGACATTTTTATTCATGATGCCGCCTTTCTTTATAAGCTTACGGCAGGAACCGTCTGATAGGAACAGGCGCCCGCATATGAACAAAACGCCACATGATCTGCAGGCGGCGGTTGTGGTAAATAAACAGGAGATAGAGGGCCGCCATCAGTGTTACAACTGCTGTACAGTAGAACGTGAGTGGGAAGAAGCGGGCATCATTGTGATAGATAAAGGCAGACAGGTATGCGCCCAACCCGATACCAGCTTCCATTGCAATATACATGGTGGCCAATGCCCGGCCTTTGTGTTGCGGATGACCCAGGTCGATCGTCCAGGCGGTAATAGCGGGAGAGTTCATGCCGACAGAAACGCCATAAATGATGGCTGCCGTCAGCATCATGGCCGGCGTATGTGCAATGGCCAGGAGGAAAACACCGATGGCCATGGTAATGGTAGAGATTTTCAGAACAGGCACCCGGCCGTATTTGTCGGACACCTTACCGGCCAGCAGGCGAATACTGATCGAGGCGGCAGTAAAGAAAGTAAAGAAGAGGCCTTTATTCTGGATGCCCAGGTAGGTACTGAAATCCGGAATGATGGTGAATAGTACCCCATAGCTGAGATATGTCAGAAAGATAACGATCACCGGCGCCAGTACCAGGGGCTCAAATATTTCATTCCTGGCAATCTTTAATGTGGATAAACGGAAGCGTTGTTTGTCCTGTAAGGTCTCCCGCATACCGCCCATCAGTATCACGACAGATAATAATGCAAATACTGCCGATACCTGGAACATGATATGTATGTCCCAGTGATTAGTGATATAACCACCAATGGCCGGTCCCATGGCGAGGCCGATGGTGCTGAACAGGCCAACCATGCCCATTGCTTCGGCCCTGCGGGTAGCAGGTACAATATCCGCAACATAGGCGGCGGTACCGGTAGGCTTGAAGCCGGTGGAAAAACCATGAAAGAAACGGAGTAATAAAAAGGCGCCTACAGAGCTGACCAGTGGGTACAAAAGGCTGCACACCACACATACCAGCGAGCCGAAGATCATCACCGGCACACGTCCGATCGTATCTGTCAACTTTCCGCTGAAGGGGCGGGACAATCCGGCCATTAGCGTAAAAAGCGCAAGAATATATCCTTTGTAGTCCTCACCACCCATCCGGGTCAGATAGGCGGGCAATTCCGGTAGCAACATGTTAAAGCTGGCGGAAAACAGTGCGTTGCTGAGGCATAACATTATGAAATGGAAGGTGTAAATTCTCCCGGGCAACTGATCCTGGTCCATGCTGCAAAGTTACAATAAAGGGCAGAACCCCAGGCGGTTAACAGGAAAAATACAACTTATATTATTTATCGGCGGGCCGGTAGTAAATTTGTCAGACACCCCAATCTACAGGTATGGAAAACAAAGAGCTCCGTTTGGCAGTCCTCATCGATGCAGATAACATTCCTTACGCCAGCGTAAAGGCCATGATGGAAGAAGTTGCCAAGTATGGCATCCCGACTTTCAAACGGATATATGGAGACTGGACAAAGCCCACGCTGACCGGCTGGAAGGCGGTACTGCTGGACAATGCCATTACCCCGATACAGCAGTATAGTTATACCAGTGGCAAGAATGCGACTGACTCAGCCATGATCATTGACGCCATGGATATTCTTTACACCGGGAGGGTGGACGGATTTTGCCTGATCACCAGCGACAGCGATTTCACCCGTCTGGCTACCCGCCTCCGGGAGGCTGGAATGCGTGTATTCGGGCTGGGAGAGCGGAAAACGCCCAGCGCCTTCCGCGCAGCCTGCGACAAGTTCATTTACCTGGAGATCCTGGCAGATACGGGGAAGGAGTCGTCCACGAAACGTAAAACAGATAAAAGTGGTGCTAAGGGTATCAGTAAGGCCGATAAGGAGGTGATCAACCTGCTGTCTTCAAGTATTAATGATATTGCAGATGAAGATGGATGGGCCTACCTGGGAGAGCTGGGCAACCTGTTGCTGAAGAAACAGCCTGACTTCGACGCGCGTAACTATGGATATAACAAGCTGATACAGCTGATCAAGAGCTTTGAGGATTTCGAAATAGATATCCGCGAAAGCAGCCGTAAAATGGGGAAGCTTGTGTATGTCAGGGTAAAATAAGACATAAAAAAAGCTGCTCTACTATGGAGTAAAACAGCCTTTTTAATATCTTAATAAGTTGGATACTAGCGCTTAGCGTATTTGATAGCTGCGTAGAGGAACATTAATGCAAACAGGATAATAACTGCATAGGTCAGATAGTGAGCAACCTTGTCTCCAGCCCTGTAAAAATCGGTAGTCTCTACGTTATTGATTACTTCAAGCAACATAAAAATAATGTTTAGTGGTCCGGGCTGCAAGTTAGCGCATTCTGTTCGAAAATCCCAACATACGTACTAGGCTAATAGCTTGCCAGTTGCTCTATATACTGATGCAGACGCGATTTAGCCAGGAAATTTTTCTCCAGTGCTGCGGCGAAGGGAACCGGGGTATCCAGTCCTGCGCAGCGCATCACCGGGGCATCCAGCAGGTGGAAGCAATGTTCCGCTATCCACGCGCTGATCTCTCCACCCAATCCGCCGGTGAGTGTATCTTCATGAAGAATTAACACCTTGCCGGTAGCGGCTACCGCTTCCCGGATTGCGGTATAATCCAGGGGTAATAAAGTACGGAGGTCCAGTATATGAATGGATATCTGTGGATAATGCTGTGCATATTCCTGTGCCCAGTTTACACCACTGCCATACGTGATGATGCTGATATCTTCTCCTGCCTGCACAAGCCGGGCTTTCCCGATCCCGATGGTATAAGGCCCTTCCGGCACCGGCCCGCTGATGCTGCGGTAAAGTGCTTTATGCTCGAAGAACAATACAGGATTGGGGTCGGCAAAGGCAGCGAGTAAGAGGCCCTTGGCATCTGCCGGGGTGGCGGGATACACTACTTTCAGGCCCGGAACATGTGTGAACCAGGCTTCATTCGTCTGCGAGTGGAATGGGCCGGCCCCTACACCAGCACCTGCCGGCAGCCGGATCACGACATCGGCGGTCTGGCCCCATCGATAGTGGATCTTTGCCAGGTTGTTAACGATCTGGTTGAAGCCGCAGGTTACAAAGTCAGCAAACTGCATCTCCACCATACTTTTATATCCCATAATGGACAGTCCAAGCCCGGCGCCTACAATGGCGCTTTCGCACAGGGGGGTATTTCTCACTCGTTCCTTTCCATATTTTGCAACAAAACCATCTGTGATCTTAAAGGCCCCGCCATATTCCGCAATATCCTGTCCCATCAATACCAGTTCGGGATACTGTTCCATGGCCTGGTCCAGCCCCTCTGAAATAGCGTCGATGAATCTTTTATCGCGAACAGCGCCGTCTGTTGCAGGTGGAAGGGGGCTGGGAGCGGGGGCGTAAATATCCTTCAGTTCATCGGCCTCGCTGACCGGTGGAGATACCGCTACCAATGCGGTATTGATATCTCTGTCTATTTCGTGCTTCAGCGATTCCCGGACCTCGTGAATGCCTTCTTCGTTGATAAGTTGCAGATACTGCAGGAAACTTTCAAAATGCAGGATGGGATCCTGTTTGGCCCATTCCTCCAGCAGGGCGGGAGGAACATATTTGGTGCCGCTGGCTTCTTCATGTCCCCTCATGCGGAAGGTCATGGCCTCTATTAATACCGGCTGCTGTTCCTGCAGGGCATGACGTTTTGCTTCTTTTACAGCGTGATATACCTCCAGGAGGTTGTTCCCGTTGATGCGCATCCCCCGCATGCCATATCCGGCAGCTTTCTGTACGAGCTGCTCACAGCGGTACTGTTCTTCTACCGGTGTGCTCAGTCCATAGCCATTGTTCTCTATGAGGAAGATGACGGGCAAATCCCATACTGCCGCCACATTCAGGGCTTCGTGGAATTCGCCCTCACTGGTACCGCCTTCGCCGGTAAAGGCCAGGGATACCTTGTCCTCTTTTTTTAGTTTATGTGCCAGGGCAATGCCATCCGCAATGGAAAGCTGTGGGCCCAGGTGAGAGATCATGCCACAGATATGATGTTGCCGGCTGCCGAAGTGAAAGGATCGTTCCCGTCCTTTACTGAAGCCCAGCGGACTGCCCTGCCACTGGTGGAACAGTTGCTGCAAAGGCAACTGCCGGGCTGTGAACACACCCAGGTTCCTGTGCAGGGGGAGGATCCACTCGTCGTTATCCAACGCTAGTGTGGCGCCTACTGCAATGGCTTCCTGGCCGATGCCGGAAAACCATTTGCTTACTTTCCCCTGCCGCAGCAACAGCAACATCTTCTCTTCTACCAGTCGGGGGTATAGCAACGCTTTATAAAACGTCAGCAGTTCTCCGTCACTGATATGTGCACGTTCAAAATACATGGTATTAAGCTCAATCGTTATCGCCTCCCGCTATGCTGTGCATGATACCGTTTACAACGGTCAGGACCAGGCTGAATATCAGCGCCCACCAGAATCCGTCCACCTTGAACCCTTTTACCAGGTTAGAGGCCAGCAGTATAATAACAGCATTGATCACCAGCAGGAACAATCCCAGTGTAAGTATCGTAGCAGGAAGTGTTAGTAGTATCAGTATGGGTTTTACCAACAGGTTCAGGACCGCCAATACTAATGCGAGTACAAGCGCAGTTGTGAAATCCTTGATAGTGACGCCCGGCAGCAGGTATGCTGAGAGCATGGCTGCCAGTGCCGTCACAAGCAAGCGGATGAGAAAGTTCATGATGATGAAATTTTTTGGGAAGGTAACAAAAATGAAGTTACACCGGATTACAGAAAATCATCGCTTTCCCTGTAAGCTTTTATCACCGCCAGTTCGCCTTCCTTGCCGGGGTTGGCATTGCCATGCTCCATACCCAGCACGCCCTTAAAGCCTTTTTTATGCAGGTGCTTGAAAATATTCTTGTAATTGATCTCGCCGCTGGTAGGTTCCTTTCGGCCCGGATTGTCTCCTATCTGGATATAGGCTATCTCATCCCAGCAAAGGTCCATGATGGGGATCAGGTTGCCGGTATTGCGCTGCATATGGTAGATGTCGTACAGGATCTTACAGCTTGGACTGTTTACCGCTTTACAGATTCCATAGCTCTGTTCTGCCGTACGGAGGAACAGGTCAGGATTATCACTCAATGGTTCCATTACCATGATCAGCCCTTCTTTCTCCAGTACGTCTGCTCCCATACGAAAAGCCTCGATCACGTTGCCTGTCTGTACGCCGATAGGCAGGTTCCTCTCAAAGTAACCCGGTACCACGGTTGCCCATTTGGCATTCACACGTTTAGCCGTTTCCAGCGCCTGTTTACATATTTTTACAAAAGCATCTTTGAACTCCTGCTTGCCGGTGGTGAGCGATACCTTCCAGTTGTCTCCCGCATCGATCACAAAAACGCCCATCTGCATACCCAGTTTACTGAGCAGCTTTCCGATCTTTTCCTGTTCAGCAGGATCGCGTTTCATCATCCCATTGTCTTCAATGGCGCGGAAGCCCTGGTCATACATAAACTGGATCTGGTCCAGGAAGCTGGCGCCGCCGCTGTTTTTAAACATCCCGTCGTGGGGGGCATAGTTCAGGTTAAATGTCTTCCCGGCGGCAGGTTCCGGCTTTGTGAGACCATTGGGCATTGCCGCGGCTGTGCTGCCTATAGCCAGCGTGGATAGTCCTGCTAATGTGCTTTGCTGAAGGAATTTTCTTCTTTCCATAACGTTCTAAGGGTTGATTGCATGAATACTAAATGTAATCGCTTTTTGATTCTGTTGCAAGGGGAGACGGAGGAAAAGTGTAGAATTGACGCATCTTCATCACAAAAACGTTGCATTCCATTATTTGATTTAATAAATTCACAGGCATTACAGGTTTTATCTTTCAAGAAGTGTTATGAAAAACAGACTATTGGCGTTATCGCTGGGAAGCATGCTGACCGGTACCGCATTCGCACAGGAAACTATCAACCAGCCGTTTACCGCGTATGAGGAGAAGCTGCCCGGAACAACATTCACATTTAAAATGGTGCCTATACCTGCGGGAGAGGTCACCATCGGAAGCCCGGATGGTGAAAAAGGCAGAGGCGCTGACGAAGGCCCTCAGAAAAAAGTAAAGATCGCCGCTTTCTGGATGGGCGCATACGAAGTGACCTTCGAGCAGTATGATGTATATTCAGATCCGGAAAAAGACAAGACGCCTATTCCTGATGGAATGACCCGGCCAAGCCCACCTTATATAGATCTGACGCTCGGTATGGGAAAAGTAGGCGGTTACCCGGCCAATAGTATGAGCCAGTATGGAGCACTGATGTACTGTAAATGGCTCTATGCGAAAACCGGCGTTTTCTACCGCCTTCCTACAGAAGCTGAATGGGAATATGCCTGTCGTGCCGGAGCTGCCACGGCCTATCCTTTCGGCAATGACGCCTCGCAGCTGAAGGATTATGCCTGGTATGCCGCCAACAGTGATAATAAATATCATAAAGTTGGAGAACTGAAGCCCAATGCCTGGGGACTGTACGATATGCTGGGAAATGTGGCTGAATGGACACTGGACCAGTATGACGAGCAGTACCTGCAGCATGCGTCCGATACGGACCCCTGGACTAAGCCGACAACCAAAACTCCCCGGACCATCAAGGGGGGGAACTACCGCGATGACGCAGCCTTGCTGCGTTGTGCCAGCCGTCTGAAATCTGACCCTAACTGGAACCGCCGTGACCCGCAGATCCCTAAGAGTTACTGGTGGAACGCAGATGCTCCTTTTGTAGGATTCCGTGTAGTCCGGCCGCTGAAACAGCCGACAAAAGAAGAAGCAGAACAATTTTTTGAGGAAGTCATCGATCAGTATAAAGGAGCAAGATAACAGCCACTAACAGGGCTGTATATTCCTTATTATTTATATCCCCCACATTAACACATAAAAACTCTATCATGCAACAGGAAGAACTGAATCAATTCCACGGAAAAACCCGCAGAGACTTTATGAAACAATCGTCTCTTTTAGCCGGCGGACTGCTGGCGGCACCTATGCTGTCCCAGGCCAACTTTTTTTCAGGTGCAGACAATGTTATCAAAATAGCCCTGGTCGGCTGTGGCGGTCGCGGAACCGGTGCTGCTGTACAGGCACTCAGCACAAAAGAAAATGTGCAACTGGTGGCAATGGCCGATGCTTTTGCCGACAAGCTGAATGCAAGCTATAACAATATCAAAGACGAAGTAGGCGATAAACCGGGCCGCCTGAATGTAAAGGAAGAAAACAAGTTTGTAGGCTTCGACGCATACCAGAAAGCCATCGCACTGGCAGATGTGGTGATCCTTGCAACGCCCCCGGGTTTCCGTCCCATCCATTTTGAGGAGGCCGTGAAACAGGGGAAACACATCTTCATGGAAAAGCCGGTAGCTACCGATCCTGCGGGTATTAAGCGGGTGCTGGATGCCGCCGAAGTGGCAAAATCAAAGAAACTGAATGTGGTGGTAGGCCTGCAACGCCGTTATCAGACCTCTTACCGCGAAATGTATAAACGCTTCCAGGACGGCATTATCGGCGACATAGTGTCCATGCAGGTATGGTGGAACCAGGGAGCGCTGTGGGTAAGGCCACGTAAACCGGAGTATACAGAAATGGAATACCAGATGCGTAACTGGTATTATTTCAACTGGCTGTGTGGCGATCATATCGTAGAACAGCATATTCACAATATTGATGTGGGTAACTGGTTCATGAACGATTACCCGGTAACAGCCGTAGGGATGGGTGGCCGTTCCGTGCGTACCGGCAAAGAGTTCGGAGAGATCTACGATCACCACTATGTAGAATACCGCTATGGCAATGGCGTGGTGATGAACAGCCAGTGCCGGCACTGGAAAGACGCCGACAGCAGGGTGGATGAAGAAATAGTAGGTATAAAAGGCCGTATGCTGATGGATAAGGCTGTGATCAAAGATCACAAGGGAAAGGTGCTGTACCAGTTCGATAAGAAAAAAGAAAACCAGCCCTACCAGGCCGAGCATGATGAACTGTTTGCCGCTATTGCCAAAGGAGAACATAAGTTCTGGGATGCAGAAAGGGCAGCTAAGACAACGCTCACCGCTATTATCGGAAGGCTGGCCACTTATTCCGGACAGACCATCGCTTTTGACAAGGCGCTTAATTCTGGCCTGAACCTGCAGCCGGCTACTTATGCCTTCGATGCTGCGCCACCGGTGGTGACCGATGCATCTGGCAACTATGCTTACGCAAAACCAGGTATCACTAGATATTTTAGCTAACGCTTAGTATATTTATAAAAGAGGATATTGAAGGCCCCGGCAAGGGGCCTTCGCTTTATTGGATGTATATGAGAGTATTCAGGATCGTTTTGTTGGTCTGCCTGCCATTGCTGATGAAGCAGACTTCTTTTGCACAATATGGCCAGATCAAAAAATGGGCAGAGGAGGAATTACTGACCAACCCAGCCTTGCGGCAGGCACATACAGGTGTCTGCATTTATGAACCAGCCACCGGAAAATATTGGTACAGCTACCAGGACGATCACTATTTCACGCCTGCATCCAATACCAAGATATTTACCTTGTATACCGCCCTGCGCCTGCTGGGCGATTCTCTGCCTGCATTACGTTACCTGGAAACCGATTCTGTATTGTATGTAAAAGGTACTGCAGATCCGGCCTTCCTTCATCCGGATTACACGCTGCAACCTGCCTGGCAGTTAATGCAACAGACCTCCAAACGGATAACGATAGTGCCCGCCGTATCGGAGAATAAACGTTTCGGCAGTGGATGGGCATGGAGTGATTATCAGGACTACTACCAGCCGGAATTAAATGAATGGCCCATGTATGGCAACGTAGCCCACATCCGTCACCATGGCGATACCACAGTGATCTGGCCGCGTATGTTCAGCGACACCGCGCATTTTACCTTTCGCAGAAATGATACGCTGGAGGAGCTTCTCGCGGAAAGGGACGAACGGAGCAACCGCTTTTCCCTGACCTTTAACGGCAATGATAAAAGTGTACAGGAAACAGAAGTACCCTTCATAACAGGCCCCCTGGGCGATCTTGCTTACAGGCTGCAGGATACATTACATAAACCGGTTACAGTGCTGACAGATGGAACACCGATACCATCAACAGCTTTCACATTGTTGAAAGGCATCCCGGCAGACTCCCTGTTCCTGCCAATGATGCACAGAAGCGATAATTTCTTCGCAGAACAGACGCTGATGATGTGTGCTGCGCGACTTTGGGATACGATCAGCACCGCCCGCACCATCGATTTTATGCAGAAGAGCTACCTGGCCAATTTGCCCGATACGCCTAAGTGGGTGGATGGTTCCGGCCTGTCGAGATATAACCTGTTCTCTCCGCGGGACTTCGTAAGTGTATTGTCAGACATGTATAAGACCTATCCTTCTGAAAGGCTTTATGCCTTGTTCCCGACAGGGGGTAAAGGCACGCTGAAGAACTACTACAAGCAACAGTTCGTCCACGCCAAGACAGGTACCTTGTCGGGATGTGTGGCCCTAAGCGGCTATCTTGTTACGAAAAAGAATAAGACACTGGTATTCAGTGTATTGGTAAATAACCATAACAACAGCGCCTCCAATGTCAGAAGAACGGTAGAGCGTTTCCTGACCCAGGTCTGGGAAAAATACTAGCGGATCGTATACTGCTGCAGACGGATGGTATCAGTAGGAGAGGCGGTCTCTATGTAGCCTATTCCCAGCGCATAATAATACGTGGCAATGGTACCCACCGGGTATGCGGATTCTCCGGCCAGAACGGCGGCATCCTGCCGTACTACAATAACATTTTTATATTCCTTCCCCAACACGGTATGCGATACCTGCTGTCCGAGCATATGGTATTGCAGTAATCCCTTCTGTGCTACACCGGAAATAGTCACTGATACGGTGTCACTCCAGCTGCTTCCCTCGCTGTAATCATCGTGCAGGAACAACCTGTCTCCACCCTCCAGTTGATAATCCGGCAGGGATAGTGCCTGTTCGTACAGGAAGTAACTGCCGTTATCACAGCGGATGAACTGGTTGGAATAACCGTCAGTGACAACGGAATACACATGACCAAGGATGGTCGTATCGCCGGTTACCAGCAGCTCATATGCTGAAGTATCTCCGCTGCTGTTAGTGTATTGGTAGGTAAAAGAAGACCCGGTGGAGTAAGGCGCGTAACCGCAATGAAAGTTGGTGATATTGTCTTCAAGACTTTTCTCTTTACGGCAGGCATACATAGAAAATATGGCTAATGCTCCGACAAAAAACAGGGACCTATACAGCATAAAGGAACGAAATAGTTATAGAATGTATAGGGCAGATAGGATGGTAAGGCGGGCAAATGTAGTAAAAAAGAAACGGCAGCGTGAATGATAAATTATTGTGTTTAATACATAAAAAATCAGTTACACACCTGCAGCACAGGCGTGATCGTTCCACTACCCGCCTGTATGGTACTGATCGATGTTTTGTTGGTACGGTTGTCTGTCGCGGTGAAAGTGACGTTTGCGGGTTGGCCGCTGCACCGAAGCACCGTAACGCTGAAATTGCCATTGGTGATAGTGGCCGTATAGTTCCGGTAATCCACGTTTACGATCACCTTACCTGTTACCACATTGAAGCGATCGCAGTCTTTCGCCGTTCCGTTGATGGTCAGTGTCTGGCTTTCCGGAACAGTGACGCTCATATTGCTGATCTCTGCAGTGGTACTAAAGGGGCCAATCTCCTGCTGGTGGAGTACATTGGAACAATTGTCTGTTAGTGTCATGATCAGGGGCTGACCGGAAGCGACTTTACCATAGTACACGCCATCTGCATTGGTGAATCCATAGGCAGGAATGAAACCGTTTTTTGTGAGCAAGGTCACGCGGGTATCGGGCAGCGGGGCTGCCTGTTGATCCTGTACATGGACTGTGAGGGTAATTTGGGGAAAAGTGGTTGCGCACAACCAGAAACCCGTTTGGCTGGCAGTACCTGTATAGTCATTCCCTTCGCGGGTAGCCTGTCCTTCCTCTTTCCAGAAACCGGTAGCATCGTCGAAATGCCATAGCGATATCTGCTGGGGTGCGCCGGAAGTCAGTTCATTTGGTATCATGATCCGAAAGCTGACGGGCCTTGCCGGATCAGGATGCAGGGCAGCGCCTGCCGCATCTTCCATCGTGAAAACGATCATACTGAATGCCCGCAGGCCAGTTTGTTTGTTATTCTTGTCGATGCCGCGGAGGTCTCCCGGCATCTGGTCTGCCACTGCGCTGCCGTCGGGGTTGATGTAAATTGACCGGACGGTCATCGTTCCGTTGTAAGCGTCATTGTTAGCCGTCAGAGCGGCGCCGGCAGGAAAGGTAAGGGTGCCTTCCGGGAAGGGAATAAGATCGCCGGTAGCGGCACTGATCTTATTCTCGTTTTTAAGTAAGAGTTGTAACTGAACATATTGCGACTCGCCCTCACGTACCATGAGCGTTCTGTAGCTCCTGAAGTAGCCATACTTTTCTACGGTAACCACGGCTGCATCATCCAGCACCCGGATATCTTCCAGCTGGAAATGTCCGTCTTCATTGGTCGTGGCGATCTGGCCCCCGGAGGATATAAATGCATTCTGTACAGGCTGTAATTGTTCATTCAATACACGGCCCTCGATGCTGGTCTGCACTATCTGGGCAATTGAAGTGTTGTCGGGAGGTGCGCCTTCCTCAGAGAGCATTTTTTTACATCCACTTACTACGAGTAAGAACAACAGTGTTGGCAATAGCGGGGACAATCTTCGCAAGTACATATCTTCTGGGGATTGGGATTATGATCCGTCATAGTAAATATAGCACTTAAGCTGCTGATTTCCAAAGAAAAGGGGAAAGCCATCCGGCCTTCCCCTGGTGATTATCATGTAGTTGCATAAGTTTATACGCCGAGGCTCCAGCCCTGACGGTATGTTCTTTTTACAAACTGGTTGGCATCATCAAAGTTGGTGATCTTCATCTCTTTGCTATCCCACAGCAGCTTGATATAACGGCCCGGGAATGATGTTTTTCCATCCTTTTCTTTCTTGATATCAAAGCTTCTGATGGCCAGGTTCGCCATTAGCAGGGTTTCCGTAAGCGGGCCGGCAATAGAGAACGGAGAGCTGATCACTTTGTTCTTATCACTATTGAAACCGGCAATAGCTGCATTTACCCACTGCACATAGTGCCCTTCCGGTACGCGTGCAATAGTTTGCGGAACATTGGTCTGCTTGGTCTTGCTGGTTGGCAGCAACTGAGGATCCCTGCCATAGGTACCACACATCATCTTGCCTTTGTCGCCGATCAGGATAGCGCCATTACCACCGTCGCCCATTACTTCGTTAGGGCCCAGTTCTTCCGGACGTTCCGGTTGAATACCACCGTCCATCCAGTGGAGGGTGATCTCTTTACCGTTCTTGCCGTCAAACTTCAGGATCACGTGAGAGGACGGAGGGCAGCTTTCAGGGAAATAGCCACGTTTGAATTCATCCACATATACACTACCTACACTGCACTCTACTGATTTAGGATAGCCCAGGCCCAGTATGCGGAAAGGAGGTTCTATGATATGGCATCCCATGTCGCCCAATGCGCCGGTACCATAATCCCACCAGCCGCGCCAGTTAAATGGCACCAGTTTATCAATATAGTCTTTATAAGGTGCTGTACCCAGCCAGAGGTCCCAGTCGAGTTCTTTGGGTACTTCTGCCTTCATGCTGGACCATGGAATACCCTGAGGCCATACCGGGCGGTCTGTCCAGCAATATACCGTGTGTACGTCACCGATAAGACCGGCATTGTACCATTCCATCATCTGGCGTACGCCGTCGCCGGAAGCGCCCTGGTTACCCATCTGGGTTACCACCTTATGTTTCTTCGCGGCAGCGGTCAATGCGCGTGCCTCGTAGATGTCGTGGGTGAGCGGTTTCTGAACGTATACGTGTTTGCCCAGTTGCATGGCTGCCATGGCAGCAACGGCATGCTGGTGGTCGGGCGTGGACACCGTAACGGCGTCTATATTTTTGTGCTCTTTATCCAGCATTTCCCGGAAGTCCTTGTAGAATTTCGCTTTGGGAAAACGGGCAACGGAGGTGGCAGCCCTGCGGGTATCAACATCGCAGAGATAAGTGATGTCTGCCGGGCCTTTAGCGATTTCAGACAGATCGCTTTCGCCTTTACCACCCACACCTATACCGGCTACGCGTAAACGATCGCTGGGTGCAATAAAACCTTTACCTCCTAATACGTGACGTGGAACGATCATAAAGCCGGCCGCCGCCAGGGCGCCGTTCTTTAAGAATGATCTGCGGGATTCATGACTTCCCTGATTGTTTTTTTCCTGGACCATATGTAACAAAATTTACCGATCAATATAATAGAAATGAGAGAGAATGCCTGTTAAATAATGATGTACGGGGGATTGAGCTTTACTGGTCCCATGTCATGATCTTACTCCTGTCCTCCATTTTCACATAGAGCGGCAGCAGTTTTTCATCGTACGACAGTCCGTAATGTTGCAATACATCGGCGGGAACACCATCCCACTCATTCGGTGTATTGCCTTTATAACCAATATCTTTGATACCCATCTGGGTAGTGAAGAAGCCATTTGCTGTCAGGTCTCTCATCAGGCTGAAGAAGGCCGCACCCTGCACCATGTCTGGTTTTACCTGTTCAGGATAGGCTATCTGGTCTATCAGCTCCAGCTGTTGCTGCGGTGTACAATCTGTAAAGGCGTTGTTGTAACGTTTTGCACATTGCACATCGAGCCAGCGCAAGCCTCCGCGGAGCGGCAATTTGAACTGCGGCTGATCTTTGGCCATGAACTCAATGAACTCGGGTACCTTGGCTTCAGAGGCGCTGCCCGAATGTTCGTCGGCCGGAATGATAATATCTGCAAGTACCTTGATTGTTTTCATTTCTGCGGCGGTGAAGAATGTTTCCGCCATCAGGGCCGCGTCTCTTGCTGCTTCAGGTTCTGTACGGCCGTAGGAGGGCAGTTTACCTGCTCCGTCTTTTTCCTTCGCTGTTGTCTTTTTATCGTCACAGCCGGTCAGTATGGCGCCAACCGAAAGAGAGCCAATGGTCAACGCTTTGAGTGATTCCCTTCTGTCCATATGTTAAATGAGTTGAAGTTGTGTTAAATGTTTTGTTTCTTCATTTCGCCCATGATGTATTCTGATGCACGCAGCGATAAAGCCAGGATGGTCCAGGTAGGATTCTTGTCTGCCTGCGATACAAACGGACCACCATCTACGATGAACAGGTTCTTCACATCGTGCGCCTGGTTGTATTTATTGAGCACAGAGCGTTTTGGATCATCGCCCATACGGGTGGTGCCCACTTCATGGATGATCCTGCCGGGTGTTTCCAGTCCGTAGTTGGTTTCAGGACCAGGCTTGGTGCCCAGCGGAACGCCACCCATTTCATGGATGATCTGTTCAAAAGTATCCTGCATATGCTTCGCCTGTTTGACCTCATGTTCACTCCAGGTGTAATTGAAACGTAACACAGGGATACCCCATTTATCCACTACTTTCGGATCTATTTCACAGTAGTTGTCTTCGCGCGCTATACATTCCCCTCTGCCGGCAAAGCCAATGGTAGCGCCATAGAAACGGCGATAATCCTCTTTCAGCGATGCGCCGTAGCCTCCTGCCGGTTTGGTCTTACCGTCTTTACCCGGGTATTTCCCGTTGAAGCGTTCAACACCGGAGAAGCCGCCATAGGTAGGCATACGCATACCGCCGCCGAATTCTATATGATAACCGCGGGCAAAATCCAGTTTCTTATTGTCTTCCCACCATGGAATGTACACGTGCATACCACCCACGCCATCTTCATTGTATCGCTTGTGATCCATTAGTTTAGGCATGAATGCCGCACGGGAGGAACCGGTGGAATCGTGCAGGTATTTACCCACCACGCCGCTTGAATTGGCCAGCCCGTTGGGGTGTTGCGCCGATTTTGAGTTCAGCAGCAGGCGGGCAGATTCGCAGGCGCTGGCAGCCAGTATCACCACTCTTGCCCTCACTGTATATTCCTGGAGATCGGTTTTATCCACAAAGGAAATACCTGTGGCCTTACCTTCTTTGTCAGTGAGCACTTCGCGTGCCATGGCATTATCGTAAAGGTCTACATGTCCGCTTTTCATAGCAGGCTTCACCAGCACGGAAGAAGAGGAGAAGTCGGCGTATACCTGGCAGCCGCGGTTACATTGTCCGCAGAAGAAGCAGGCGCCGCGTTCTTTATTCACCGGGCGGGTCAGCATGGACATGCGTGCAGTGATGACCGGTATATTCAGTTTTGCACCCGCCTTTTGCAGCATCAGTTCGTGTAGCCTTGGTTTGGGCGGTGGCAGGAAATAGCCGTCCGGTTCATTGGGCATACCTTCCTTCGTGCCGAATACACCGATCATTTTATCGACACGGTCATAGTAAGGCGCCACATCTTCATAACTGATCGGCCAGTCATCGCCATGACCATCATAGCTTTTATGTTTGAAATCGCGCGGACCAAAGCGCAGGGAAATGCGTCCCCAATGATTGGTACGGCCGCCCACCATGCGGGAACGGAACCAGTCGAACTTGGTGCCGCCACTGGTGGTGTATGGTTCCCCTTCTATTTCCCAGCCGCCATAAGCGGCATCGAAATCACCAAAAGGGCGGGTCGTAGAAGCGCCTCTGCGGGGAGAGGCATCGGGCCATTTCAACTGTGTGATCTGTTGCGGGTCTGCCGGATCATATTTTGGCCCTGCTTCCAAAAGGGCTATTTTGAGTCCGGCCTCAGAGAGTATTTTAGCAGCCATACCGCCTCCTGCACCTGAGCCAACAATGCAAATGTCATAAACAGGTCCTTTCTGTTTGATCTGAAAAGCCATAATCGTGGATAATTTAATTGAGCTAAAGTGATTTTAAATCTATAAATTATTTTCAAAGGTTAATAGCAAAAAAGTATAAAAGGAAATTTATAAAATCATAGTAATGGAATATATAATAGGAGTGGATCTTGGAACAAGCAGCGCTAAAGTGATCGCAGTAAGGCAGGATGGGAAAGTGATGGCCCAGTCGCAGCAGGAATACCCGATTCACCAACCGGAGCCCGGTCATAGTGAGCAAGACCCGGATGTGATACTGGAAGCAGTAAAGAGTGGAATAAGAAGTGTGGCCACTATTATGAAAGATCCACCGGCGGCAGTGTCGTTCAGTACGGCCATGCACAGCGTTCTGGCTATGGATCAAGCGGGTAAGGCCCTGACCCCCCTGATCATCTGGGCAGATAACCGGAGTCAGCCAGTAGCCGACCGCTTACGGAAAACGCCTTTGTCGGCTACCCTGCACCAGCAGACGGGTACGCCTGTACACCCGATGTCGCCCTTATGTAAGATAATCTGGTGGAAGGAGCAGGCGCCAGATATTTTTCAGTCGGCAGCGCGTTTCATCGGTATCAAAGAGTATATCTTTTATCATTTCTTTGGCCGGTATATCACAGACCATTCCACAGCGTCAGCTACCGGCCTGTTTAATATTCATGAGCTGACATGGAACAAAGACTCGCTCGAAGCAGCCGGTATTACGGCCGCACAGTTGCCGGAGGCGGTGAGCAGCGATAGTATTATTGAGGGCTTACAGGAAAATGTGGCCCGGGACCTGGGCCTGCCTTTAGATACGCGCTTCGTAGCGGGGGCCAGCGACGGCTGCCTGGCGCAACTGGGCAGTAATGCATTGGATAAAGGACATGCTACCCTGACCATTGGCACCAGCGGCGCAGTGCGCATGGCTATTGACCGCCCGGTAACAGACCCGCAGGGAAGGTTATTCACTTATGTGCTTACGCCGGGTCATTTTGTAACAGGGGGCGCCATAAATAATGGGGGAGTGGTATTACAATGGTACCTGAATGCTTTCCTGCAAACAGTTTCCGACAGGCCCTTACAGGTAGACGCCGGTCTGCAACAGGCATTAAGCACTCCTCCGGGGGCAGAAGGGCTGTTATGCCTTCCGTACCTGCATGGAGAACGTGCGCCTGTGTGGGATGGGCATGCCAAGGGTGCTTTTATTGGCGTACAGCCACAGCATACTACCTGGCATTTCCTGCGTGCCTTACTGGAGGGAATGGCCTTCGGGTTGCTCAGCATCACAGAGGCCCTGGAGGAAACCGCGGGAAAAGTAGAGAAGATCTCTGTCAGCGGTGGGTTTACACACTCGCCGGAATGGGTGCAGTTGATGGCGGATGTTTTTCAGCGCCCGATGTACCTGCGTCATGAGAGTGACGCTTCTGCCCTGGGCGCCGCGCTGCTGGGCTTCCAGGCTTTAAAGGTTTCCACCAGTTTCACTGCCGTGGAGGAAGAAGTGTTCCCGCCGGCAGTGGAACATGCGGAAGTGTATAAAAATGCTTATGCTGTACATGGAAAGTTATATGCAGCCCTCAGGGATATATTCCCCGTTATCCAAACATCTTTGCCAGGTCAGTCAGCTTAAAGGAGATGTAGGTGTACTTGCCGCCCGGCGCCGCATTGGGCATTGAACAGGCGAACAGTTCATCAATGATGTTCTGCATCTCGCGGGTAGACAATGACTTACCGCTTGGAATGGCATTATTGCGGGCCATGGAACGTATCAGTTGTTCCCTGCGGGGCACCTTGAGCTCATGACTGAAGTTCTTGAACTGCTCCAGCAATCCTTCAATGCTTGCCTGCTCATTACCGCTCTGGATATCTGCCGGCGTACCTCTTACAACAAATGTATTGTTGCCGAAAGGCTCCAGGTCATATCCCAGCACCTGCAGGTCTGGCAGCATTTCTGTGAGCAGGGCTGCATCCGCAGGTGGTAAAGGCAGTGTTTGCGGAAACAGGCTTTGCTGTGTAGCCATAGGGCTTTCCTGTACGGCGCGCTGATAGCGTTCATACAGAATGCGTTCATGGGCTGCCTGCTGATCTATCAGGATAAAGCCTGATTTGATCTGTGAAAGGATGTATTGCTGATGTACCTGTACAGGTACTTTCTGGTCAATAGTGGTGTCCTGCCAGCGTTCGTCTATCATGGACGCTGCAGAGGGACGGTTCTCCACGGGAGCGGAGCTGGTAAAACGTGCTTCCTCCTGTATGCTGCCAATCGTATCATTTACAGGGGCTGCAACAGGTTTACCGATATCGTACAGGTCTTTCCAGTGTTTCAGGTTACTACTGCCGGTAGTATCGATGGTGTGCGCCTGGTTAGCCTGTGTAAAGCTTTTGTATAAGGAGGTGTTGACAGACTTGGCCTGCTGCTGCTCTGTGAAGGGTTTGCTTACGGCGTCCAGCTGCTGAATGCCGGGGTCCAGTTCAAAGTCCAGGGTAGGCGTAATATTAAACTGTGCCAGTGCATGTTTCACGGCAGATTGTATGAATGCATACATCACCTTCTCGTCGTCAAACTTGATCTCCTGTTTGGTAGGGTGTACATTGATATCCACATGGCCCGGATCCAGGTCAATGAACAATACATACAAAGGATAACTATCTGCCGGAATCATTTCTGCAAAAGCATTCATGATGGCATGGTGCAGGTAGGGGCTTTTAATAAAGCGGTTATTTACAAAGAAGAACTGATCGCCCCTTGTTTTTTTGGCTGTTTCCGGTTTGCCCACGAATCCATACACATCCATATAGTCGGTCGTTTCTTTTACAGAAACCAGCCGGGCATTGTAATGCTGACCAAGAATAGCGATGATGCGTTGTTTCAGCGAACCTTTTTCAAGGTAGAACAGCTGCTGTGTATTGCTGGTGAGGGTAAACTGGATCTGGGGGAATGCCATGGCTACGCGGATGAATTCATCCACGATATGCCTCATCTCGGCAGCATTGCTTTTCAGGAAGTTACGGCGTGCCGGTACGTTGAAGAACAGGTTCTTCATGGCGATGCTGGTGCCTTCTGCCGTCTGGCAGATCTCCTGTTTTTTTATCGCACTGTTGTCAATTTCTATATAGGTTCCAATTTCTGCACCACGCATGCGTGTTTTCAGTTCAACCTGTGAAACGGCGGCAATAGATGCCAGTGCTTCACCACGGAAACCCATAGTGCGGATGGAGAAAAGGTCGTCTATAGTCTGTATTTTGGAAGTAGCATGCCTTTCGAAGCACATGCGTGCATCCGTCTCACTCATTCCTTTCCCGTTATCGATCACTTGTACCAATTCTTTACCGGCATCCCGGATAATGAGCTGTATTTCCGACGCGCCCGCGTCCACGGCATTTTCCAACAGCTCTTTTACTGCTGAAGCAGGCCTTTGTATCACTTCTCCTGCTGCTATCTGATTGGCTATGTTGTCTGGTAATAGATTGATGATATCCGCCACTTATTATGTGCCTTTTGCTGTAAAGTTAGGAAAGTTTAATGTTTGATACCGACGATGGGGGTAAAGTGGGGGTAAAGAAGTATAGCAAACGATGTGCATATAAGCAGCAGTTGCTATAGAATTGTTAAATGAATGTTTGTACCCGCCTGCATCTGAACCGGAGCAGCCCGCAATTCGTACCTTTAATTGTAGTGTGGAAATATAACTTATTCACACGATAGTCTTGTTAATAAGACGTTAATCATAAATTATTTCAATCATGAAGTGGAGGAATCTGATAATTTTGAGCCTTTCCATCTTAGTCAGCAACTGCACCTACTCTCAACAGGAGCCAAAAAATAAGCATATGGAAGACCAGAAAAAGAGTGATGTATACTCAAGAACGGATACCAGCAAAGTAAGTCTCACCAACGATGAATGGAGAGAGCGCTTATCGCCGGAAGTATACAATATTGCACGTGAAAAAGGCACCGAATATGCATTTACGGGTAAATACTGGAACAGTAAAGAATCAGGTACTTATTATTGCGCCGCCTGCGGCAACCCGCTGTTTGTGTCAGACGCCAAGTTTGAAAGCAGCTGCGGATGGCCGAGTTTCTTTGAGCCTGTTACCAAGGGAAGTGTAATTTATGCGCCCGACAATACACATGGCATGCACCGTACCGAAGTAATGTGCGGCCGCTGTAAGGCACACCTCGGACATGTATTTGATGATGGCCCTCCGCCCACAGGTTTGCGGTATTGTATCAATTCAGTGATACTCGACTTTGAAAAGGCGAAAGAGGCCGATAAAAATTTTAAGGGGAAACATTAATGAGTAAATGCCTGATTGCGGATATGCCTTTGAAAAGCAGTATAACGTAATCAGGCATTCCGACTAGGAAAGATAAGACTGTAACTCGTTGACGTAAGATGTTGGCTCAAATTCGATGATCTCATAAAGTGCCAGCTGGTACTTGTCCAGCGGATCTTCGCTGATAATCGCTTCCACTTCCTTGCGACTTGAAGCTTTACAAATAATCAACCCTCCGGATTTTGGCTTGCGGCGTCCCGCCAGAATAAATTGCCCGCTCTTATAAAACTTCTCCAGAAAAGCTCTATGCTGCTCCATATAATGCTCGATGGCAGCTACCGGACGGATGTATTGTAAAAGGATTAAGTACATAACAGCGCTTCAATAATAGGATTTATAATCATGTTGACCTCTTTGCACAAAGGTATAAAACTATTGCAGCTTTTATTTTTATAATAATAACGTAGAAATGAATGTTTTAACGCCATATTCCCGTATATACCCGGCGAAAACGTCCCAGACGCTAATATATAAATAAAATCATTAATTTATAGTACGACTCTATAAGGTAGTAAACGAAAAAGAGAGTATTTTAGCGTCCTATTCACTCATTATTAATTTTGATCCCCTTATTATGAGAAAAATGTTTTCAAAGGTGTTACTAGCTATATCGGCTATAGCTATGCTTCTTACCTCCTGCTCCAAGATGCCGGAGCAAAGCAAATATATTCCCAAAACAGCCAGCCTCGTTCTCAGCGTAAATAGCAAACAGATCAGCAAGAAATTGATTACCAATGGTATTACAATGGACAAACTCTTTGCTGCTGTACAAGAGAAAGACAGCGCCAGCGAAGCGCAGAAGTTCTGGAAAGATATCGAAAACTCCGGACTGGACCTGCAGGCCAATTCCTTTGTGTCCGTGGTGTACAGCAAGAATCAGTCCTACGTTACCCTGACCGGCGGACTGAAAGACGCTGCCAAGTTCGAGGAGTATCTGAAAAAGAATGTCAGCAACTTCTCCCTGCAAACGAAGTCTGACTTCAAATACATCCTGGAAGACAAACAGGAAGCGGTAATTGCCTGGAATAAGGGAACCGTGATCTACCTGAAAGGGATAGAGGGAGATGCTATGAAGAAAGCATTGCCTCCAACCGGCCTGCCAACGCCTGATACTGATTCCGATGAGGAGTCTTCCGACTCTAACAACGCCCAGCCTGCCAGCCTTGTAACAGCAGCTGCTGACGACATGCAGACCTGGGTTACCGAAGTTGATCACCTGTTCCACCTGAAAAAAGATGAAACTGCCGGTTCAATCGAAGCGTTCAATGATCTGTTGAAAAACAATGCTGACCTGAGCGTATACATCAATCCTGAGCCGATCTACAACGCCCAGGCTGCCATGATGCCCGCTAATCTGAAGACATTACTGGCAGGTTGCTATTATACCGGCGCCGTTAATTTCGAAAAAGGTAAGGTCCTGGTAGACGGTATCTCTTATGTAGGTAAAGACCTCGCAGGCATCTACAAGAAATATGGCAACATGGAAGCCGACCTGGATATGCTGGAGAAATATCCTTCACAGAATATCACCGGCTTTGTTGTATACGGTTTTGACTTCCGCATGATCGGCGACATCGTGAAAAGCACCGGCCTGGATGGTCTGGCCAACATGGGCCTGCAGAGTTCCGGCCTGACCCTGGACGATATCCTGAACGCCTTTAAAGGACAGCTGGTATTTGTAGCGTCCGACTTCCAGGTAAAGAAAAAGCCAAGCCTCTACATTGAGGGAGATTCTACCACCACACCGGAATCTAAATGGGTGTTCGCGATGAAAGTAGGCGATAAGGCTGCTTTTGATAAGGTAATGTCTTCCCCTATGCTGAAAGGCTTCTTTACCAAACAGGGCGATACTTATGTACTGACACAGAACATGCCCGGTATGCCGGCCATTTCTATTACCGACAAACTGGTAACAAGTGCATCCGACTCTGCATTGCTGCAGGAATACCTGGCGGGTAAAGGCAAAGCCGGTGGCCTGGACAATAGCTTCGTAAGCAAGATCAAAGGCAACCCCATGGGTGCTTATGTGAACTTCGAAAAGATCGTGAACAACATTCCTGATGAAGAGATCCCTGCAGACGGTAAGCCACTGGCCGGTAAGTTCAAGAACCTCCTGAAAGATATGACTGCATTAAGTAGCTCTTTCGACGGTAAAACCCAGCATTCCGAAATAGTGCTGAACTTCAAGAACGAAACAGAAAACAGCCTGGTGCAATTAGTGAACCTCGGTACAGAGACTGCAAAATATCTCGAGGAGAAGAAAAAGGCAGATGCCGCTAAAGAGACAGCTGCTGTTGCGGCCGATTCTGCTGCTGCAGCGGTAGAAGCAGCTCCTGCAGAAGAAGGGAAACACTAATATCAATAACATATTGAATGAGAATGTCCATGGGGGTACAACTGCCATGGACATTTTTCATTTGGAAAAAGCTCTATATTGAGAGATCATTTTGAAGAACACCTTTACATGCAGATACAGTTAGATAACCTGGTGCCCGTTCCTTTGCGCGATAAGATCCTGCAGCGTTCGTCCGATATCTGGAACAGGCCCGTCGCATTTACCCCCGGTAGTTTCATTAAAATAAAAGCCCCCTCCGGAACCGGCAAGACAACCCTTGTCCACTACCTGTACCACATCAGAACAGACTATACAGGGCAGGTGCTGGTGAATGGCCAGCCATGGGCAGCCTATTCAAAAGGCGCTATTGCCGGTATGCGGCAGGAACAGGTCAGTGTGATCTTTCAGGACCTGCGCATTTTTGAACAGCTGACTGCTTTGGAAAACATCGAACTGAAAAGGGTGATGAATGCCCAGCCATATTGCAGCGCTGAGAAGGTGAAGGAAATGGCCGCCCGGCTGAATGTTACCCATGTACTGAACCAGAGCGGGAGAACGCTTTCCTATGGCGAACGCCAGCGTATCGCCATTATCCGCGCGCTGGTGCAACCCTTTCAGTGGCTGATCATGGACGAGCCCTTCAGCCATCTTGATGAAGACAATGCAAATCGCGCTGCCCAGCTGATCGCGGAAGAATGTAAAGCCCGCAAGGCCGGGTTCATTTTAACAGACCTGGACAACGATACCAGGTTTGCATATGACACACACTATAACTTATGATGCCATCCTTCTACCAGCTACTTAAAAAGATCATACAGACGGGCATCGGCAAGGGCCGCCTGGTCATGGCTGCCGTCGGGCTGGGTATTGCCATGATACTCCTGCTCATCGCAATCCAGGTGCATACTGACTTTGACCAGCTGCTGCACAACCAGCAGAATGCCAATGAAAGTGCAGACTTCCTGATCATCAATAAGAAGATCACCAATGCCATGATGGGGCAGAATGCCAAAAGTGAATTCACCCCTGCGGAAATAACAGATCTGCAGAAACAGCCATTTACAGAAGCTTTCGGCTTTATTACTTCCAATCAGTATAAGGTGACCGCCGCCGCGCCGGGAGAGCTGCATTTCTATACAGACATGTTTTTCGAATCCGTGCCCGATTCATTCATTGACGTGAAAAATGAAGAATGGAAATGGACGCCCGCTGATAACACCATCCCAATCATCCTGCCCAACGACTTTCTGAACCTCTACAATTTCGGATTTGCCCTGAGCCAGGACCTGCCACAGATCTCGCAGGAAACCGTGAAGGCATTGCCAATGAAGATCACGATCTCCCAGGGATTGATGACGCAGGAATTTACGGGACGTATCGTCGGGTTCTCTGACCGTATTTCCTCCTTCCTCGTGCCCGGCAGCTTTATGGACTGGGCCAATAGCAAGTTTGGCAGCGGACAGGCTACTGCGCCTTCCCGTGTGATCATCAAAACAAAAGATCCTTCCGATCCTCTACTGGCCAAATACCTGGAAGAGAAAGGGTATACCACCAACCAGGATAAGATCAAATACAGCAAGACAAAGCTGATCGTGCAGACCATCGTATCTGTTATAGGCTTCTTTGGAATTATCCTGCTTGTGTTTGCGCTGCTGGTGTTCAGCATGTTCATCCAGCTGGTGATCGCCAGCTGTAAAAAGGAGATACAACTGCTGGTAACGCTGGGCACAGCGCCCGGCCAGTTGCAACGTTACCTGATGCGTCAGTTTGTTCCCCTGTATATTGCTATTGGAGCAGCAGCGCTGCTGCTGGTGACGGCATTGCAATGGTGGGCTGCTGTAAAACTGGCGGCCCATGACATGTTCATTTCCAGGTGGATTGCAGTGGGTACTGGCTGCGCAGCGCTGCTGGTACTGGTGCTGGTGTATATTGTGAACAGGATCAATGTCAGGAAATATATCAACGCTATCAGCTGATAACATTGTTTTACACACTTAAAATATACTGAGATGTTTGTACACGTCGTAAATTTCTGGCTGAAGCCAGGTCTTTCAGAGGCTGATATCAAAAAGTTTGAAGAAGGCGTACAATCGCTGAAGGCGATCGAATCACTGGTAATGTTCAACGTAGGTAAGCCTGCAGCTACTGACCGTCCGGTAATAGACAAGAGTTACAGCTATTGTGAACTGACCGTATTCAATGATGAAGCAGGACACGATGTATACCAGCAACATCCTATACACCTGGCCTTTGTGGAAAATTGCAAACACCTGTGGGAGAAGGTGCTGATCTACGATTCGGAAACGATCTAAGCAACTAAAGCTATTACTGCACCAGTGTTGAGGCTTACATTACAACGGTCCTATCGCCGTATGTAAGTCTGAGCACTGGTTTTTTATTTTAATTGACCATCTCTTTTTCATGTGGCATAACGAACGTTTCCTTCACACGTTCCGACCTTATCAGGTAGGGTATCCAGATAGCCGCGGCTATGAACGACTGCACAAGCTGTTTCACGCCTTCTGTTTCCCAGCTTTTCTTTTCAAAGATATAATTGCAGGCAAGATTATCTATCAGGTTAAAGGTAAAATTGAAGGCCAGGAAGACGATCATTGCCTTTGGAAAGGTGTCCCTTTTTTTATAGAAAAGCGATACAAGCAGCAGGCTGAATATCAGCATGCCGATCTCGCTGGCCAGCTCGGTGACCAGCAACAATTGAAGAATGGAAACATTGTGCGTGGCATTGGTCGACTTATCTAATTGCAGCCACATATTGTTGCTGAATATCGATGCTTTTATCAGTCCGTTGAAGATATTTAAGGGACTGATAAATACGCCTATAGCCATTATCACCAGCCATCCGCCTATCTGCGGCGGATAGGCATAAGTCCCGGCCGGCTGTAAAGATACCTTGCTGAAGCGGAGGGCATATTGTGTAAATACGGCGGCAAAGAATATTGCCAGGCCGATGACCAGCCAGTTCAATCCCTGTGAGGGGCCATCTCCCGGTGCACCATCGTCTGTGTCCAGGTAGAAGTAATACCCCAGGAAGCCGTCGATCCGTTTCCTTTCCTTGATATAAGTGCTGATAAAGCTGGCCGGGATATGGTCCTGGTAAGTCTCAAAGGTGTAGTGCATCGTCACCACATTGTTCCTTACGGATGGCACAAAATGGATGGCGTAGTAGTCGTTCCTGATATGCAGCTCTTCCTCGTCTATCGGCCCCGCAGAAGGCATCTCTACAGTGATGGTATAGTCCAGTGAGAACGGATAACGCAATTGCAGGGGGGCTGCCTTGCGATCTTCTTCCGCATATTCCGGCAAGGCATCTCTCAGGAGATTAGCCTTCATGTTGAAATTGATCCGCTGATCCTTTGTGCTGTCAGTCTTCCACGGAGATTGCAGGATATAACTTTCCTTGAGGATGATCCGGTTACTGTCAGGAATATCTGTTACCTGCAGCGGAGAATCGGGCGTAACACTGCCGTAGGCATTTTTATAATAGTTGAGGAAGGTATTTTCATTATCCTTCCTGCTGCTGTTGGCCAGCCCGTCCCGCTGATCGTCTGCATATTGCATGGTGAATATAGAAGTAACAGTCAGCGAGCCTTTGTCCTTACGGTCGGAAGGCAGCAGGAAATGTTCATGAATGATGGTTTTGCCCTTGCCTGTATTGGTAACGGGCGTGAAGCTGTTCTTTCCCACAGGGTCAATAACAAGGCCCTGCTGGTAATCGGGTACGGTCAGCATGGAGAGGTTGCCCCGCTGATAGCTGATGGTAGGGTCTATCCAGTATTCCCGTCCCTCCAGTTTTGCATAAACAATAGCGTGATTGAAGAGGTCCGGCGCCGGCAGATAATCCACCACATGGCCCCTGGTATAGGTATCCACATAGGCCATATTGGCATAGATGCCATTGGCTTTGAGGAGAGTGGCCAGCAGCAGCGATTTATCCTTACAGTCGCCAAAACGCTGTAGCAATATTTTGTCGGGCGTATTAGGCCGATGGGAGTATTCGCCCATCTCAATACCCATATAACGGATATCATCCTGCACGAAGCGGATAGCCTTGAGCATGTATTTCTCCTTGTTATTGCCCGCTTCCCGTTTGAACTCGGTTATCTTGGCTTTCAGGGCAGGGCCGGGAGCTGGTACCATGTTCACCCGGTCTCCCCACTGGATCACCTGTTGCCAGTCTTTGTATTCTGTGGCCTGTACAAAGGGAAAGTTGTCAAACCAGGTAGGCGTATCATCTACCGCTTCCATGGATGGTAAGTTGGTCATTTCCCATTTATATACCTGCATGCCGTTCACCATCTGCCTGTCGGGCATAGGTGCGGTGTTGAAGGTTTTAAACCGGATCTCCCGGTTGGGGGATGCAATAATGCTTTTATGAAAATTCACCACCGGGTTAGAGAATGCCAGGTAAAAAAGGCTGGTGAACTTATGTTCGAAGATGGGATTATTTCCTTCTATCGTATAGGCAAACTCGATCTGATCTCCCTTCCGCACATCTTCCAGGATGAAGTACGCGGTATAGAGGCCGCTGTATATAAAGCGGGACAGATCGTCTTCCTGTTGCAGTATTTTGAACTTCGATGCCTGTAGCTGGTTGATCACCTTCCCGTTGCGCCGGATGAGGATCTTATGGAAGTGCAGCTTTTCGTACACCGGATCATAGTCGACCGTTATTTCAGCGCCGTTCTGAATACCGGCTTCCGATACGATCTGCCTGATCATATGGTGGTATACGGCAGATTGTTCTACGTGTTGCTGTTCTTCAAACAGCAGTATATAATACCCGTTACTTACGTCGCGGGCGTCAGGCACCTGTTTCAGGTCGGGCTGATAAGGTACCAGCCAGGCCGGCGCCGGTGTAATGGAAAAGTTTTTTTGCTGAGCATTGGCCCCCGCAGAGAAACAACAGACAATTAACGCAATGAGCAGCAATATCCGGTGCATAGGAATAAAAAGGCAATTAGTTATTTTCTGTCGTCAGCGCATACACTGCAAAAGATGCCAGCCAGTGTTCGCCGGCATAGTCGCCGCTGGCAACATGCGGAATGGCAGACTCCAGGTGCAGGTTAGCCAGCTGCAGAATGGCGGCCCGGTTTTCGGTAACATGGCGTGCAATGCCGTACAGGCACCAGGCCCGGCTCAGGTTCAGGCCATGCAGGTGTACCAGTTTGCCATCTGTTACATCTTTTACCTGTGCTACTTTGAACACAGTTATTGTTTTAGCAAACAGTTCTGGCAGGAATGCTTTGATCCATGTCTGGTATTCTTTTGCCGGCAGGATGCGCCACATCAGGTCTGCTTCTTCCAGGCAGGGAGAGAGGAAGTCGTAACCGCCGGGCTCCCAGGCAGCAGGACAGTTCCTGTCGGCCGCATAGAAACGCATAGCCGCCTGGCGGATAGCCTGCTGCAGGGCAGTGTCATTCGCGGTAGCGGCATAGTCCCATGCCAGCGAGAGCCCGAATGCCAGGTTGGTATGTTCGCCTACACGGATAGGGTAGACCAGTTTGCCAAGGAAGTCAATGTAAGCTTTGGAGAACTGGGATGCCAGTGGTTGTACATTGGTGGCCAGTTGCCTGCCCAGGGGATCATTCCAGGTCAGGAGCTCTCTTTGCAGTTGTAAAAGCCAGCTCCATCCGTAGATGCGTTCAAAGCTCTTATTCTCCTTGTTCTGAAACAGCTGCTGTTCCTGCGCAATGTTGGCCGCGGTCAGGTTCTGGGACAGCTTGGTGATGATCTCCTGTTTCTTTGCCAGATCAGGGAATGATTTCAGCAGGCGCACCAGCATCCAGTGGCCATGTACGCTGCTATGCCAGTCAAAACAACCATAAAAGGCCGGATGATAGGCTTTCGGAGCGGTAACAAGGGATGAGTCTGAGAAGACAATCCCGGTCTTATAAGGGAATTCCTGCTGCATGCAGCGCAGGGGCAATTCCGCAAGATGCGTTGCGCCTGCCGGCGTAAGATCCAGCAGACCGCTGCTTTTGCGGGTATAATAGGCCTGTTGTGCAGATGCAGATGACATCAGGAAACCGGTTACAAGGGATATCAGAATAAATGTTTTCTTCACTGCTAGCGATTGAATAACAGTTTAACATAGAAGGAGGGTTTGGCCAGTTTTTTACGCAGGTCTACCTCATAGAACATGCAGGACAACAGTTCCTGCAGTTGCTTGTTACGGCTGCTTACCTTCATAAGGGTATTGAACAGCCATGGATATCTGATCAGCTTCTGCAAGCGATGGCTCAATTTCAGCTCAGGTCCCATTACGCGGTATACCTCAGCGTCGTAAGCCGCCAGTTGTTCAGCGGAAAAGTTGTTGGCTTTGAGGGCATCTGCCGCTTTTAAGGCAGCGATGCGCCCGGAGTAAAGACCATTACCGATACCTTCACCGGTGAAAGGATCAATGAGATAGGCAGCGTCTCCTGCCAGCATATAACGCTCGCCGGAAATGACCCTTACCTTGCTGCCCAGCGGCAGACCGTAGCCTTCAATGCTGCTGACCAGTTCTGCGTTTTTGAAACGTTCTTTAAACACAGGGTCATTGGCGATGATGTCGAGCATGGCCTTCTTCAGGTTCATCTTCTTCCTGCGCACCGCCTCACTGAGCACACCTACGCCAACATTGGCTTCTCCGTTTGGCAGGGGGAAGATCCAGAAATAGCCCGGCAGGAGCTCTTTCAGGAAGTGCAGTTCTATGAAATTGTCGGGGTTATTGCCGCTGACATTTTTATAATAAGCGCGGATGCCGGCTACATAATGTTTCGGCTCCATGGTAATATTGGCTACATCCTTTGTAAAGGAAGAGTGAGCGCCATTGGCAATGATGAGCAATTGGGCCTTTACCTGGAAACCTTTGCTGCCGGTTACGATGTAACCGTCTTCCTTCAGTTCGTACTTTTCCACAGTAACGCCTTCCAGCAGTTTGATCTCCGGTCTGCGTTTAACCTCTTCTACCAGGAAATTATCAAAGTCCAGGCGTTTACATACGTAGCCAATAGGCGTTTCTTTATGGCCCTGGTTATTGCTGTTATAGTCGGGGCGGTAACCTACATCCAGGCTATGCCTGCCGGGAGACACGAAAGTGACGCCCCAACTGTTAACCTTGAAATTGGCTTCCTTGAGCCGGGTTGCAATGGCAGGATCGATACGGTTCAGCGCAGTGATCACTTTTCCGCTAAGGCCATCTCCACACACTTTGTCCCTCGGGAAAACAGCCTTGTCCACGATGATACATTCAATACCGAGTTGCGCCAGCTGAAGGGCTGCAGCAGCTCCCGCAGGGCCGGCACCAACAATACATACTTTAGTTTCCAACATCCTGTACATTTAAGCTGTTAAGATAAAGAAAAGAGGAATATATTCGCGGCCTAAAATCAACTAACCATGTTCGGAGATCTATTTGGAAAACTGCAGGAAGCGCAGTCTAAAATGAAAGAAAGTAAAGAACGCCTGGCCCTGATCACTGTTGACGGCGAGGCCGGAGATGGTGCGGTAAAGGTTGTGGTGACAGGAAACCGGGAGGTAAAAAGTATTGATATCGCAGAACGCCTGCTCGAAAAAGACAATAAGGAAGAGCTGGAAGACCTGCTGATCACAGCACTGAACCGGGCTCTGAAAAACGCAGAGAATGCCTGGGAATCTGAAATGAAAGGAATTGCCGGTGGTATGCTGGGACCCTTAGGCGGATTGTTTTAAACAGCAATGCTGCTCCCTTGCAGCTGAATGACTTAAATTGCGTGGACTGTATGCCAACCTAGCTCAGCCGGTAGAGCAACAGTTTCGTAAATTGTAGGTCATGGGTTCGAATCCCATGGTTGGCTCCATAGCAACATCATTGAACCACTGGTAATATTTATTGCCAGTGGTTTTTTTTTGCCCGGGAAGCGTCTTCGCAGCGCATCTGCATACAACTTATAAAGTCTCAATGCCTGAGGCGCCGAAACTGATCTTTGGATCTAATGACAGCGAAAACTGGTAGAAATTCTAACCTATACGAATCGGGGATAAGATAAATCGTATTTATTCCCAATCATTTATAAAACAAGTATTTTATATAATCCTTGTAAGGCCGCTGCTATACTGCTTTACCGGAGATAACCCATATATAACCCATATATAAGCCATATATGACCCATATATAATCCATATTTCTAAAGATATGGGTTATATATGGGTTATATATGGCTAAAGTCTGCTTCATAGATGGATAAGAACAGCGAATGGTTCCTGCAAAAAACAGTATTCCCCGCCGGAATGATGAAGATGACAGCTGATGCATTATTTTAATACTTGTTATTATCTTTATATGATAAAGCAATTTCCTATGCGCTATGTATTACTGCTGGCAGCCGGTATTTCCCTGTTTGCCTGCAATGCCCCAAACGCCCCGGACGACCGATCAAAGAATGACCCACAACATCCGGGGAAGGGACAATTCACCGCTGTGATCAGCGAAGACCAGATATTCGATAAGCAACTGGTGCTGCATGCTGTCTCCCTTACGGAGGGTAAGAGCAAGGTGTCTGATAAATATTTTCTGAAGGGAGTAGATGCATATAGAAATCAGAAGAACCCGGAAGAAGGGGTGAAACTGTTTAAACAGTCTATCTTACAACAGCCGCAAGCGAGGGCTTATTTTGAGCTGGGTAATGCACTGGCAGACCTGAACAATCTGAAGGATGCGGCTTCTGCTTATCAGATAGCAGAGCTGTTGGACTACAAGCCTACTTCAAAGGTGTTGTATAACCTGGCCTGCGTGTATTCCAGGGCGGAAGTGGAAGAGTCTGCACGTTATTATCTCATCTCTGCTATTGAATTTGGCTACAGCAATGCCAAAAACATTTTTGAGGACAAAGATCTCGCATATCTGAGAGACAATACTTCGGATTTTCAAGGGATGGTTACCGTAGCATTGAGCGGTGCTACTGATCCTGACAAACTGCAATGGAACCTGTTCTGGCATGAGTTCAAACCGGTTTCCTATCCCCTGGTATTGGATGAGAGGTATAGTAAAAAGCTTGGAGAAGACTACATTTCATACGAGTATGAACGTTTTGTGGCTGAAATGCGTGACAGTAAATTCTCCCGTGACGTAGGAGTTGAATTTTATCATGTGGGGCTGGCGAAAGCAACTGATAGCATAAAGACAATAATTTATGCCACCAAGGATGTCATGATCAGTGAGAATACCCCGGCGGAATACTATATCGTCAGCTTTGACCACGTTGGTAAGCTGATCGACAAATTACTGATAGGAGGGCACGAAAAACTGGCAGATCCTTTCCGCGTGGCCACATTAAGGGAGAATGGAGATATCGAGATAGGATTGTTTAACCAGGTGTATAAGAAGGACCCGGAAAAAGAGGGCTATGATGACAATGAGCTGGTGGATGTGAAACTGCTGGAGAAACAATTATACAACATTACAGATGATGGCCATTTTGTGAGGAAGGACAATCTGTTGGGAATGAATCGTTAAGATAAGCCAGTCCCCAACGTATAATAGCTTCCGCGATCAGCAGGTTCAATGTCCAGCTGAGCCAGGAGATCAGGATATAGGCTGGAATGGGATGGATGGGGAGATTGAAGGCGCCGATCAGGAATGCATACAGGCGTAGTGAAATGGCAGATAGGGTGAGTGCATAACTACGGATCATCATGCCGGTATGTAAACGCCACTTTCGTTGCAGGGCATAGCGCCAGCCGAGGAAAGTGGTGAGTAGCCACAGGGAAGCCAGCAGCACAAAACTGATACGGGCCGGCAATCCGCCATTGGCATAAAAGCCCATGACCAAACCGGCCGGACCACTGAAGAACAAAATGACTATTGCATATATTTTCCCGGACCTGCGATGCAGGCCGGGAAATTTTTTTAGCAGATAATTGCTGAATTGCAACAGCCCTGCTATAAGTACGATGATGCTGGTAAAAACATGTACATAGAAGCTGATCCGCCAGTGCCGGATGTGATATACCAGCTGTTTGGTCATGAGAAAATCGACATACCTGTCAAAGGTAGTATAGGGAAGACTCAATAGTAACATCAACCAGGATGTGTACAGGATGATGGCCGCAAACAGGTAAAAGGCTACACGTTTTGAGAGGGGCACCATAGATCAGTACTCGCTTACATGGAAATTGAAAATATCTCCTTTGGCGCCGACAACGGCGTCTTCATAAGTCCCTTCACCCGAGTTATATTCGAGCGCAAACGTAGTAGACCGTGGCTGATAAGCGGGATTGGGCTGCCAGTTCACCTGCACCACCGTATCCGATTGCCTTTCCCAGGTGCCTCTCAGCGTGTTCATTTGTTTAGAGAAGGTCGAATCATTTACCTTTTCATAAAAGTTCAACGTACAGCTGCCATCTCTGTCAAAAAAGATATCACAGTGGTCTCCTGACATAAAGCCAAGGTATTCGGCATCCTGTCTGATCCTGGTGAGGTTCAATTGCTTTTGGGTAAGGGATTTATCGTTAACCGGTTTCCAGGAGCCGGTTGCGTTGTTGAGCGATGTATCCATTACCAGGGAGAAAACGCCATCAAACTCATGATCGCCGGGTTCAGCAAGCTGGATATCCAGTTTGTTTCCTTTGTTGGTAATATTGCCGCTTATATTTCTTCTCAGGCCTTTGTGCGTATTGTAGCCAGCTATTTTGTTGCCGCTGCAGTAATTGATGGTGATATAAATGGGGCTACCGCCAAAGTCGCCTTTATAGGTACCCAGTATCCTTGCTTCCAGGGGAACCTCTATTACGCTTGCTTTAGCGGCGGTACTATCGGTTTTGGCGGTGGTGCTTGGGGCAGATGGCTGGCATGCACTAATAAAGCATGCACCAATGAATGCTGTAATAATGTATTTCACAGGGTATTTTTTTGTAAAGTAAACAATAAATGCAGACTTATGCATTACCAGGAACGAGAAATTGTTCCAGCCGCACAAGTGTGATCTCCTGGTTGCCCCGGTAGAAGGGGGCTTCCGTTAGACTGTTACCAGGGAAGCGTTTGATTGTTTGCCTGGGACGCATTCGATTGTTTGCTCAACCAGTTAATAAATTTAATCCCTGATAGCTTTCTGTAACGGATAATCGAAATCCCGCAGTAACCTGCATCTGTTATTCCCGTTCTGAAGCAACTTAATGAAAGAAGCAGGGTAGAAGTGAGTTGAGCTTTCAGCCGGCCTTTCAGGCTGCGGGCAGTTTCTGGTTTTTCACGCAGACGGGTATTTAGCAGGGTGGTTTCCCGCGGTTTTTTTTAACAGAACGCTCATTCACGAGAGGAATATTTCTATTGACCCGGCTATTTAAAACCACCGTTTCTTTTGTATATTTAATGAGTGATAATTCTGTAGAAAACATCATTTTTGCAGCCCCCGGATCGCCTGCATATCTGTTTCCGAGCATAGTAGCACAGTAATATTTACCCATTTGATAACAACCAAAATTTTACTCATGAAACGAATGTCCTTCAACATTATTTCCTGCCTTTTGCTGGCTTTCGCATTATTTGCCGCATCGTGCGGTAAAGATGGAGACACTGGTCCTGCTGGCCCTGCCGGTCCCGCTGGTCCTGCCGGCCCTGCTGGTCCCGCTGGCCCTGCCGGTCCTGAGGGTACTGCCAATGTGATCTATTCAGACTGGCTGGACGTACAGTACAAGCCTGATACCGTTCATAACTCAGACGGCAGTATTGATACTGTTGGCTATTTTTCACAGATAGATGTGGCAGGACTTACACTTGATATGCTGACTTCCGGCGAGATCAAGGTGTACCTGAATGGTTTCAGTGCTGCTGATCCAACCGTTATACCATTACCGTATTTTAACGTTTATACGGGATTAAGCATCAATCCGCTTTTCTATCTCAATACCATTGAGCTCTATTCCAATGGAGATATCAGTACTGTAACACAGAACAACGTCAAGTACCAGCAATACAGGTATATTCTCATACCCGGAGGCACACCGGCACGTAAAGCGCCGATAGACTGGAACAATTATAAAGCGGTGCAGCAATACCTGGGCCTGAAGAATTAAGGGGTAGCCAGGATTGAATTTTTTTAGTAGCTGATCTTTCTAACGGAGATGGGCTAAACGATATATGTGGGATCAGGAATTGGATACGGCGGCAATGCCCATATTCAATTCCTGATCCCTTTTTAGTTATTTCTCAGTATTGTTGTTCAGTGCCTGCCACAACATATCCTTCAGCTCGGACAAGCCTTGCTGGGTAACGGAAGAAATGAATACGTGCGGCACATTATCAGGCAGCTCTTTAGCAATGGCCTCTTTCAGCTCATCGTCCAGCATATCGCTTTTACTGATGGCCAGCAGGAACTGTTTATCCAGTAGTTCCGGGTTATATTGCTCCAGCTCATTCATCAGTACCTCAAAATCTTTTTTATGGTCCTGGCTGTCTGCCGGGATCAGGAACAGCAATACGGAGTTCCTTTCGATATGGCGCAGGAAACGGTGCCCCAGTCCCTTTCCTTCGTGTGCCCCTTCAATGATACCGGGAAGGTCTGCAATAGCAAATGAACGGTCGTTGCGGTAAGGCACCATACCCAGGTTAGGGGTGAGGGTAGTAAATGCGTAGTCTGCTATTTTAGGCTTGGCAGCTGTAATGGTGGAAAGCAGGGTAGACTTGCCGGCATTGGGGAAACCTACCAGTCCTACGTCTGCCAGTATCTTCAGCTCCAGCACTTTCCAGCCTTCAATGCTGGGCATACCCGGTTGTGCATAATCAGGCGCCTGGTTGGTGGCCGATTTGAAAAAGCTGTTGCCGCGCCCGCCCTGGCCGCCGGGAATCCAGATCACTTCTTCGCCATCATGCAGGATCTCTGCCTCCATATCGCCGGTCTCCTCATCAAATGCCTGGGTGCCGAGGGGGACTTCAATGATAATGTCTTCGCCGTTCTTACCGGTACTGTTATTGTCACGGCCATTACCGCCGTCCTCTGCCACCACATTCTTATACCAGCGCAGGTGCAGCAATGTCCATAGCTGGGAATTCCCTTTCAGGATAATATGCCCGCCACGGCCACCGTCACCACCGTCGGGACCGGCTTCCGGGTTGTATTTGGTACGCATGAAGTGTGCACTACCTGCGCCTCCTTTACCTGATTTTGCGTAGATCCTTATGTAATCAACGAAGTTGCCTCTTTCCAAAGTATTTGATTTATGCTTAATGTTACACGCCCCCGTGTTGAAGGGAGGCGTGTAAATATAAAAACGCAAAGATCGTTAAGTTCGGGCATTTAAAGTACGCATAGCGCGCTAAAATGCTTACTTACAATCTTTGCGTTTAAAATATATGGAATAGCTTGTTATACTTTTTCCTCTATTACCAGGCTGTCTATCTCTTTGCTCAGGCGCTCAAAAATCTCCTCAACAGAGCCTTCGCCCTTGATCTTCTTGAACTTACCATATTTGGCATAGTGGTCAGCTACAGGAGCGGTCTTGTTGTGATATTCAACGATACGGGCCCTGATCACATCTTCATTCGCATCGTCAGGACGACCGGAGGTAGCGCCTCTGCCCAGCAAACGGCTGATCAGTTCATGCTCGGGTACTTCCAGTGCCAGCACAACAGAGATGGAAGTTTTCTTCAGTGCCAGTAATTTATCCAGCGCCTCTGCCTGGGCAGTGGTACGGGGAAAGCCGTCGAAAATAAAACCTCTTGCATCCGGGTTGGCATCCAGTTTGGAGCTGATCATGCCGATCACCACCTCATCTGGCACCAGTATACCCTGGTCCATCACTTTTTTGGCTTCGAGGCCCAGTGGTGTTTTGGCTCCAATTTCACTGCGCAGCAAATCGCCGGTGGACAGGTGAATGAGCCCGAATTTATTAATCAGGTTAGCACTCTGAGTGCCCTTTCCGCTACCGGGAGGGCCAAATAAAATGATATTGACCATGTTTTAAAAAATGCTTTAGCAAGAATGCAAATATAGCAAACAATTGAATGTATTGGTAACTAAAATTGCAATTGCTTGAATAACGTAAAATATTTAAGAAATTTCCTAGATATGTTTTAATGATTTGCTGTAAATAATGGATTATTTTTAAGAAGTTCACTGTTGATGTGTAATGGTTAACGCATCGCTTTTACAGACATTATGTAAATAAATCATACCACAGGTTAACGTAAATATAAACATTTCTACTGCCGTATGATATCCACGATGAAGTTGTCAAGGAAAAAAAATTAGCTGTTTAAACATAAAAATGTTCGGATCCATGGTCGGAATGCTATGTACTATGGAGTAATAATTTGTAAGTTTAGTCGATGATGATGAAGCAATTAATGATTTTAGGTCTCTCTTCGCTATGCATGATAGGAGGGGGTGTGCCCCGGAGAATGCCGGGAATGGAACCGGGGCCGGGAACACCAAAGCAGCAGGTGCTACATGAAGCAAAAAGTAACAAACCCCTGAAGGTAAGGCAGGATGATGATGCCACCCGCTGGGTGGACAGCGTCTTCGAGTCGCTGGATGACGATGAGCGCATTGCTCAGCTCATCATGATCAGGGCGCACTCCAACCTCGGGCAGGACCACGTTAGAAAAGTTGTGCAAGACATCCGGGAAAACAAAGTAGGGGGGCTCATCTTTTTCCAGGGAGGCCCTGTAAGGCAGGCAAATCTTACCAATTACTACCAATCCATCTCGAAAACCCCGCTTATGATCGCCATAGATGGCGAATGGGGACTGGGTATGCGCCTGGACAGTGTAACGCCCCTGCCGCGCCAGCTGATGCTGGGCGCCATGCAGGACAGCGCCCTTGCCTACCGCTACGGCCAGGTACTGGCTATGCAATGCCGGCGCCTGGGTATTCATGTGGATTATGCGCCCGATATGGACGTGAATAACAACCCCAACAATCCGGTGATCAACGACCGTTCTTTCGGCCAGGATAAATTCCAGGTAGCCCGTATGGGTGTGCAGGTCATCAAAGGCATGCAGGAGCAGAATGTAATGGCGGTGGCCAAACATTTTCCCGGGCATGGCGATACGGATGTAGATTCTCATCTCGATATGCCCGTGATCCGCAAGAGCAGGGCGCAGCTGGACTCGCTGGAGCTTTATCCATTCCGCAGGGCCATAGAGGCCGGCGTACAAAGTATCATGATGGCCCATCTCTATATTCCGGCGCTGGACAGTACGCCCAATACGCCGACTTCCATTTCGCATAAAGCCATTACCGATTTTCTGAAAGGAGAGCTTGGTTACAAAGGCATCGTCATCACTGATGCATTGGAAATGAAGGGTATTGCGAAGTTTTATACCGGCGGGGAAGAGGCTGCACAGTCACTGTTGGCCGGAAATGACATGATGATGCTGCCATCTACCGCCGCGGGAAGTGTGGATGCCATCAAACGGGCCATCAGAAGGGGTCAGATCTCGAAAGAGGAAGTATACCAGCGGGTGAAGAAGGTGTTGCTGGCCAAATATAAACTGGGACTGAATAAACCGCAGGTAATAGATGTTAACAACCTGACAAGTGATCTGAACGCGGCGACGGATTCACTTACCAGGAGCATCGGCGAGCAAGCCATTACCCTGGTGAAGAATGATAATAACCTTATTCCGTTCACCCAGCATACGCCCGGCACGGTAGCAGTTATTGCGGTGGGTGCGGATGTGAATAATGCGTTTCTGCAGACTATCAAAACTCTCCGGCCAGATGTGAATTCCTTTATTTTCACATCCCGCCAGTCGGAAACACAGGTACCGCAGGTAGTAGAGCGCCTGAAGCGGGATTACCAGGCGGTGATCATCAGCCTTCATAATTATGCGCGTCGTCCGGCAAATAATTTCGGCATCAGTACGGCAGAGCGTCTGCTGATCCAGCAGCTGCAACAGGAAATGCCTTCGGCCACAGTTGTATTTGGCAATCCATATGCTATCCAGTATTTCTGCGATGCGCCTACCATTATTGCGGCTTATGAAGATGATGAAAATACTCAGCGCACAGCGGCTGCTATCTTATTTGGTCAGCAGCCGGCAAAGGGTAAACTGCCGGTAACGGTGTGTCCGAACTTCCCTTATGGCACGGGTATTATACAAACGCCGCCGCCCCCTGTGGTAAAAACGGAATTACCGCATGTGAAGCCGGAGACAGTGGGTATGAGCAGCCAGGTATTGCAGAAGATAGATGTGCTGGCCAATGACATGATCGCCAAAGGCGCCGCACCGGGTTGCCAGATACTGGCAATGAAAGATGGTAAGATCGTATACGATAAGACCTTCGGATATTTTGATTACAGCAAGCGCGAGCCTGTTACTGCCAGTGCCGTTTATGACCTGGCCTCAGTGACCAAGATATGCGCAACCACCCTCTCTGTGATGCGCCTCTATGATGAAGGAAAGCTGAGCCTCGATGCTACGTTGGGCGATTATCTGCCATGGGTGAGAGGATCGAATAAGGCGGGCCTGCGCATCCGCGATGTACTGCTGCACCAGGCGGGACTGGTGGCCTTCATTCCTTTCTTTAAGGAGGTGATAGATGCGAAAGGAATTCCGGATACAGCATTGTTCCATACGTATGCAGATTCTGTGTACTCCGTGCGGGTGGCAGAACATCTCTATATGAGAGGCGATTATGTGGATACCATGTACCGCCGCATCCTGGAGAGCCCGTTAAAACCGCAACAGGGATATGTGTACAGCGACAATGACTTCATCTTCCTCGGAGAAATTGTGGAACAGATAACAGGCAAGAAACTGAACCGCTATGTACGGGAAACATTCTATGAGCCGCTGGGCATGGAGAATACAGGCTTCCGTCCAAGGGAGCGCTTCCAGTTGTCGCAACTGGCGCCGACAGAGAATGAGCCAATCTTCCGCCGCCAGTGGATACGGGGAGATGTGCACGATCCCGGCGCGGCCATGTTTGGCGGTGTGGCGGGACATGCCGGACTGTTCTCCAATGCGGGCGATCTGGCCATTCTCATGCAGATGTTGCTGAATGGAGGTACATACGACGGGAAGCAATATATCAAAGCTGAAACGCTGCAATTGTTCACCAGCTACAACAGTAATGTGAGCAGGCGGGGACTGGGATTTGATAAACCGGAAAAAGACAATGGCCGGCATGGAGAAGCGTATCCATGTAAAAGCGCCTCACCGCTTACCTTCGGTCATACCGGCTTTACAGGCACTTGCATATGGGTCGACCCGCAGTCGCAGCTGGTGTTTATCTTCCTGAGCAACCGCGTATGCCCTGCCGGCGGAGATAATAAAAAGCTCATAACACAGCACGTGCGTGAGAATATCATGGAAGTGCTGTATGAGGCGCTGGGAGGAAAGAAATAGGTATAGAAAACGGGATAAATAGGCAATAGTGCCAGGTGAAGTATGCCTTTAAGGCCATTCATCTGGCACTATCTTTTTTATGGATAGCAATATCTTTCGTACGGATGCTTATTGTACTGATACTGTTCTGTTGATGCTTGTTTCTGTCTTAATGTTCACGATCTTTTCCGCGAGCCTGTTCCTGCCTCTTCTGATCTCAAAAGTGTAAGCGCCGTCCTGCAGTTCCTGCATGTTGAACTTAGCTACGTACAGCATGGTAACAGGCAGTGATTCCTGGTGCAGTACATAGTTGTTGGCATCCTTGATGCTCAGTGTTACTCTTTCAACGCCGGGATTCTCAACAGTGATCTTAAACACAAGTGCCTCAGGGTCAATCTGCGCAACTTTCAGTTTGAAGGCTGTCACAGCAGCAGGGGTTTCATCATTGTTCGCTACCATGCTTACCCTGGTGTCGTTGTATGCATAGGTAGTCTCCTGGGCTTTCGAAAAAGATACGTTTACGAGGATTGCGGCTAATAAAAACGATATGCGTTTCATACAAAAATGTTTGTTTTTGTTTAGATGGTGTTGTCTGTTTGTATTAGCTAATACATGGTTCCTTAAATCGCCGCAAAGATCGATGGGATACATTAACGGAAAGTTACGGGCAGGTTAACATACGATTATCAAACGGGCGGGAAGAGATGACGAATGTCATTCTTAATTGTTAATTGATACCTACCTTTGCTGGCGTTTATGGAAAAATCGAGATTACAACAGCAGCGGCCGGTGGCAATCTGGCTATATATAGGGGTGGGAATGCTTATCGTCCAGGTTTTGCTGGGAGGGATCACCAGGCTGACCGGCTCCGGACTGTCCATTACCGAATGGAAGCCCATCATGGGGGCATTGCCGCCTATGACGGAAGATGCCTGGCAGGCGGCCTTTGAGAAATATAAGCAGATTGCGCAGTACCAGTATATGAACCGGCATTTTACGCTGTCCGATTTTAAATCCATCTATTTCTGGGAATGGCTGCACCGTAACTGGGCCCGCTTCATCGGGGTGGTTTTTGCAATTCCCTTTATCTATTTCCTTATTAAAAAGAAGCTCGATGCCTCTATGGTTAAGCCAATGATCATCCTGTTCCTGCTCGGAGGCTTACAGGGCGCTATCGGATGGATCATGGTGCAGAGCGGACTGAATACGGAAGACCTGTATGTAAGCCACATCAGGCTGGCAGTACACTTCATTGCAGCATTGGTATTGCTGTGTTACACATTCTGGTTTGCATTGAAACTGAGTACTGATAAAAAGGAGATCCTATCTATGCCTGGCCTGCGCAAACTGAACGGCTGGCTGCTGGCAGTACTCACCTTACAACTGATCTTCGGCGCTTTCATGGCAGGACTGCATGCTGCGCTTGTAGCGAATACCTGGCCCGATATCAATGGTATGTGGTGGCCAATGGGCATGTTCACACAGGGAAGCCTGCTGACAGATATCACCCACAATGCGATCACGATACAGTTCATTCACCGCGGCCTGGCCTACCTCATTACTATCCTCGTGGTAATATGGTGGTGGAAAGCCTCTGAGGCGCCGGAAAACAGCCTGCTTCACCGCATCCGCTATGTGCCTTTACTGCTGGTATTACTGCAGGTAATGCTGGGAGTGCTCACCCTGCTGGGCAGCCAGGTAAGAATTCCACTACTGCAGGGTATACTGCACCAGGGCGTGGGGATGTTATTGTTACTCTCTCTTGTATGGACCTTATACCTCAGCAGAAATAAGGCAGCGAAAGTTTAGAAGATCGAACATCCGGTCGGTAACATGTTAAACTTTTTCGTAAGTTTATTGTAATTAGCGTATCGGATGAAAGTGAAATCTTTGTTGGTCAGGATCTTTTACTCGTTCCCTATACAACTGTTCTTGCTTCATTTCCGCAAGTACCAGGTGTTGCTGGTGTTCTGGGCTATACTTTTCAGCACTATAAATGGGGAATTTGCCAAGTTATTTGGTGGCGACGCTTTGTTTCTGGCGCCAGAGTACCTGGGCAATGTGAATTTTTACAGTACATCCATCCTGGGCCTGGCCACCGGCTTGTTTGCCATGAGCTGGAACATCACGACTTTCATTCTTCACACCGGCCGTTTTAAATTTCTTGCAACCACATCCCAGCCTTTTTTTAAATACTGCCTGAACAACTCTATTTTTCCCATTGCCTTCATGCTGAACCTGCTTTTTCGCGGCTGGGAATACCAGCGCTACCAGCAATTGAGTTCAGTGCCGGAAATATTGTTGCTGACGGAAGGGTTTATATGCGGATATCTCTTCATCGTCTTCTTCAGTTTCTTCTACTTTTTTAACGCAGACAAAAATATTGGCCGCAGGCTGGAAAGGAAATTTGGCAATCCCCGTAATTTCCTGCGCCTCGTATTGAAACCAACACAGGAGAAAGACGAAAATGCATTGCCTGTACATAATTATTTCAACTCTCCCTGGAAAATCCGCCGGGCCAGGAATGTAGACCACTACAACAAGCATTATCTGGATAGCATCCTGAAACAGCACCATTTTGCAGCGATGATCACCGTAGGGTGTGCGCTTATTTTCCTGGTGGTGCTGGCTTTCCTGATGGATTATCCGGTATTCAGAATTCCTGCGGGCGCAAGCGTAATGATCTTTTTCGCGTTCCTGATAGGCGTGGCAGGCGCCTATGCTTACCTGTTACAAAGCTGGGCAATTCCCATGGTGCTGGTGATGTTGTTCGGACTGAACTGGTTGGTAACGCATGACCTGATTGATAACCGTAACAAGGCTTATGGACTTGATTATGGTGAAAGGAAGGCAAGGCCCGAATATAGTGTAACGGCGTTGCAGCAATTCTTTACATGGGAGCGGGCGGAGCAGGATAAGCAACAAACGCTGAAGATCCTGGAGAACTGGAAGGCGAAGTACAAAGGCCCCGGGAAACCTAAGATGGTAATTATCAATTTCAGTGGAGGCGGTTTACGGGCGGCCACCTGGAGCATGAATGTTTTGCAGCGGCTGGACCTTATGATGAAAGGACAACTGATGAACAATACATTCCTGATGACGGGGGCTTCCGGTGGTATGATGGGCGCATCGTATTTCAGGGCCCTGTATATGGAGAAGCAGAAAGGACGCCCCGTTAATATACAGGATAGTGCTTATACAGAACGCATTTCCCGCGACCTGCTGAACTGTGTGTTTACCTCCCTGGCGGTGAACGATTTTATCACACCGTTCCGTTCATTCAAAATAGGCGACAACCGTTATGCAAAAGACAGGGGCTTTGCTTTTGAACTGCAACTGAACAGTAACACCGGAAACGCACTGTCCGGCACTATCAACGATTACCGGGAACCGGAGCAGAAAGCGCAGATACCTATGTTGATCTGGAACGCTACGATCAACGCCGATGGGCGTCGCCTGATCATTTCCCCTCAACCGGTCAGCTACCTTTGTGCACCGGAGTATTCGCCCGAAATAAGAAACGTGCGGGATGTAGATGGCGTGGACTTCACACAGTACTTTGCCAGCCAGGGAGCGGCAGACCTGCGTATTACCAGTGCTATCAGGATGTGTGCTACATTCCCATATGTATTGCCTAATGTATTTTTGCCCAGCAGGCCTATTGTGGATGTAATGGATGCGGGTATCAGGGATAATTTCGGGCAGGAGTCGTCCATGCGTTTCCTGCATACATTCCGCAACTGGGTCAATGACAATACGGATGGTATTGTTTACATCCAGGTAAGAGATACCCGTAAGAATGATATTAAGTCTATCAAACAGTCCATGAAGCTGAACGATATGATGTTTGACCCCTTATTCACCATGCAGGCACATTGGAGCGCTATGCAGGATTTTGTGCAGGATAACGAGCTGACTTACCTGGAGGGCTATTTCCCGGGAAAGTTCCACCGTGTCATCTTCCAGTATGTGCCCCAGAAAGAGGATAAAGCGGCGGCATTAAGCTGGCACCTGACATCCCGTGAAAAGATCGACATTGCCGGTGCGCTGGACAATCCTACTAACCAGGCATCGTTCGACAGTGTAATGAATATTGTTGGCCGTCCCATGCTGACGGAGGGGACTCACTAAAAAAGGGGCAGTACCGGGCTGAACATAGATTAAAAAAAATGAAATCTGTCATCTGCGGGTCTAATTATAGTGAGCCTGAAAACGATAAATCAGGCTGTTTTTTTCGCGTAAAGCATTGTTCTATAGGGTATTATTCGTCAGGAGCTTAGATTTTTAATGAATCATTTGGAGAAATGATCACAATTATTTAAAAGCCTATCCCCACATTTTCCACATTTTATTGTAACTTTGCGCCTTCTTTGGCCCGACCTGTGTCAACCAGCCAGAACAAATTGAACAAGATTTATGAATATCCGTAACATAGCAATCATTGCGCACGTAGACCACGGTAAAACTACCCTGGTTGATAAAATCCTGCATCACACCAATGTTTTCAGGGCAAACCAGGAAACAGGTGAGTTGATCATGGACAATAACGACCTGGAAAAGGAACGTGGTATCACCATCCTGAGTAAAAACGTTTCCGTTGAATACAATGGGGTGAAAATCAACGTGATCGATACTCCAGGCCACGCCGACTTCGGAGGAGAAGTGGAAAGGGTGTTGAAAATGGCAGACGGTGTGATCCTGCTGGTAGACGCCTTTGAAGGGCCGATGCCACAGACCCGTTTCGTACTGCAAAAAGCGCTGCAGCTGAACCTGAAGCCTATTGTGGTAATCAACAAAGTTGACAAGGCGAACTGCCGTCCTGACGAGGTGCATGATGCGGTATTCGAACTGTTCTTCAACCTGGATGCAACAGAAGAGCAGCTGAACTTCCCAACCTATTATGGTTCCGGTAAGAATGGCTGGTTTAACGATTCATTGGCTCAATGTGAAGATATTACTCCGCTGCTGGATGGTATCCTGAAGCACGTACCGGAACCAAAGATCCCGGAAGGTAACCTGCAGCTGCAGATCACTTCCCTGGATTACTCTACCTTCCTGGGCCGTATTGCCGTAGGTCGTGTAGCGCGTGGTTCTATTAAAGAAGGTCAGCCTATCTCCCTGGTGCAGGCAGATGGTTCCATCAAAAAATCCCGCGTACGTGAACTGTACATCTTTGAAGCGCTGGGTAAAAAGAAAGTGACTGAAGTTGAAGCTGGTGATATCTGTGCTGTTGTAGGTCTGGAAGATTTCAATATTGGTGACACTATCGCTGACTTCGATGCTCCTGAAGCATTGCCTGTAATCAGCGTGGACGAGCCAACCATGAATATGCTGTTCAGCATCAACAACTCTCCGTTCTTTGGTAAGGATGGTAAGTTCGTTACCTCCCGTCACCTGCGTGACCGTCTGGTAAAAGAAACTGAAAAGAACCTGGCACTGCGCGTAGTTGATACAGACAGCGCTGATAGCTTCCTGGTTTATGGCCGTGGTATCCTGCACTTAGGTGTATTGATCGAAACTATGCGTCGTGAAGGATTTGAGTTGACCGTAGGTCAGCCTCAGGTAATCCTGAAAAATATAGATGGCAAAAAATGTGAACCATACGAAACACTGGTAGTAGACGTTCCACAGGAATTTGCAAGTAAAGTGATCGACCTGGTAACCCGTCGTAAGGGTGAAATGCTGATCATGGAAACCAAGGGTGAAATGCAGCACCTGGAATTCGAAATTCCTTCCCGCGGTCTGATCGGTCTGCGTACGCAGATGCTGACCAACACTGCTGGTGAGGCTGTAATGGCACACCGCTTCAACGATTATAAAGCATGGAAGGGTGCTATCCCTGGCCGTAACAACGGTGTGCTGATCGCTAAGGAAGCTGGTACAACAACCGCATACTCCCTGGATAAACTGCAGGACAGAGGTTTCTTCTTCGTAGATCCGGGAGAAGAAGTGTACAAAGGCATGATCATCGGTGAGAACAACAAACCTGGCGACCTGGTAGTGAACCCGAATGAAGGTAAGAAGCTGACCAACATGCGTGCAAGTGGTAGTGATGCTGCAACCAGCATTGCGCCTAAGACCCTGATGACACTGGAAGAGTGTATGGAGTACATCCAGCACGATGAGTGTATCGAGGTAACGCCAAACCACATCCGTATGCGTAAAGTATACCTGGATGAGGAAGACAGAAAGAGACTTTCTAAAGTAATGAAAGCAGACGCATAAGTATAAAGCGTTAAAGATATAAGCCGCCTCGTGAATAACGGGGCGGCTTTTTTGTTCTACAGCGCGCATGTTAGATGCGCAGCCCCTTTGTATCTTTGTAGTGATGGAGCCGCAAATACCATTATTCAACGATCCCGCCGGTCAGCATATTACCCTGAAAGATGGTGAACTGGTTTACTATCCGCAGTTCTTTTCCCTGCAGGAGGCTACATCATATCTGCAGGTATTAACAGAAAGGATCCCGTGGCAGCAGGAGCGTATGAAGATGTATGGCAAAGAAGTGTTGTTTCCCCGTCTGATGGCATGGTATGGAGATGCCGGCAGCAATTATGCTTTTTCCGGTAATACCTATACGCCGCAGGCCTGGACAGAAGAGCTGTTACAGATAAAAGAGCGGATAGAGCCCGAAGCAGGCGTACGTTTTAACAGCGTATTGCTGAACCGTTACCGTAACGGGAAAGATTCCATGGGATGGCATGCGGATGATGAGCCGGAGCTGGGCCTGAACCCGGTTATTGCTTCCGTTAACCTTGGCGCTTCCCGTCGTTTTATGCTGCGCCATCCGCAGGCAGGGTTAAAATATGAGCTGGACCTGCAGCATGGTTCATTGCTGATCATGAAAGGCGCCCTGCAGCATCACTGGCAACACCAGGTGCCGAAAACAACCAAAGTATCAGGAGAGCGAATTAATCTCACATTCAGGGTGATACAGAGAGTGCGATAGATAACCTACGAAGACATTGATCATGAAAAATCCCATCTTATTGGTTGGCAATGATATCAATAACATGTCGAAAGGCCAGAGCTGGAAAGACCTGCTTAATGACATTGTTGCATTCTGCCTCCCGGACGGCTGTATACAGCTGGACGACAGGAAGCCGTTTCCCTTATTGTATGAAGAGATTTTCCTGACGGCCATTCGCCAGGAGCATATCCGGGAAGTGCAGCTGAAATCCTTTATTGCAGAAAAGACACTGAAGATAGAACAGAACGATATTCATGCCGCCATCCGCGATCTGGCGCCGGCACACATTCTGACCACGAACTATGAATTTACGCTGGAAGGAGAAATTCCTTCGCAGAATGATGGATTGATCCTGGAAAGGATATTCAGCATATTCAGGAAATACAAAATCGGGAATACCAATTACTGGCATATACATGGCGATTGCCTGAACCCACTTAGCATCAATCTTGGATTTGAGCATTATGGCGGTCAGTTACAGCAAATGAGGAACTATGTTGTGTCTGGCACAACATATACCAGCGCGCAGGCGCCCCGGCAATCGCTGGTACAGCGCATCAGTCAGCATTTGCCGGTAAGGGAATATTCCTGGCTGGACCTTTTCTTCATGCAGGATATCCACATATTCGGGCTCTCGCTCGATTTTGTAGAAACGGACCTGTGGTGGCTGCTGACCTACAGGGCCAGGCAGAAATTCCAGAAGAATACTATTCCTGTGAAGAATGCCCTGTATTATTATATTCCGGCGGAATTTGCGCCGGGCGCCAAGTTCAAGCTGGAGATGCTGGTGGCCAATGATGTAAAGGTGATAGAAATTGCAGCCACAGATAAACGGGCTTATTATGAAGAAGTATTGCGACGGATCAGGAAGTTGTGAACTATATGGAGTGGTTTTTGTTCTTGAGCTGGTATCATCACACCCAAAAACCACAAGATCATGGTCAGATTAACAGCTATGCTCCTTGTACTGCTTGCCAATACCTGTAACCAGCAAAAGGCGGTGAAACAACAGATTGGCAGTATCCAGGATAAAAGATGGAGCCTCGTCAACATGAACGGGACTATCCAGGAAAAATCACCGATATGGCTGGAGTTTGATACAGCTGCACATCGCTTCAGTGGTAACGGAGGCTGTAATAAAGTAGCCGGTGAATATCAGCTGGATGGCAACGAGATCACTTTCGGAAAAGTAATAAGCACACGTATGGCTTGTATTGATGCACAGGCCAATGAAAGGGAAAGCGCTTTCCTGCGTATGCTTAGTGACAGGACTTACACGATTAAGTTTGAAGAGCGGCAATTGCAGTTCCGCGACAGCGGAAGGATTGCCATGTTGTTTGATGGATTTAAAAAAGCAGCAGTTACAAAATAATAATGCATAAAAGTAAATGCGGCGCATACCGGAACGGGCGATTGCTTTTCCGTATATGCGCCGCATTTTTCTATTATCTACCGGCCAGCATAACGATCTGATTGTCCACAAGAACAGTGTCAGATACTTCATTACCCACCTTTACGGTTACAGCTATCTTAGCTGATTTCCGTGCGGGAATGCATACTACCAACTCGTTGTCAGATGCACTGATGATTGACGCTTCGACGTCATCTACTATTACTTTATTGTCAGTTGTAACATTGCTGAAACCTTTTCCTTTAATGGTCAATACTATCTCAGTAGTACCTGCGGGAAGAGTATCCTGTATACGCAAGGATGTCTTTTCAGCAGAAGGATTTACATGACAACTGTACAGACAGCACATCATCATGGCCGCTATGGCCACACTCATTTTCCTGTAAAGCATAAAATTATTCTTTTTGGGGTTCAGGGTTTAAAAAAACAGCGCCTGTAGTGTATGGAGCTAACCGCGACTGTTGGTATTTCAAATAAATCGGACGCAAAGATAAGGAGTACTCATGGAATAACAATGCGTATTAATACCTGAAAATAAAAATTGAGTATTGGTACTGAATGAAAAATTGAGCAGAAGCGTGTTGTAAAAGCCGTCCACCGTATTATGGCGAAGTAGCACGAAGACCACTGATGTATAGATACAATGGCAGAATTGAGAACGGCAATCAATAAAAAAAGGGTAACTGAAAAGTAAAATCAGACATTGAGAATCGCCTGGACGACTAGCTGTTCTATCAGGTGCTCAAATAAAAGAGGGTGTATCAGAAAGTATGATACACCCTCTTTTTTACCTGGTGAATGTATTATTTAATCAGCTTCAGCTCATTGATGATGTTGCTTGCGCCGCCCAGTTTATCAACGCACCATAGTACGTAGCGTATATCCACACAGATAGTGCGGTTGTATACGGCATCAAACTGGATCTTGTGGCTCAGCGCCTCATAGTTACCGTCAAAGGCAAGACCTATCAGTTCTCCGTTTGCGTTCAGCACAGGAGATCCGGAATTGCCACCGGTGATGTCGTTGGTAGTGATAAAGCAGGTAACGATATCATTTTTCCGGAGGTCTTTATACTGGCCAAAATCCTTTTTGTTGTACAGGGACACATAATTTTCCGGCAGGTCAAATTCGTAGTCGCCCGGTACATATTTTTCCATTACACCTTTCATGGTACATACGTAGTCGTATGCTACCGCATCGCGGGGGGCATATGGCTTTACCTGGCCGTAGGTTACACGCATGGAGAAGTTGGCGTCAGGATACCAGTTTTTAGTGGGTTCCATTTCCATTCTTCCTTTCAGGTAAGCGCGGCCCAGGTCATTATTTTTGGTAACGAACTGATTGTATAGCGGCAGGTATTTGGTAGTGAAATTCTTGATGAATGCGCTGGAATAAGCAAATGCGGGGTCTGTTTGCAGGGTTACTGCATCGGGATTGGCAATGAAGGCTTTCCAGCGGGCATCGTTGAGGATCATTGAGCCTGACATAAGTGCAGCAGCCCAGAGGCGGTAAGTATTGTCATCTTCCAGGCTACCGAATTTCGCTTTGATAGCATCATAAAACCCGATGGGATGTTGTGCCAGGGGAATATCGGTATAGAACAGGTGACAGGTAGCAGCCAGTATTTTCTGGTCGCTCATTTTATCTTCCTCTTCCAGGAAGGCAGCACGCGCTTTATCTGCAGCCATGATGCTTTGTTTGATCATGTCGGCCGAAGTACCGGATTGTACCAGTGCTTTTTCTACCGCCATCAGGCTGCCTGCAAAAGCGGCCAGCGGAGAACCCATAATGCCTTCATTGATATATATACGGTGTTTGGCGTAGGGAGTCCATGCCTTGTAGGATGCAGCATAGTCAGCGAAGATATTGGCGTATTCATCCTTACCCTGCGCCCATTTTTCAAAGGCGGCCTCCTGTTTCTGTTTTTCTTCCAGCACCTTGTACTTCACCAGCTGTTTAGTTTCTCCGTCGAAGAATTTCCAGTAGTTAGCGATGCCGGCATATGAGGAGGCCAGTTTCAGCTTGATAGCCGGATCTTTCTTCATCTGTTCGAACATGTATTTCAGGCGAACATTACGCAGGCCCACTATAGAAGGATTTTCCACAGTTATTTTCAGCTTTACGCCTTCAGAGCTTTCGTAGCGGTTGGTACCACCCGGATAACCGAATATCATGGCGTAATCGTTCTCCTTAATGCCTTTAATGGATACCGGCAGGAAGTGTTTGGGCTTCAAAGGCACGTTGGCGGCAGCGTATTCAGCGGGTTTACCGTCCTTATCCGCATATACACGGAAGATGGAGAAGTCGCCGGTATGACGTGGCCATTCCCAGTTATCAGTATCGCCGCCGAACTTGCCAATGCTTTCCGGCGGAGCGCCCACCAGGCGGATATCCTTATAACGTTCATAGACAAAGAGC